>JAFTXM010000046.1 GCA_017465025.1 Oscillospiraceae bacterium
AAAATCATCCGAACAATTCACGCCGAAATGTGCAAAGCAGTTTTTCCGGTGCGGATTTTCGGCCAGACGAGGCATTGACCGCAGGGAATACTTGACGTATTTGCAAGGGCAATAACGAAGTATGGGCGTAAATCCGCCCGATAAAAACCGATGCGGGTTCAACTCCCGTTGGACTAAACATCGAAAGGAAAAGAATGAAAAAATACCGAGCTTTTATTATAATCACACTGTGCTATGCCATGCTCACGGGGCTTTGCGCCTGCGATTCCGGCAGCGGGAGCAGTCTTTCCTCAGACAGGCTCAATATAGTCTGCACTAATTTTCCCGCCTATGATTTTGTCCGGGAGACGGCAGGGGAGCGGGGCAATGCTATACTGCTTGTTCCGCCGGGGGCCGAGAGCCACAGCTTTGAGCCCACACCACAGGACATGGCGATGCTCTCGGAATGTGACCTTATTGTTGCCAACGGCGGCGTGGGGGAACAGTGGCTTTCCACCATGCTTTCTGCGGGGGAGATAGATGCCCCTGTCATATATATGCTTGACTGTGTGGAAGCTCTTGAAGAGGAACACAAAGAGGGTATGCAGCAGGCTGGACATGCCCATGAACACGACGAGCACTGCGAGCACGAGCACGAACATGAGCATGAACACGAAGCGGAGTTTGACGAGCACGTGTGGACATCCCCGGTAAATGCCGCGAAGATATCCGAAGCCATATGCACAGCTCTTTGCACTATCGACCCGGAGGGCGCAGAGGAATATAGCGCAAATTACGCAGGATACAGCGCAAAACTCATGGAGCTTGACGGAAAATTCCGGGAAGTGACGGAAGGCGCGGAGCATAGGCTCATGATATTTGCCGACCGTTTCCCGGTGCGCTATTTCACCGAGGAATACGGTCTTGAGTATTACGCGGCCTTCCCCGGCTGCGCCGAGGATACGGAGCCTTCTGCCAAAACCGTGGCCTTTCTCATTGACAAGGTCCGGGAAGAGGGGATAGGCGCTGTATATTATATTGAGTTTTCCAATGGAAAAATGGCTGATGTGATAGTGGAGGATACCGGCTGCAAAAAGCTCCTTTTCCACTCCTGCCACAATGTGGGAGCCGATGAGCTTGAGGCGGGAGTCAGCTATCTTTCGCTTATGGAAAAAAATCTTGAAAGCCTGAGGGAGGGACTGGGCTGATGTCAATACTTACATGTGAAAATCTCAGCTTCTCCTACGAGGGCAGAACGGTGCTTCACGATGTAAACTTCCACGTGGACGCGGGGGATTATCTTTGCATCGTGGGCGAAAACGGCTCCGGCAAGTCCACTCTCATAAAGGGTCTTCTTGGGCTCAAAGCACCGGACAGCGGACGTATAATCCATTCCGATGGCCTTTGCGCCAATATGATAGGCTATCTTCCCCAGCAGACCGAAATGCAGCGGGATTTTCCCGCCAGTGTCCGTGAAGTTGTGCTCTCCGGCTGCCTCAACGCCATGGGCAGGCGTTTTCGCTACAGCGCGGCAGACCGTGAGCGGGCGGAAATGAATATGGAGCGCATGGGCATAGAGGAACTGGCAGATGAGAGCTATCAGGCCCTTTCCGGCGGTCAGCAGTAGCGGGTGCTTCTTGCCCGGGCTCTCTGTGCCACGAAAAAGCTCCTCCTTCTGGACGAGCCTGTTACCGGCCTTGACCCCAAGGCCTCGGCGGAAATGTACAACATAATAAAGCTCATAAACCTCTGTGACGATATCTCCGTCATCATGGTCTCCCACGATATCCATGAGGCGGTGCGCTATGCCACAAAGATTTTGCATCTTGGTCATACGCAGCTTTTCTTCGGCACTGCCGCTGAGTACAGGGAGAGCGCTCATGCCAGACGCTTTCTGGGAGGGAACAGGATATGACGGAGTTTATTCATATGTTTTCCTACCACTTCATGCAAAGGGCGCTTATCGTGGGCGTGCTTGTGAGCCTTTGTGCCGCGCTTCTGGGAGTGTCACTTGTGCTTAAGAGATACTCCATGATAGGGGATGGCCTGTCCCACGTGGGCTTTGGCGCACTGGCCATTGCCTCGGCGCTGGGCTTTGCACCGCTGGCCTTTACAGTACCCGTGGTCGTGGTGGCGGCGGTTTTGCTGCTCAGACTCAGCCGCTCCAGCCGTGTCCATGGGGATGCGGCTATCGCCATTATTTCCAGCAGCGCCCTTGCCATCGGCGTTATCACCGTGTCACTGACCACCGGCATGAATACGGAAGTATCAAGCTATATGTTCGGCAGCATCCTCTCCCTCAGCCGCTCCGATGCCATACTCAGCGTGGTTTTGTCCCTTGCGGTGCTGGTGCTGTTTGTGCTTTTTTATCCGCGCATTTTTGCCGTCACCTTCGATGAAACATTCAGCCGTGCCACCGGTACCAGAACCGAGCTGTACAATACGCTGCTGGCGGTTCTGACGGCTGTGACCGTGGTGCTGGGTATGCGCATGATGGGCGCGCTTCTGATATCCAGTCTCATCATTTTCCCGGCCCTCTCCGCAATGCGGGTTTGCAGAAGCTTCAAAGCCGTGGTGCTCTGTTCTGCGGCAATCTCGGTTGTCTGCTTTGTTGTCGGAATTACTGCGTCCTACTTCCTCGAAACGCCCACGGGAGCCAGCATAGTGGTGGCAGATCTGGCTGCTTTTGGTCTTTTTACACTGATTGGAAGACGATGAAATCGTGATAATGGACAATTCGACGGAAAAAGTTGAATATTGCTTGGTATAATAAGGCGTTTTTTGGTATTTAGCCGTCTTGACGCACGGGCAGCATGAATGATATACTTTTGACGAAAAATAGGCTCAGAAGGAGGCTTTTTATATGAAATTCATCAATCCCATCGAACTCGGCATTGCTGGCGACGGTGTCGCATTCCGCAACCTTTCCATCCCCCAGCTGGTACAGGAAGCTCTTGAGCGCGGCGAGGGTACCCTCTCCGAGACCGGCGCTCTGGTCGTAAAGACCGGTAAGTACACCGGCCGCAGCCCTAACGACAAGTTCATCGTTGACTCTCCCATGGTTCATGATGAGATTGCATGGGGCAAGATCAATGTTCCCATTGAGAAGGCCAAGTACGAAGCCATCAAGGCAAAGGTTCTTGCATACCTGCAGAACAAGGATCTGTACGTTTTCGACGGCTTTGCCGGCGCAGACCCCAAGTACACCCAGCGTTTCCGTATAGTCAATGAGCTGGCCAGCCAGAACCTGTTCATCCACCAGCTGCTTATCCGTCCCACCGACGAAGAACTGGAGAACTACGTTCCCGACTACACCATCTACGCAGCCCCCGGTTTCAAGTGCATCCCCGAGGTTGACGGCGTCAACAGCGAAGCCGCCATCATCATCGACTACGAAGCACACGAAGTTCTTATCTGCGGCAGCGGCTATGCCGGCGAGATCAAGAAGAGCGTCTTCTCCGTCATGAACTACGTTCTGCCCAAGAACGGCATCCTCTCCATGCACTGCTCCGCCAACATCGGCGACGCCGGTGACAGCGCAGTCTTCTTCGGCCTTTCCGGCACCGGTAAGACCACCCTGTCCGCAGACCCCAACCGCAAGCTCATCGGTGACGACGAGCACGGCTGGTCTCCCGACGGTATCTTCAACATCGAGGGCGGCTGCTACGCAAAGTGCATTGACCTCGACCCCGCACGTGAGCCCGAAATCTACGGCGCAATCAAGTTCGGCGCACTGCTTGAGAACGTTGTTGTCGATGAAGAAGGCAAGCCCGACTACTTCGACGGCTCCCTCACCGAGAACACCCGCGCAGGCTACCCTGTTGACCATATCCCCAACGCTGCTATCCCCGGTGTGGGTGGACAGCCCAAGACCATCGTCTTCCTGACTGCTGACGCTTTCGGCGTTATCCCCCCCATCTCCAAGCTGGACAATGACATGGCCATGTACCACTTCGTCTCCGGTTACACCTCCAAGCTGGCCGGCACCGAGCGCGGCATTACCGAGCCTGTCACCACCTTCTCCACCCTCTTCGGCGCACCCTTCTTCCCCCTGAACGCTTCTGTCTACGCCAACATGCTGGGCGAGAAGCTCAAGGAGACCGGCGCAAACGTGTTCCTCGTCAACACCGGTTGGTGCGGCGGCGCAGCAGGCACCGTTCCCAGAATGAAGCTCAAGTACACCCGCGCCATGGTCACCGCCGCCCTCGCAGGCGAGCTGGACAACGTCGAGTACGAGCTCGACCCCATCTTCAACGTCAACATCCCCAAGTCCTGCCCCAACGTTCCCTCTGAGATCCTCAATCCCAAGAACATCTGGGAGGACAAGGCTGCATACGAAGCTTCCGCAAAGAACCTGGCCAAGAAGTTTGCCGACAACTTTGCAAAGAAGTACCCCGATATGCCCGCCAACATCGTCAACGCCGGCCCCAAGGCTGAGTAATTGACTCGCGGCAGCATAAAGCCATACAAATAACGGACAAGCACCCGGAAACGGGTGCTTGTTTTTTGCGTGGATTATATACTATGTAAATAATATTACGTAAACAACATTATGTATATTAATATTTCTCGAAAAAAGGCAGCCGTCCAAAATGAACAGCTGCCTTGAATTATTTTACCTTTCCGGCTTCATAGGAGCGCCATCGGGGGCATCGCTGAATTCTCCCCCGTGCCATCCGGGTTTTCCGCCCGGTGCAAAGTCCTGCGGCATATCTCCCATAGGAGGCATACCCTCAGGCCGCATCATTCCAAACCCTGCCATAGGCTCAGCAGCATTTGAATAAATTTTATCACTCATTGTCAGCTCAACAGATTCATCTCCGGCGCTGACGGTGTAGGTATTGCCCTCAACAACATCCGGGGAGCTTATTACCACAGCCTGATAATCAAGCATCGGCGCAAAGCTTAAAAGCTCTTTGCCGTCCAGACTCAATGTGATGCTTTCTCCTGCGCTGTGCGGCTGGGAAAATACGCACAGCATACTGCCCTGAGCATCTGCGGACAAAAAGTTTGCCGCCATATCACGGCCTGACGCTGCGACTACAACACCGCCTGAAACCTCCGCCGCCGTGCCGTAGTCCAGTGCGCCATCCCCGCCGTTGGGTGCAGCGCTTATATAAACTTCGCCGCCGCTTACGCCGAGACTTCCGTTGGAGTCAATGCCGTCCTCTTTTGCGGTAATATTCAGCACACCGCCGGAGACTGCCACAAAGCAGCTTCCGTCAAAATCATCCTCACCGGCGGCGTTTATGCCGTCACTTTCGGCATTGATGCTGACAGCACCGTCCAGCATGGTGAAGTAATTTGTACAGTCTATGCCGTCCTTTGCGCTGCTGATATCAAGCGTACCGCCGATTATGAATATATAGCCCTTGTCCTCGTCATTGTGGTCAGAGTGCAGACCGTCGCTGCCGGAACTTATCTCAATGCTGCCGCCGCCGATGCGTATGCTGTCCTTACCGGAAAGCCCGTGCTTTGCGGCCTTGATTGAGTAGCTGCCACTGCAAATTTTCAAATCGTCCTTTGTTGCAATACCGTGTCCGTTCTCACTTTCAATGCTGACCTGACCCTCGCCGTTGAAACAGATATCGGTCTTGGCGTATACAGCGCCGTCAATGTCCTCGTCCGTAAGCTCACCCACAGAAATGAGGCTGTTTACGCTGCCTTTTTCAGCGGTGATGAATACCTTGTCGCCGTTTATGGCGTATATTGCAGCCCCACCCTGATTTGTTATCGAGACATTATCCAAAACAAGCTGTACCTTGGCCTTTTCCGGAGCATATATGATTATCTGCCCGCAGCTCAGACTGCCGGAGAGCTTGTATACGCCCTCCTGACTTATCTGTATTGTGTCCCCATCAATGCGCACAGCGGAGCTATCGCTTTTTGAAGCGCTGTCTGCCAGAAATATCTCGTCAAAGCTGTCGTAAGCCGGGTCAAAATCCCGTTCGGTAAACATTTCCTCCACTGTGGCAGTGCCCAGAGATATCCACTCGGCCTGTGCACCTGCTGCACCGACAGCGGCGATAACAGCAAATAGAAGGATAAGACTCAAAAACTTCTTCATATACTCAGCTCCTTTAATAAAATTTCTGAGCTAATTATAAGGATAATTTCTTAAAAGATTATTAAAACGCTCAAATTTTTTCCGGCAGTTCGCTTATGAAGGCTGCGCCCAGCACCAGCACCGCGCCCAGAACTTCGTATATCCCCATAGCTTCCTTCAGCACCAGCGCGCTCAGCAGCACTGCCACAACAGGGTCGATGTAGCTGAGTATGCCGAGGGTCTGGGAGGATAGAGCCTCAGTAGAGCCAAAGTAGAGAAGATAGGCAATGCCAGTATGTACAATGCCGAGTACTGCCAGCATCAAAATGGCAATGCCGTTCATTTCGCCGTACTGGGCAAAGCTGCCTGTCACAAGGTTGTAGCCCAGCATCCACACGGCGGACACAGCCAGCTGCATTATGGTCTTATCATAAGCTGATATATTGGTTATGTGCTTGTTTGTGATTACGATGCAGGCGTAAAGCACCGCCGCCGCCACGCCCAGTAGCACGCCCTTGAACTCCGCAATGGACGGAATACCGTTTTTCGCCACGCCGGACACAAACACCATGCCGAACAAAGCTGCCAGTATGCAAAGCACTTTTCTCACGCTCAGCCTCTCTCCGAAGGTGAAAGGGGAGACAGCCAGCAGAATTATCGGCGCCAGATAATAGCACAGGGTGGCAGTTGCAACGGTGGTATAGTGATACGCCTCAAAAAGCAGTATCCAGTTGAAGCCCAAAAGGGAGCCGGAGATGAGAATAGGCGCGATATTGGCCTTGATGTCCCTCTTGTTCAGACTTTTTTTCTGCAGGTACACTATCAAAAGGAGAAAGGGTGCGCCTATAAGCCCGCGTACCATGGATATCACAGAGGAGGGCAGGGGAATGTAGCGGACAAAAAGCCCGATGGTACCGTATATGAACATGGAGAGGATAACATTTATCCTTGCTTTTCTCTCGCTGAGCATAAAAACCTCCGAAAAAATTTTTATCCCATTGTAGCACAGTAAAAGCATAAATGATAGCTTTAATTATGCGGATATATGTGGTAAAATAAACAGGTTCAAACATAAGAAAAAGGAGCGAGGAATTTGGAATTCAATGTAAACAGTCCCATACTTTTTGTGCTGGCAGGCATAATAATTGCCGTTGTGCTGGCGCAGTCCGTGTACTTTCTCATAAAGGCCTGGCGCCGCGGCAAGGCCATCGGCATGGCTCCTGAAAAGCTCAAGCGCGTGGCGGTCACGGCGGCAGTGTTCACCATTGCCCCGGCGGTGGCCATCGTCATCAGCGTCATCACCCTCGCCAAGGATCTGGGCGTGGCTCTGCCCTGGCTGAGACTGAGCGTTGTAGGCTCTCTCTCCTATGAGACTATAGCTGCCTCCAATGCTCTCAGCGCCATGGGCCTTACCTTTGGTCAGGTCAAGGATATGACCGCTCAGCAGTACATAACCGTGGCCTGGGTCATGACCATAAGCATCATGGTTGGTATCTGGCTTGTGCCTGTTATTGGCAAAAAACTCCAGAATGGCATGATCTCCATGGAAAACAGGGATAAAAAATGGGGCGAGATATTCTCCAACGCCATGTTCATCGGTATGATCTCCGCCTTTGTGGGCTATGTTTTCTGCGATTTTGGCACAGTGTTTTCCGGCAATACCGCAGGTCTTATCCCGCCGCTGGTAATGGCAGTGTCCGCATTGGTCATGCTGCTTTGCGGTCTGGCTGTTAAACTTATCAAGAAAAGCTGGATATCCGACTATGCCCTGCCCATAAGCCTCATTCTGGGCATGGCCAGCGCCATCCCCATCACCGCCTGGCTGGGCTGATAAAAGGAAAGGAGCTTGTGATATGAAAAAGAATATGTCTTACATGGATTCCGTCCACAGAGACGGTCGCATCTGGAACCTGTCCGTCATGGTCATTCTCTTCCTTTTCCCCATCACTGTGGGTATAATTTATTCCGCCATGCCCGACTGGCACGGTCTTCTCATGGGCGTCATAGCTACCGCACCCATGTACTGGGCTGTCGGCATCGTTGAGACTATCACCTATGTTCCCATGCTGGGTGCAGGCGGCTCTTACCTGAGCTTTGTCACCGGCAATATCTCAAACCTGAAAATGCCCGCCGCCCTCAACGCCCTTGAGCAGGCGGATGTGAACATCAGAAGCGAGGAAGGCGAGATAGTCTCCACTATCGCCATTGCCGTTTCCAGCATCGTCACCACTCTTATTATCATCCTTGGCGTTATCCTCATTACCCCCCTCACCCCCATTCTGGACGCACCTGTTCTGGAGCCTGCCTTTGCCCAGCTTCTGCCCGCTCTCTTCGGCGGTCTGGGTGTTGTGTTCGTATCCAAAAACTGGAAGATCGCCGTGGCTCCCGTCATCCTCATGCTCATCCTCTTTATTGCAGTTCCCGCCCTCAACGCCGGTACTGTGGGCATAATGGTGCCTGTTGGCGTGCTGTTCACCCTGGGTGTTTCCCGCATCATGTACAAAAAGCATCTGCTTGATTAAGGAGAAATAACTATGCTGCTTTGGATAATCCTTGCTGTACTTGCAGCTTTTGTGGCAGTGCTGCTTGTCCGCACCGCCATGTTCAGACCCCCTGTGTCGGAGCAGGAGGAAGTGGAAAAGGTGGAGATTGACGATGAAGCCGCAATCGACGCTCTTGCAAGGCTCATAAAATGCCGCACCATATCCTATGCCGACAATTCCCTTGAGGACGATGCGGAGTTTGAAAAGCTCATCGCCCTCATCCCCGAACTTTACCCCAATGTTGCAGCCAATTGCCCCATGCAGCGCATGGATGACAGGGCGCTGCTGTTCCGCTGGAAGGGCAGGAGCAACGGCGCTCCCGCCGTGCTGATGGCGCACTACGATGTAGTCCCTGTTGAAGAAGATAAGTGGACAAAGCCGGCCTTTGACGCCCTTATTGAAAACGGCGTTATGTGGGGCCGCGGCACTCTGGATACCAAGGTCACCTTCAACGGCATCCTCTCTGCGGCTGAAAACCTCATAAAGCAGGGCTTTAGCCCTGAGAACGATATCTATTTTGCCTTTTCCGGCGGCGAGGAGATAAACGGCAAGGGCGCTGCCAATATTGTCGACTGGTTTGAAGCTCAGGGCATCGTGCCCGAAATGGTTCTGGACGAGGGCGGCGGCGTTGTGGAGAATGTGTTCCCCGGCGTGAAAGAGCCCTGTGCCCTTATCGGCATTGCGGAAAAGGGCATGATGAATGTCAAATACAGCGTAAATTCTGCCGGCGGTCACGCCTCTGCACCCGCACCCCATACCCCCGTGGGCAAGCTGTCCATGGCCTGCACCAGACTGGAAGCCAGCCCCTTCAAGTCCCACTTTACCAAGCCTGTCCTTGAAATGTTTGACACCCTCGGCAGACATTCCAGCTTCCTCTACCGCATGATATTTGCAAATCTCTGGTGCTTCAGGGGCGTGCTGGACATGATATGCAAAAAAGGCGGCGGCGAGATGAACGCCCTTGTGCGCACCACTGTGGCCTTTACCCAGATGAGCGGCAGCAAAGCCCCCAACGTTATCCCGCCCACTGCCTACATGGTCTCAAACAGCCGCCTCAACCCGGAAGACAGTGTGAAATCAGCCCTTGAGTATATCCGCAAGGTTATCAAGGATGACGATATCCAGCTTGAGCTGGGCGACCATATGGAGCCAAGCCCCATCTCCCGCACCGACTGTGTTGGCTGGAAACGCGTGGAAAAGGCTGCGAGCCAGACCTGGCAGGGAAGCATTGTCTCTCCCTATCTTATGGTTCAGTGCTCTGACTCCCGTCACTATGGACGCATCAGCGACAGGGTCTATCGCTTCTCCGCAATGGACCTGACCAAGGAAGAGCGCGCCTGCATCCACGGCAATGACGAGCATATCCGCCTTAAGGTCATAGGCCGGGCGGTGGAGTTCTTCTACCGGGTCATCAAACAGTGCTGAGTGGCATAATATAGTTTACATAAAATTATGCTGATTTTGCATACTGCGGTGTGTGCTGCGCATAAATAAAACGTTGTAAGGGACGAGCTTGCCCATCCCGTGTTTGATATTTACATTATATAGACATAAAATTGTTAACATAATACAAAGGAGAAGCACATGGATTTTCTTGATATAGCCAATACCCGTCAGGCCTGCCGCAGCTATGACCCCGCAAGGGAAATTGAGCGGGAAAAGCTGGAAAAGATTTTGGAAGCGGCTCGCCTTGCCCCCTCTGCCTGCAATTCCCAGCCTTATCTTATAACTGTCTGCACCGGCGAGAAAAAGGAGCTTGTGGCGGAAACCACAAGAGGAGTGGGCATGAACGGCTTTACCAAGGATGTGCCCGTAATCCTCGTTATATCCGAAAAGCCTGAGAAAAAAGGCGTTTTGGGCACTCTCGTGCCTATTGATTCCTATATGGCTCTGGATATGGGAATTGTCGCCGCCTATATCACAGCCGAGGCCACCACTCAGGGGCTTTCAAGCTGCATCATAGGCTGGTTTGACGATGATACTGTGCGAAAGGTCTGCGGAAATGAGGGCAGAACCCGTCTCGTCATCGCCCTTGGCTACGCCAAAGAGGGCGACCCGATAAGAAAAAAGGTTCGCAAATCCATCGATAAACTGGTAAAAGAACTCTGATAAGGAAAAAACCATCCGTCAAAGGCGCACCTTTGACGGATGGTTTTTTCTGTTATTTTGAGTTTATTGCTTCCTTTGCCATGTCCACAAGCTCGTCTGCGGTGAGCATTCCGTTCATCTGCATGAGCATGAACTGCACTCCGTCATCAAGCCACTGGACGCTCTGTACCGTGTATTCCATAACTTCGTCCGAGCCGTAGCTGAATATGACGTCTCCCTTCTCTTCAGCGGCCTTCTCCTCTGCACTCAGCACATAGTCCTCAGGCACGACCATATTTTTATAGCTGTGATAATATATCTTGCAGCCCTCTGCATCCGCAACTACGCCGCCCTGCGGACTGATACCGGACTGGGCTTTGTCCTGAGAGAAAATGACTTCATCCCCGTCCTTTTCATAGTTGAATATTGCGGACTTGAAAGTATCGGTCATATCCCCGGCATCGTCATATACCTCATTGTTCATGATATGACCTGTCATGTAGGTATAGCCGTTTTCAAAGCTTTCAATGAGGATGGGAGCATAGCCCACATCTTCCATGTACTGCGTCTCGGAAGGCAGCGCCTCGTATACGATTTCAGTGCCGCTGAACCAGCCGCCCAGTCCATTTGCGGCAAAGGCAGTGGCAAGGCAGGCGAATACCGCCGCAATTGCAATAACGGAAACAATTCTTTTTGATCTCATAACTGTGCTTGTCCTTTCTTCATAATACGGAGCAGCTTCGATAAGCCCCCTGATTTCTGCACCGAAAGGAGCTGTCATATTGTTTTTCACCGTATCGGCGTGCCGATAAAGCCGTTTTTCAAGTTCAGTAATTTTCACGCTTCAACATCTCCTTCCAGAATTTTCTTAAGCTCATTCAAGGCTTTTCTTGTCCTGTATTTCACCGTGGACACATTCTGACCCAAAGCCTGCGCGGCCTCTTCATAGTTCATGTCGCTGTAGAACCTGAGGCTTATGTATACAGACAAGCCCTCACCCAGCCGTAAGATCGCATCCATCATTTCCAGCTCTTCAGTGGGGATAGCTGCGAAAATATTCAGGCTGTCGTCAAGCGCTTCTGTTAGCCTTCGCCCTTTCAGGAAATTTTTGCTTTTGTTTATCACTATACGGGTCATCCATGTTTTGAAGTATTCAGGATACTTGAGCGTGTCCATCGCCTGAAAGGCGGACAGCGCCGCTTCCTGTACAATGTCCTTGGCGTCCTCCGTGTTGTGCACGTAGCTTAATGCCACCAGGAACAAGGCCTTTTCGTGCTTTTCAAATTCCTGTTCGAACAGCAGTTCCAAGGGAAATTCCCCCTTATTTATGTCTTGTAAAGTCTTTACATCTATTAGACAACGAAAACGCAAAAAAAGTCAAACCGCAGCTGCAAAAAAAGCAGCTGCGGTTTTCGTGGTATTAAAAACAATTTACAGTATGGCAGAGCCGCCGGTGATCACCCAGGCTGCCATGGCCGCCACTGTGAAGGCTCCGGTGTACACATTGCCGGTGCGCCGGTAGATGTAGTTGCACAGGAAGCTGAACACCAGTACCTGAGGCA
Organism: Oscillospiraceae bacterium; assembly: GCA_017465025.1. Taxonomy (GTDB): domain Bacteria; phylum Bacillota; class Clostridia; order Oscillospirales; family Oscillospiraceae; genus Limivicinus. Next base: position 12,219 of record JAFTXM010000046.1, read on the forward strand.
CAAAAACGATCAATATACTCATAAATGGCCCGCCGAAGGTGGAGGAGAAGAGAAGGTCAGCGCCCGGGCCAATGCCGGCAAAGAAGGGGATATACTCAATAAGCACTATCACCATGATGCCGCCCACCATCAGAAGTGCGCCCCGCCACCAGCTGGCAAGATAGCCTTTGAAGCCCTTTTCATACGTGGCCTCAGTTCTCATCCCGGCGAAAATCTTGCTGTTATTGAGAACAAAGAACAGGGCAAAGAAGGGGAAGTAAATCAAAAACTGAATAAAACGCTCAAGTGTGAAGGTCTTGAAGAAAGGCCATATGAAACGGAAGTCCAGCATGAAAAGGGCTTCGCATATCGCCACAAGCACATACATAAGGAAAAGCATGCAAAGCGACAGCAGCGCACCCCGGCCGCAAAGCCGCCAATCTATACTTCCAGCGGTCTCCGGCCCTGCAAGCCCCAGACCGTGCCATGGGGCAGTACCGGCCTTCTTCTCCTTGCGTACTGAAGTCATGGTGGTCACAAGCATGATGATTATAAGCAGCAGATACCAGCAGAGGAAGCCGTCTCCAATGGTCATGCGGAAAATATTCTCAGGGAAGGGGAAAAGTGCGTGACCCAGCTGAGTCATGAAGGGATAGGTGCAGGCTGCAATAAGCATGGTGATGATTGCATTCTTCCACCACTTTTTGCCCTTTATTATACCCGCCTTGTCGGGCAGAGCAACAGCCGCCTTGCCGAAAAATCCGCTGCTCAGCAGAATTTCCATGAAGGGCAGCATGGCGAATATGGCAAGGAGCATCGAGGCAAATACGATCCACTCCTTGAGCATATAACGGGTGTCGGTATACTCAAGCTCCTTTTCAAAGCCCAGGCTCTCGTCAAACCAGCTCAGCGCCGCAGCCATGCCGTTTTTATCGTGGGTGGTGAGGCGGTGATTGGTCTTGAGAAGCTCCATTCGCCGGGCAGAGCCGTCGGCAAAGTCACCGAAGGTCTCGTTCCATGCGGCATCCTCGTTCTCAACACCCAGAAATTCTGCGCGAAGATCACTGTGGAGCACATCCTCAGTCAAAAAGGGCTTATAGTCCCTGAAATAACTGAATTCATCGTAGAGAGCCTGCAATAAAAGCACATTATTAAAGTAGATATTGTCGCTGTCATAGGCGCTTTCCCGGAAAAGCTCGCCGCACTGCAATACGGTTGCCTTGGGTGTAATGTCCACACCTTCATCATTCACAGCGCCCGCATAGGCCGCCGCAACGGACCAGCTTGACCATGTGCCCATGGAGTGACCGCTCAATCCCATGCGGGAGGCATCCACAAAGGGCATATCTGCCAGAGCGGCGTAGGCCGCAATGCCGCCGCAGGAGCTGTCGGAGATGGAGTTCCCGGCGCTGTCCTTCACATAGCGCTCATCAAAGAAGGAGAGGTTGGAGAAATTCATCAGAAGCCGGTAGCGCTTGGTGCTCCCCACCTCCACGAATGTACCGTCCTCCACACTGTCCTCACCGAAGTTTACTTTCACTCGCTGGTTTACATAACCACGATTAAGCAATCCTGCGGAACTGCGCCCATGACCGTACTCATCAAGGGACATGACTACAACGCCGCGCCTTGCCAGCTCTATGGAATAGGCGGCGCAGGTCTCACTGTCGTTCTGGTAGCCGTGGAGCAGCAGTACGGCAGGAGCTGGAGTGTCGGCGCTTGCATTGTCCGGAACATAGAGCTTGTATGTAAGATCACCCACATCCGTCTCTATAAGGCCGAGAGAAACATCAATGCTGCCAAAGTCAGTCTGTATGCTGTTGGCTGAGGACATGAACCCGAACAAAACCACCAAGGTCACAAGCAGTACAGACAATGGCCTCCTGATTTTTTTAACCATGCTTTCCACCTCCGTATTATTATGGAAAAAGTATACCATCGGCAAAGCTTAAACTCAATTCAACGAACATACAAATAAAAAAGTCGTTTTTTGGTCAATTTTTCTCCCACAAGACAAAACCGGCTGCGGTTTTCCGCAGCCGGTCAAAAACTTTGTATATCAGGTCAGAATCTTGCGGAAGTCGCCCGCACTTTCATCCATGGGGAAGGCGTGGAAATTACGCACCTTCAGACTGACCTTCTTGCCGTGGGCAACGCCCATGCTCTCATAGGGGTCTGCGATAACGCGCACTTCCTTGCCGCCGCCAAGGTCCACACGGCAGTCATCAACATCACCGAGATAGAAGTGGCTCTTGACCACGCCGGTCAGATCACCTTCGCCCTCTGTAACATACTGGATCTGCTCGGGACGGATACCCACGATGACCTTGCCCTTAAGCTCGCCGTCATAAGGCAGCTTCTGGCCGCAGCCGTCCAGCTCGATAAAGCCGTTGGCTGCTACGCCTTCAACAAACTCTATCTTGCCGACAAAGTCTGCAACGAAGGGGTTGGCAGGAGAGGTGTATATCTCTCTGGGAGAGCCAATCTGCTGGATAACGCCGCGATTGATAACCACGATACGGTCGCTCATGGCCATAGCCTCGGTCTGGTCATGGGTAACGTACATGACGGTGATGCCATACTCCTTCTGGATCTCCTTGATCTCAAAGCGCATGGACTCACGCAGCTTGGCATCCAGGTTGGAAAGGGGCTCATCCAGAAGCAGCAGAGCAGGCTCAGCCACCAGAGCGCGGGC
>JAFTXM010000047.1 GCA_017465025.1 Oscillospiraceae bacterium
ACCGAGGTGTTCTTCTGCATGGCAATCTCCAAGATGCTCTACGGTCAGCTCCCCTCTGTGGGTACTATGATCCTCTTCTGCGCTTTGCTTGCCATCTTCGCCATCGGTGCACCCGGCGTACCCGGCGGCACTGTCATGGCCTCCCTGGGCCTTATCTCCGGCGTTCTGATGTTTGACGATAACGGCATTGCTCTCATGCTTGCCATCTTCGCCCTTCAGGACAGCTTCGGTACTGCCTGCAACGTAACCGGCGACGGCGCACTGACCCTTATCATCTCCAGCTACGCCGAAAAGCACGGTATTGAAGGCAAAGCCGCCGCAGATATTGAGTAAATAACGTATATAAATAGCTGCTTCTGAAAAAATCGGAAGCAGCTATTTTTTGTTGGAAACATTTGTTCTTTTATTGCGTCCTAAACACATAAGGAGCGTGATTATATGAAAAAACGTAATATTCTCAGACACACCAAATTCATCCTTTGCTGTGCGCTTTTTGCCTTTATCTGCGTAGCTGGCAGCGCTGCGGCCTTTGCGGACAGTGACGAGAGCGCCCCTGTGCTTATGGACAGAAATGGAGCCGCCCTAAGTTTTGACAATTTCCTCTACTACAACAGCGCCCTTGACGCTTTTTCAAATTATCTCCGCTCCGGCAGTCAGGTAAAGCTGACTATCGACACCGCCATACAAAATCAGGCGGAGCTGATCCTCAACTCTGCTCTTGCGGGAGTCAAGGATACTGCTGCCTGTGCGGCGCTTATAGACATAAAAACCGGTGAGCCGCTGGCTCTTGTCTCCACTGACAGAAAGCTTGACCCGCTCAACAGCGCCTTTGCGCCAAATCAGCTTTTTTATCCGCTTACGGCTCTTGCGGCTATGAACTTTGGCCTTGTGGAGGCGGATACCGCCATTGCCTGCGAGGGTGTTTTCAGCCGTTACGAGGAGGAGGGCATAGCCCCCGAGTGCTGGATATGGAGCGTATCGGAAGACCAGCAGCTTTGCCACCCTGAGGAAAATGTGACCACAGCCCTTCGGGACAGCTGTCAGTATTATTTCTATAGCCTCGGCAATGAGCTTGGAATTGATGCCCTGAGCGACTATGCAGGCTCTCTGGGGCTGGGAGAGTCCGGCAAAATTGAACTGCCCGCCTCCGGTGGCGTCCTCGCCCGGAGAGGCACGCTTCCTGAGGGCAGCCAGTGGCGGATAGGGGATACCCTTGAAGCCGCGGTGGGCCGCTCAACCCACGCTTTTACGCCCTTGCAGCTTGCCCGCTGCTGCGCCGCCATTGCCAATAACGGCGTCAGCTTCTCAGACTCCATTATCTATGAGATAAGGGATATAAACGGCAGCGTGGAAAGCCAGGAAACCGAGCCTTTGTACCTTGCATCTACAATGGATGAAGAAAACTGGGAGGCCGTAAAAGAGGGGATGTACATGAAAATGAATGACCCTTTGAATGTAACTTCCGCACCACAGACTGAAGATAGCTGGGGTATCGCGGGAATAGGCAGCTACGAGGATGACATCGCCCTTTTCATGGGCTATGCCCCCTATGATGAACCTCGCTACGCCATAGCCCTTGCCTTCACGAACGTATGGTCCCTCAGCCCGGCCCAGCAGGCAGCCTATGAAATAATGTCTCTTCTTATGTGACAGAAAGCAGAAAACATCCACTCACCTTTGCGTGAGTGGATGTTTTTTTGAACATTATGCTTTTTAGTGAAGCAGCCGTCCTGAGCTTTATCAGATGCCGCCTGCGCCCACAGGACCGTAGATAAGGTTGGGAACGATATCGATAAGGATGGGGCAGAAGGTGAGCAGCAGCAAAACGAGGATCAGACATAGTATGAACGGCCAAATTTCCTTCAGGAACGAGCTTATCGGGCATCCGGTAATACCGCAGGTGGTGAACATCATGGAACCGAAGGGAGGAGTAATACCGCCGATCATAATGTTGACGATGGCCACAAGACCGAAGTGGTATACGCCGACACCCAGCTGACGTGCAACGGGCAGCAGCAGCGGAGTGATGATCATGATGCAGGCGCCGCCTTCAAGGAACATACCCATAACAAGAAGGATAACGTTGCACAGCATCAGGAACACGTACTTGTTGGAGGTGAGCTCCAGAACAGCGGAGGCAACGATCTTGGGCAGATTTATCCAGGTCATGTACTGACCGAAGACGCTGGCAGAGACCATGATAAGAACGACGCTGGAAGTGCCTGCGATGGTGTCCAGCAGTATGGGAATAAAGTGCTTTTTCAGGCTGAGCTTTTTGTACACAAGGCCGCCGATGATAAAGCAGTAAAGAACTGCAACAGCGCCGCCCTCAGAGGGGGTGAACAGACCAAAGCGCATACCAAGGATGATGCCGAAGGGGAAGAACAGACCCCAGAAGGAGATGAAAGCCTGCTTGAGGATTTCCTTTGCGGGAGGCATCTTGTCTCGGGTCTTGGGGTAGTTACGCTTCTTTGCGATGATGGCCACGGTGATCATCATCGAAAGGCTCATCAGGATGCCGGGTACATAACCGGCAGCGAAGGTACGACCCAGGGAAGCCTGTGCGATAAGGCAGAAGACTATAAGGTTAACTCCGGGAGGAATGACGGGGGTAGCAGCGGAGGATGCGGCAGTGATGGCTGCGGAAAAGGCCTTGGAGTAGCCGCGCTTTTCCATCTCAGGCACCAGCATCTTGGACTGCATGGCGCAGTCGGCGTTGGCAGAGCCGGAGCAGCCGCCCATCAGCATACTGAGAAGCACGTTGACCTGTGCCAGACCGCCGCGCATATGACCCGTCACGCATTCACAGAAGTCCATCATCTTGTCGGATATGCCGCCGAAGTTCATGACTGAGCCGGACATGATAAAGAAGGGGATGGCCAGCATGGAGAAGGACTGGGTGGAGTTCATGACCTTCTGGAGAATGAGCCAGCACTGTGTGCTGGGGTCAACAACCAGAAAATAGAAGAAAGTGGAGCCGAAAAGGGCGTAAACGATGGGCATTCCCATGAAGTAAAGAAGGAACACCATAAATACGGGAATAAGGTCTATAAATTCCAGCGTCATGTGGCATTTCCTCCTTCCTCGTTATTGTCTACGGCAATGTCCTTGCCGCTCATGAGTGCCTTGAACTGAGGAATTTTCTCAGTAAACATAAAGTAAATGGAATAAATCACGGAAACACCGAAGCCGATAGGAACGGCAACGCCGGTGTAGAACTTGGGAATACGCAGAACGTCGGTAAGGACCGGCTTGAACTTGCCGGCAGGGTTAAAGAGAAGGTGGAAGGCATACTCGCCGCTCACATAGGTGAGCATGATAAGCACGAGCAGCTCAAGAACTGCAACTATCATAAAAACGGTGGCCTTGGTCTTGCCGCGCATAAGATTGACGACTATATCAACACCCAGATGGGAGTGCTTGCGGTAGGCGTAGGCGCTGCCGATAAACACTGTCCAAACGAAAAGGCTCGTGACCAGCTCCTCGCTCCACTGGAAGGGAGCGTGGAATATGTAGCGCATCAACACGTTGAGGTTAACGAGAACCACACAGCAGGTCAGCGTTGCGCCGGTGATGATAGCGTCAAGATTTCCAAGTATGCCTTTTAAGGTGATTTTCTTATTCATACACTATCCTTAAGTTTGTTTTCTTGACAAAAAATTAATACTCTCAAACATTCAACATGGATTGCCCGATAAATCAGGCAATCCGTGTTGAAAAGTTTTATTTACTTATTGGTGCGACTTACCTGATGCGATTATGCGTTGTTTGCACGGTACTCAGCAACGAGAGCGGTCAGCTCCTCGTAAGCCTCGTAGGAAGAGCCGTACTCTTCAACGATCCAGTCGATAACGGGCTCGCAGGCTGCTGCAAATGCATCCAGGTCAACCTCGTTCCAGGTAACGCCCTGGCTCTTGAGGAACTCGATCTGGCCGGCTTCATCCTCTTCGCACATGGTCTGCTCCCACATGCCGCACTCGTAAGCGCACTCCTCAATGATGGTCTGGTACTTCTCGGGGATCTTGTTCCAGCACTCCTCAGAGATGAACAGCCAACGGGTAGCGATCAGGTGGTTGGTCTCAGCGACCTTCT
>JAFTXM010000048.1 GCA_017465025.1 Oscillospiraceae bacterium
GCACCGGAAAAACTGCTTTGCACATTTCGGCGTGAATTGTTCGGATGATTTTGGATGCAGAGGACGCAGGCTTACTGACGTAAGTCAAGGACGATAAGTCCAAAAGCGCCGGACAAGGCCGCCGAAATGCGGTGCGTGTTCAACTCCCGTTGGACTATCTCTATACGCCCCGAAGCTGAACCGACGGCACATATTCCGCCGCCGCAGCCCTGAGCGTATTCATATACTCTTCATCAAAGCCGCCCAGACCCTGAGCGTCCAGCAGCTCGCCGGAATCCTTGAACTGCTGCAGATAGTATTCCTTTGCACCCTTTATCCATTCTGCGGCCTGAGAGATGCTTTCAACAGTGTGCAGCCCCTTTACCACAGTGGTGCGGAATTCATATTCCACATGGCCTTCCAGAAGAAAGCTCTTGCTCTCCTCCACACCGGTCATGTCAAAATTCTCTACCCCCACGGTTTTGGCGTAAAGGGCGGGGGCGTTTTTTATATCCATGGCTACCCTGTCCACAAGTCCGGCTTTCACTATCTCCACAAGATGTTGTGGGAAGCTGCCGTTGGTGTCCAGCTTTATCTTGTAGCCGAGAGAGCGTATTTTATCAAGAAAAGCGCCTATGTCCTTGTGCAGAAGCGGCTCACCGCCGGTAATGGCCACACCCTCCAACACGCCCTGTCTCTTTTTGAGAAAACTGAGGATGTCCTCCTCGCTGTACTGGGCGCAGAGCTTTTCCGGAAGCACCAGAGACGCATTGTGGCAGAAGGGACAGCGCATATTGCAGCCGCCGGTGAATACCGTGCACGCCACGTGCCCCGGATAGTCCAGCAGCGTAAGTTTCTGTAGTCCTGCGATTAACATAATGTATCCTCCTGAGTCCTGCACGAGTAATAATATAGGAGTCATTGCATTATGTCAATAGCTAAAACACAATATATTGGTTACAATCCAGATTGTAACCAATATTAACACAAAATGTAGTGCCCGACAGAGACGCGTGTCTGTCGGGCACCGACGGACATTGTACGATACGGGAGACTTTTTTGCAATACCCGGCAGAGCACTTTGTATAATCTGTGCAAAGGCATAGAAATAAAATTTACACAAAGTGTGGAATAGGTGGAATTTTTATGGTACAATTCGTAAAAATCGAAAAAAGCTTTAAGGTGGTCATATGAACATATTCAAAAAGAACAAATCCAGAACCTGGGCCTGTGCGCTTCTGGGCATTTTCTTTGCTCTTTGCTCCGTGCTCGCAAGGCTTGACTTCTTTATGGGGCTTTGCGGCAGCGGCCTTGTTCTGGCGCTCTGCTTTGTGGTTTTGGCGGCGGTCATAGGGGCTGTTCTTTTTGTTATCTACGGAGCACTTAAAAATGTCAGCTTCACCTTGACGGAGGATAATGCGCGCAACACCGGCCTTCGCCGCCAGCTTCTGGTGTTCTTTGGGGCGTTCATTATATTGATGGTCTGGTTTAGCATGTGGATGCTCTACCGTTTCCCCGGCTGCCTCTCTCCCGACTCCCTCTGGCAGCTTATGCAGGCGAAAGGGGAAATGCCTCTCTCCAACCACCACCCCATAGTCCACACCATGCTGATAAGGCTGTGCATAAATGTGGGCTTTGCCATCTCCGCAAATCCCAGTGTGGCTCTGGCCATGTACACGCTTATTCAGGCCGCCTTTCTGGCTGCCGTATATGCCTACCTTATTACTACTCTTTATAAAATGCGTATAAAGCTCTGGGTGATGGGGCTTATCTTTGCAAGCTTCATTGTTTTGCCCTACCACGGCTCTCTCAGCGCCACCATGGTAAAGGACGTGTGGTTTGCAGGCTTCATCCTGCTTTTGTGCCTGAGTGTGTGGCGGCTCATGGTGTCGCTGAAGGATGAGGGCAGGGCAGGCAGATGGGACATGGTTATGCTCTTTGTCTCCTCTCTTGGTATGTGCCTTCTCAGAACAAACGGCCTTTACGCCTTTATTCTCTTTACTCCCTTTATGCTTGTCTATTTCTTCAAAAAGAGCAAGGCTGCTGCGATCTTGCCGATCATCGCGGCGGTTCTGGCCCTTCTCATCACAGGGCCTCTCTACTCCGCGCTGGGCATTGCGCCCCCGGATGTGATAGAGCCTCTGGCCATCCCCACCCAGCATATCGCCCGGGCCATTGCGGACGGGGCGGAGCTCAGTGATGAGCAGAGGGAGCTTTTGAACAATGTGGTGGATGTGGATGCGGCAGTGGAGCTTTACTGCCCCTGGCTTGTGGACACGGTGAAGCACTTTATCCGCCAGGAGGGTGACCTTGAGTTTCTCAGCGCCCATAAGGGAGAGCTGGCAAAGCTCTGGCTGGAGCTGGGGCTTGAAAATCCTATTTCATATCTGAAGGCCCATATAGACCTTATCCGCGGCTATATCTATCCCCTGACCGACGGCACGGTCATGTACCTCTACTTTACCGAGCCGCCCCTTGAAGGTATGTGCATGCTGCCCGGCCCTGTTGCCGCAGTGCTCTCAGCCATGGCGGTACATATGCCTAAGATCCCTGTAGTCAATCTCTTTTTCAGTAACGGCGCTGCAATCTGGCTTTATATTGCACTCTTCGGCCTTTGCCTTGCCCGGCGGAAGTATTCCCGGCTTATTTTGTTTGTGCCTGTGCTGGCTGTGTGGCTCACCCTGCTTGTGGCCACTCCGCTGGACAATGAGTTCCGCTATGCCTACGGCGTTTTTGCAACGCTGCCTTTGATGCTTGTTCTGCCCTTTACGGAAAAGGAATAATCCCTTTCCGTACCAAACGGAGATAACACCATGAATTTCAGCAAAAAGAAAAATTCAATATTTTCCGCCGCTGCGGCCTTTCTTTCGACCGTGGCGCTGTGGCTGCACTTTCGGCTTTCTCCGTCAGACTATCTGATTATTTTCGTGTACGCTGCACTTATAGCGCTTTTTGGTTACAGCACCGGCATAAAAAACAGGCGCGGCCTTGTGGGGGCAGCGGTGACGGGGGCGGTGTTTGCCCTTTTCACAGTGCTTTCAAGGCTGGATATCATGAGCGGCCGGCAGAGCTGGTTTGTATTTGCCGCCCTTCGCTTTGTGGGCTTTGCGCTTTTGTACACGGCGGCCCTCAACATCGCTTTTGACTTTGCGGACAGGAAGCTTTCCACTATGCTGGACAGGCCCCGCGAAAAAAAGAGCCTGTCTGTGTTTTTCACCTGCTGGGCGGTGCTGTACCTGTGGTTTTTCCTCTGGCTTCTCTACCGCTATCCCGGCGGCGTGACCATTGACTCAAATCTGCAGCTTTTGCAGGCCATGGGGAAGGAGCCTCTTTCCAACCACCATCCCATTATCCATACCGCCATAATAAAAGTGCTTTTCGATTTGGGCCTTCAATTGTCCGGAGGAGACCAGAACTTTGCCGTGGCGCTATATAACGGCGTTCAGGCCCTTATGCTCTCAGGCTGCTTTGCATGGCTTATTGAGAGCATGTACAGGCAGGGCGTGAAGAAATACGTGCTTTTGACAGTGCTGGCGGTGTACATTGTTCTGCCTTATCACGGGGCCTACAGTGTGACCATGTGGAAGGACGTATGGTTTGGGGCAGTGGTGCTTCTTTTGTGTGTGAGCCTGTGGCGGATGATATGCGCTGTGCGCCTTGGTGAGAAATTCGGCGCAGTTGATATGGCGGTGTTTTTCATATCCTCCCTGCTCATGTGCCTTTTCCGCAGCAACGGGCTTTATGCCTATCTGCTGTTTTTGCCCTTTGTTACTCTTTTTATCCTGCGTTCTGCCCGCAAGTGGGCAGCGGTGCTGCCGGTTTTGGCGCTCGTGCTGGCCTTTCTCGTGAAAGGACCGTTGTACGGAAGCCTTGGCATTACTCCACCGGACACTATAGAATCATTGTCCATCCCCGCTCAGCATATCGCAAGGGCTGTCCGGGACGGAGCGGAGCTTGATGAACAGCAGTATGAGCTTTTAAGTCAGGCAGTGGACGTGGAGGCCCTTGCGCGGGTATATTCGCCCCAGCTTTCAGACCCGGTGAAGGAGCTTATACGCCACCGGGGTGATCAGCAGTTTATTGCCGAGAATAAGGCTGAGTTTTTAAGACTCTGGCTGGAACTGGGTCTTGAAAATCCCGGCTCTTATCTGAAAGCCCAGCTTGATCAGACTCAGGGCTACTGGGATCCTGCCGTTCAGCACTGGGTGCTGGCGCCGGACTTTACCCTCTCCTATGAAATGGAGCTTGAGGCCGACTGCAAGCTGCCCGAAGCGCTGGCATCCCTTGCCGACAAGGCGCTGGAGCTTATCCCCAAGCTGCCCTTTGTGTCCATGATATTCAGCATTGGAGCGGGCGTATGGGTGTTTCTTGCGCTGCTGGCGCTCTGCCTTGTGCGCCGGAGGTATCTGGAAGCGCTTGTTTTTATCCCCCATCTTGCCATATGGGGCACTCTGCTTATTGCCACCCCGGTCCACGCGGAGTTCAGATATATCTACAGCCTTTTCACCACCCTGCCGCTTTTGGGGATTTTGCCCTTTAGCAGACGGGATGTTTGAAAGAATTGAGAGGTAAAACATGACCAAAATACGTTTTGTGAAAGCAAATACATTCTCTGCGTTGGCAGCAATATTATCCTCCTGCGCGTTTTGGGCACAGTTGGGTCTTTCTTCACGGGAGCCGCTAATTTTGTTTGTATTTGCCGCTATGCTTTTCTTGTATAGGGAGAGTTTTAATTGCGACCAAAAATGTATTCTGATTGCGGCGTATATATGTGGAGTTCTCTTTGCCCTGTTCAGCGTACTGGGAAATCTTGAGGCTCTTTCTGACAGACGTGCGCATAATCTCTGGACGCTTATCAGATTTTCAGGTCTTGCTTTGCTTTATTCAAATATTCTGACGGTTATTTTTTCCAAGCTCAAAGACGTTCAGCTTACTATGGACAAAAATGAGTACCGAAATATGTCCGCAAGAGGAAGAATACAGGTGTTCTTCCTATGTTGGGTACCCATTTTTCTTTGCTTTGGAATATGGTGGCTCTATGAATACCCCGGTAATACATCACCCGACTCTAATCATCAGATTATGCAGGCAATGGGTCTAATTCCCCTATCAAGCAATCATCCCGCAGTATCCACACTGATGTTGGGCTTTTTCTTCAATTTGGGTATGAAGCTGTTTTCAGGGGACCAGAATGCTGCTCTTGCGCTGTATACAGCATTCCAAATGCTGTTTATGTCTGTCGTTTTTGCATATCTTCTTGAAACGCTGTATGAGGCACGTATAAAAAAATGGGTAATAATTTGCGTGTTGTTTGTCTATATCATTTACCCACATCATGGCTCATACAGTGTAACCGTATGGAAGGATGTTATGTTTGCTGGCTGGGGTACGGCACTTTGTGTGAGCCTATGGAGACTTATACTCAGGTGCCGGAATGAAATGCCTGGCAGCTCCAAGAACTTTGACCTTGCTTTGCTCTACATCTCTGCAATGGGTGCAAGCCTATACCGCAACAAGATATATTACGCCTTTTTTCTGCTTCTTCCACTCTTCTATATGGTGTTCAGAAAAAAGAACGTTGCTGCATGGCTGATGCCACTGATAGTGCCGATTATTGCCATTATAATAAACGGTCCCATTTTTGCATCCTTCGATATTTCCCACAACGATTTCATAGAAAGTCATTCCTTGCCTGCACAGCACATTGCCCGCGTCATAAAAGATGGGCACAGTCTAACAGCTAAGCAGTATGAGTTACTGTCCAAGGCGGTGGATGTGGAAGCTGTGGCAGATACGTATAACGCCAATATTTCTGACCCGATAAAAGCACTTGTGCGCTCTACCGGTGATCAGGAATATCTGGTTACCCATAAAGGTGAATATACCCGACTGTGGTTGGAACTAGGCATGCAATACCCCGGTGCATATCTGCGTGCACAGATTGACCAGACCAAGGGCTACTGGTATCCGGACGTAAACTACTGGTCCATGAGTAATTACTGTGAAGAGTCCGATGTACTTGAACTTGTCAAGGACCGCAGACTGCCACAGTGGTGGATTAATATTTTTGACAATGTTTATTTCTATTTGCCATCTCTGCCTTTCGGTGGTATCGCATACAGCATTGGCACTGCAGTATGGTTGCTGATTGCGCTTTTTGCCCTTTGTGTGGTGAAGGGTATGAAAAGCGAACTTTTAATATATATTCCTGTGTTAACCATAGTACTTACTGTTTGCATCGTTACTCCAGTGCATGCTGAGTATCGTTATGTGTACTCACTTTTCACCACCCTGCCGCTTTTGGGGATTTTGCCATTTAGCCATGTAAATTGCAACAAAGCCAAAGAGTCAGCGTGACAAAATTTCTGCGTTTTGTATAAAATGCAACATAGCAGTTGACAAGCCCACGATGGCAGGACTATAATCGGGGCATCACAGGAAAGGAGCGAGCCTATAATGTTGTACAGCCGCAACGACAACATGATGATGGGTATGATGCGCATGATGAGCATGTGCATGATGATGCGCGCCCTAAACCGCTCGCTTGCTTCATAACCTGTCATTTCAAAAGTGATTACAGGCCTGAAAGCATACGAGCTTTCAGGCCTATTTGTTTTTCGGAGAGTGTAGAAGGACATGATTGAGTTAAAGAAACTGTGCAAGGTCTACAAAACCGCTGACAAGGAGATAGTCGCGCTGGACAATATAGACCTCTGCATAGAAGACGGCGAGATATTCGGCATCATCGGATTGAGCGGTGCAGGAAAGAGCACCCTGGTCAGATGCATAAATCTTCTGGAAATGCCCACTGACGGTGAGGTCATCATCGACGGGCAGAGCCTTACAAAGCTGCCCCGCAATGAGCTTTTGAAGCTGAGACAGCAGATAGGCATGATCTTCCAGAGCTTCAACCTTCTTGAGCAGCGCACCGTACTGAAAAACGTGTGCTTCCCGCTGGAGATAGCAGGCGTGAACAAGAGGGAGGCCACCGAGAGGGCACACGAGCTTTTGAAGCTGGTCGGCCTTGACGACAGGGCCCAGTCCTACCCCTCCCAGCTCTCCGGCGGACAGAAGCAGCGCGTGGCAATAGCCAGAGCGCTGGCCACACAGCCAAAGTACCTCCTCTGCGACGAGGCCACCTCCGCTCTCGACCCCAACACCACCCGCCAGATCCTTGACCTTCTCAAGGAGATAAACGAGAAGCTGGGTGTCACCATCGTGGTCATCACCCACGAGATGAAAGTTATAGACCGCATCTGCGACAGTGTGGCCGTCATTGACGCAAGCCACATTGCCGAGGTGGGCAAGGTCAGTCAGGTTTTCACAAACCCCAAGTCCAAGATAGCCCGCGACCTTATCGTTCCCAAGGACTCCACCGCCATCGACACCGAGGGCGGCCGCCGTATCCGCCTTACCTTCGACGGCTACGAAAAGACCAACGACCCCTTTATCTCCCGCATGGTTCTGGAATGCGGCGCGGCTGTAAATATACTTTTCGCCGACACCAGAATATACGATGGTGTGCTCCATGGCCACATGGTGGTGGAGCTGCCCAAGGAGCAGCGGGAAGCAAATAAAATAATCACGTGGCTGGTCAACAACGACGTGAAGTGGAAGGAGGAGATATAAAATGCTATCCGAAATGTTTTACAAGCTGTGGAACAACAATCTCATTCAGCTGGGCGTTTGGGAGACCATTTATATGACCTTCATCTCCTCCGCCTTCGCCTATATTATCGGCCTGCCTCTGGGCGTGATACTCAACATCACCGATAAAAAAGGCATCTGCCCCAGACCCGGCGTGAACAGCGTGCTGGGCCTTGTGGTGAACTTCTTCCGCTCCATTCCCTTCATCATCCTGATGGTGGCAATGCTGCCGGTGGCAAAGCTTGTTGTGGGCACACAGCTTGGCAACAAGGCGGTAATCGTGATGCTGATAATCGCCGCCGCCCCCTATGTGGCGCGAATGTGCGAAAGCTCCCTCAACGAGGTAAACGCCGGGGTCATAGAGGCGGCCCAGTCCATGGGCGCAAATAACCTTGAGATAATCTTCAAGGTGCTCATCCCCGAAGCCAAGCCCGCACTTATAACCGGCGCATCCATCTCCATCGTCACCATTCTTGGTTACTCGGCAATGGCCGCAACTCTCGGCGGTACCGGCCTTGGCCAGATCGCCATAATCTACGGCCACCAGCGCAGCAATGACGACATCACCTGGATATGCGTGTTCCTCACTGTCATAATCGTTCAGATAATTCAGGTGATCGGCAGCTACATTGCCCGCAAAACTGACAAGCGCATAAATCACTGAAAATAAAAAACATTAAATACAAGGAGAACAACAAAATGAAAAAGACCCTTTCTATCGTCCTCGCTCTGGTTCTGGCTCTGGCCTGCCTCGGCACCGCAGCCTTCGCAGATGACAACACCATCGTTGTCGGCGCAAGCTCCACCCCCCACGCAGAGATCCTCGAAGTCGTAAAGGAAGCCCTTGCAGAGGAAGGCTACACCCTTGAGATCGTCGTCTATGACGACTACGTCCTGCCCAACCAGGCCCTCTACGACGGCGAACTGGATGCAAACTACTTCCAGCACACCCCCTACCTCAATTCCTACAACGCCTCCAACGACACTGATCTGGTCTCCGCAGCCCTCATCCACTACGAGCCCTTCGGCCTTTACGGCAACGGTGTAGACAGCGTTGAGGCCGCTCCCGAAGGCACCACCATCGTTATCCCCGCTGACGACTCCAACGAGACCCGCGCACTGCTCCTCCTCCAGCAGGAAGGCTTCATCACCCTGCCCGAGGATGCCAGCGCTGAGGAAGGCATCAGCCACCTTGACATAGTTGACGACGGCGGCTACACCATCACCCCCGTACAGGCAGACACCGTTCCCTCCATCCTTGAAAACAGCGACGAGGGCACTCTGGCAGTCATCAACGGCAACTACGCCCTGCAGGCCGGCCTGAAGGTTGAGAACGCTCTGGCCATTGAGGACGCTTCCGGTGACGCAGCACAGACCTACGCCAACATCATCGCAGTTGCCAACGGCAACGAGGAGAGCGAGAAGACCCAGGCTCTGGTCAATGCTCTTCTGACCGACGCTGTCAAGGATTACATCGCTGAAAGCTACAACGGCGCAGTTGTTGCAATCTTCTGATAGACCTTAAACTATACAAATCACTATTCGCAGGGATTTATCTCCCTGCGAATTTTTTAATTATCTTTTTTGCGTAATTTTGTTGCAATTGTAACGGTTTTATTTCTGAAATATGCTATAATAAAATCACAAACAAGAGAACACTACTTAAAAAATATAATCTTTATCAAATATGGAGGATAATAATATGAAGTTTTATGTATGCAATCATTGCGGTAATATAGTCCAGTATGTTAAGAACAAGGGTGTCCCCGTAGTCTGCTGCGGCGAGAAGATGAGCGAGCTTATCCCCGGCACCAGCGACGGCGCAGCTGAAAAGCACGTTCCCGAAGTTAAGGTGGACGGCAATAAGGTCACTGTCACCGTCGGCAGCGTGGCCCATCCCATGCAGGATGTCCACTATATCGAGTGGGTCATTCTTGAGACCGAGAAGGGCTACCAGAAGGTAGATTTGAAGCCTGATCAGGCTCCTGTTGCCGAGTTTATCGTCCCCGAAGGCGACAAGCCCGTAGCCGCCTATGAGTACTGCAATCTCCACGGCCTGTGGAAGGCAGAGATCTGATAAATCAGTCAATATTTTAAGCCGCCGGTTTCCCGGCGGCTTTTATTATGCTCCTTGACAGCAAAGGATGACGCTTTATACTTATAATATACTATCACATCCGGGAGGGACAGCTATGGAAGAAATAAAAATCGGCCGCTACCGGCATTTCAAGGGCAATGAGTACGAGGTTTTGCACCTTGCCCGGCACTCGGAGACGGAGGAAGAGATGGTGGTATACAGAGCCCTCTACGGGGATTTCTCCGTGTGGGTGCGCCCGGCCTCCATGTGGAATGAGACAGTTGAGCGGAATGGGCAGAGCTTTTGCAGATTTATTTATATTGGATAAAAACATCCGCCGTGCATTTTGCGCGGCGGATGTTTTATTGGTATAATTCAATTACAAAGCTGCCAGAAGGCCACGGCGCTGGCGGCGGCAACATTGAGGGAGTCCACATTGTGGCTCATGGGTATTTTCACTGTGTAGTCACAACCGGCGATGGCCTCGTCACTGAGCCCCTCCCCCTCCGTACCAAGTACAATGGCCAGCCGTTCAGCCCTGCAAAGCCGCTCATCCTTGACGGATAGCGTATCCTCCTTCAAGGCCATGGCACAGCTTACAAAGCCCAACTCCCGGAGTTTTGCAAGCGCCTTTTCGGGCCATTCACCCTCCGGCAGAAAAGTCCATGGTATCTGAAAGCAGGTACCCATGCTGACTCTGGCGGCGCGGCGGTAGAGAGGGTCAGTGCAGAAGGGAGTCAGCAGCACCGCGTCCACATTCAGCGCCGCTGCCGAGCGGATGATGGCTCCCAGATTTGTGGGGTTCACCACGTTTTCAAGGACGGCAACGCGCCTTGCATTTTTGCAAAGCCCCATATAGTCCGGCAGGGGCTTTCTTCTCATGGCGCAGAGCATACCCCGGGTCAGCTTGAAGCCGGTGAGCTTCGTAAGCACATCAAACTCCGCTGTGTACACCGGCACATCCGGACAGCGGGAAAGTATTTCCCCGGCCTTTGTCTCAAGCTCCCGCTTTTCCACAAGGAAGGACACAGGCTCATACCCTGCGTTCAAGGCTCGCTCAATTACCAGCGGGCTTTCCCCTATGAAAATCCCTTTTTCCGGAAACTCCCGGTTCAAAAGCTGCACTTCCGTCAGCCTTGCGTACACATCCAGCTCGGATGCGTCAAAATCGTTTATTTCTATTATATTATACATTATTTATATTACACCTCGCTGATAAGAAAGTATATAGCAGCGTGATTTCCAAGTCAAACAATATTCCGCTGAAGTTTACCAATATTTTCAGCAAAAACGGTTGACATCTTGCAAAAAAACTGTATAATAATTAAGCCTGTCCATGTGCAGACGGGCTATCCTTGCTCCCATTGAGGGGGCCAACAGACCAAAAGGAGGTGCGATTATGGCAAAAGCAAGTGAGAAGTACGAAGTAATGTACATCATCAATCCCAA
>JAFTXM010000049.1 GCA_017465025.1 Oscillospiraceae bacterium
AGCGGATGGAGTTCTGGTCATTGAGGTGGACGGTGAAGAGCTTGTCAAAGGCCAGAGCGAAGCCGATCTCGTGGGCGGGGTCAAGACCTGCCAGAATGGCGTGGGCAGACTCAAGGTTGCCGCCGACGCGCTTGGGGTCGATGGTGGCGGCGGAGATGGCCATAACGTGACCGATAGTGCCGCAGATGGAGCGGTCAATGGGCTCATTGGGCTTGGGCTCTATGCAGATGCGGATGGTAGAGTCGTACTCAAGCATCTTGTTGATGGCCTCAACCAGCTGCTTGGTTGCCCATACGGGGCTCTTGCTCTCAGCGCAGAGAGTGCCTTCGCGGGCCAGCCACAGCACGATAAGGTCACAGCCCAGCTCACGGGCGATATCGATGGAGCGGTAAGCTCTCCACATGGCGTAGTCGCGGTCTTCCTTGCGGGAGCTCATGAAGCCGCCGTCAGCGGTGTGGGGATCCATCCACAGTCTGGGTGCAACAAACTCAGCGGCAAGGCCGTACTTGTCCAGCAGCTTCTTGACGCCGCGGGCGTACTCCTTGATTTCCTCGTCAGTCATGTTGTTCATGTCGGGAACAGCGTCATCATCGTGGAACTGGACGGCGGAAAAGCCTATCTCGGCAAATTTTGCAAACTTGGTTTCAAGGTCTATCTCGTTTCTGGTGGCAGGGCCGTAAGAGTCGGCACCGGCGTGGACATTCCAGGGACCTACGGAAAATTTAAAGGCAGACATGGTATTCCTCCTGATATTTACAGTTTAGTGTATAGCTTGTTGTGATTTTAACCCTTTATCCCCTCCGCTTCTTGCACAAATTTACTGCCGTGTACCGATTAATTTGCTTTTGTATAGTTGAACAATTTAGAAGCCTTTACTTTGTCTATTTTGCGGGGTGCTGAGAAGTCTCAAAAAAAGTACCGAAATAGAGGGGGAATTCCCGAAGCTTCAGCAGTATTTCTCGCTGCAGGCGTATTGACACAGGCGCATATGGATAATATACTGTTTTGCGGTAAAGATTATTTGGAGGTGAGGCCTTGGAAAGAGAGTTTGAGCTTGTACCCCATTCACAGCTGAATTTGATAAATGTCTTCCTTGTGCGGATGGCGGAGCGCAGTGTCCATCTCCACCGGGATCTTGAGCTGGGCCTTATCATTGAGGGCAGCACCCGGCTTCATACCGGGCAGGACCCTGTAAATCTTGAAAAAGGGGATATCTACCTTATAAATCCCATGCAGCCCCATGAATTTTCTTCGCCCTCCGGCGGCGCGCTGATTTTGGCCATACAGCTATCGCCCCAGCTGGGCGAGCAGTTTTTCCCCGATGCCTCCAATATCCGCTTTGACTGTGATGTGTCGCTGAAAAAAGCCCTTGAGGCTGAGACGGAGGTTTTCAGGCTTCTGTGGGCGCTTTCGATGGAGCTTTCCTGCGACTATCTCAGCCGGACGAAAAATTATGAGTTTCGCTGCCTGAGTCTTGTGTCTCTTCTCCTGCAGCAGCTTGTGGAGCGGCTGCCCTGGTCGCAGCTGACAGGGGAGGACTCTCTGTCCACCCGCCAGCGGGCTGAACGTATCTTTGCCATTACCGACTATATTGAGCGCAACTTCAAACGCAAGCTTCTGCTAAGCGAGATAGCAAAGCACGAAAAGCTCTCTCTCAGTTATCTTTCGCACTTTTTCAAGGACACAATGGGCATTACCTTTCAGGAATATCTCAACCAGACCCGCTTTGACTACGCCTGCATGCTCCTTGAGAATACTGACAGAACCATTCTTGATATCAGCGTCAGCAGCGGCTTTTCCGATGTGCGCTACTTCAACCGGATGTTCTATGAGCATTTCGGCGTATCTCCCGGCAACTGCCGCAGCGAGCTTCAGAGCCGAAGCGCCAGAAGCGAACCGGTCAAGGGCAGCAGTCAGCATATTTTTTCCCCTGACGAGGCTCTTGCCATGCTCAGGCCGTGTCTGGATGAAAACCGCAGCAGCCTTGAAAAGCTGACGCTCGCGCAGCTTTTATCAAAATTCCACCATAAGGAGAATATATAATGAAAGAATACATAATCCCCGCAGTGTCCACCGTTGACTGGACGAAGGCCGGAAAGCAGAGCATAGATGAGTGCGTCTGGTCGCCCAATGCAGCGCCCGCCGCCACGGTGCAGGCACTTTTTGTTGAAGGAGAGGGGCTGTACTTCCGCCTTGAGAGCGCCGCCGCCCCCACCCGTGCCGAAAACACCGAAGCCGACTCCGCCGTCTGGGAGGATAGCTGCCTTGAGTGCTTCCTGTCCTTTGACAATAAAAGTTATGTAAACCTTGAGTCCAACGCCAACGGCGCGCTCCGGGCCTCAGTGGGTACAGAGCGCCACGGCAGAAAATTTTTGAAGGACATGGGTATTCCCATGCCCAAAACTCAGCCCGGACTTACTGAAAAAGGCTGGGAAATGGTGTTTTCCATTTCATGCGAAGCCGTTGAAGCCATATGGGGCGCAAAGCTTGAAAAGGGCCTTTCCTTTACCGGCAATTTCTACTCCTGCGGGGATAAGACCCCCAGCCCCCACTATGCCTCATGGAGCCCCATTGACACCCCCGCGCCGGATTTCCACCGCCCCGAATTTTTCGGAAAGCTGACAATAGCCTGATAACCAAAAAGCTCCCCCCATTTTCCATCGGAAAATGGGGGGATTTCAGCGTGTCAAAAAAGTCATCATGTAATCACTATTGTCATTTAAGAGGAGCGAAGCGACGTGGGAAACGGGTGCTTATGATTATTAGAGATTTTTACTGTCCGTTGAATATCCGGGCAATGGGGGAGTCAGCAGATACCACAAGGGTCTTGTTGTCGCCGGTGAGGGAGTTTTTCGCCATATCCAGCGCACGCATGAACTCGTAGAAGTCGGCCTCGTCGGGGGTGTCATAGGCGCCGGAGAGAATACGCATGAATTCTGCCTCGCCCTCTGCCATGATGACCTCGGCTTTGGCGTTGGCCTCAGAAAGGGTGATGGACACGGACTTGTCAGCGTCGTTTCTGATCTCCTTGGCCTCAGCCTCGCCCTCGGCGGCGTGGGAGGCGGCAATGTTGCCGCGCTCGGATATCATGCGCTCGTATACGGCGGCCTTGTTCTCATCGGGCAGGTCGATACGCTTGGTCTCAATGGCCAGCACGGTGATGCCGTAGCTGTCAAAGGTGTTGCCCACATTGTCCATTATTTTGTCGGCCAGAAGCCCGTCACGACCGGAGATGACCTCCTCCTGCCGCATGGAGCTTATAACGGTCTTGAGAGCGTTGTAGACCACCGCGTCAATGCGGTACTCGGCGTTGGCAATGCTGCCGGAGAGGGACTGGATGAACTTGAGGGGGTCGGAAATGCGCCAGAGCACAAAGCTGTCCGCCACCATGGACTTTTTGTCGCTGGTGATAACGTCGCTTATGGCAAGGTCATAGAGCATTTCTGTTTTGGGCAGGGTGCTGGTGGACTGGATAAAGGGCATCTTCAGGCTCAGCCCCGGCTCGTCAATGACACGCACAACAGCGCCGAACTGCTTGACTATGATGTATTCGTTCTGCTGGGTCACAACGAAGCAGCCGCCCATGATGCACACAACCAGCAAAACAAGGATAACAGGGGCGGCAACAGCGAATACTTTCTTCATCTTCACTTGGCTCCTTCCACTGTTACTTCCGCGAAATTCTCAAGGGGCAGCGCGGTCTGCACATTGGTGTCCTCATTGAGGATGAAAAGCTTCATGTCGGGCAGAATGTCCTCCATGGCCTCGTAGAAAAGCCTCTGCTTTGTGATGAGGGGGTACTTTTCGTACTCATTGTAAAGCTCGGTAAAGCGGGCGGCCTGACCGGTGGCCTCGTTTATCTTGCTCTGCTTGTAGGCCTCGGCCTTCTTTATTATCTGGTCGGCATCCGCATTGGCTGCGGGCAGAACCTCATTGGCGTACTTTCTGGCGTTGTTCACTGCGGTCTCGGCGCTCTGCTTTGCGGTCTCAACGGCGGTGAAGGCCTGCTGCACCTCGTAGGTGGGGGGCTCTGCGTCCTGAATGGTGATGTTCACCAGCTGTATGCCGATGTCCTCCTTTTCAAGCCTGTCGGTGACCTTCTGCTTGATGGCGGACTGAATCTCGCTCTTGCCGGTGGTGATAACGCTGTCCACATCGTAAAGGCCGATGGTGTCACGGATATAGCTCTGGCAGAGCATTTTGAGAATTCCTATGGGGTCCTGCGAATTGTACAGGAACTTGATTGGGTCGGTGACACGGTATTCTACATAAAAGTCCACGTTGACGAAGTTATAGTCGTATGTGATCATCAAGGACTCATCCTCCACGTTCTCACCGCCGGGGAGGTAGCCGAGAGGGAAGCCCTGAATGGACTTGGATACTTTGGTCACCTGCTGGATAAGGGGAATTTTCGGCTGCAAACCGGAGGCAGAGACTGCCGTGGGCTTGCCGAAGGTGGTCAGCACCGCGTACTGATCCTCCTTGAGGGTATAGAAAGAATCCATACCAAGTACGGCCAGTATGAGAAGCAGGGGAATTATCCAGCCCAGCTTTCTTGCAAAGCGGGGAACTTTTCTGGGTCTGGGCTGCTGCTCAAAGCCGTTGAAATTGCCGTTGTTGATTTCTGGCACATCCTTTCAATGATTATGGCATGATTATAAAATAATTCCGGCTTATATTTTTGAACTAATCGTTAAATTCATCGTGCGAATATGTTTTATGGACTACAGCGCCCGGACAAAATTTTGCTATCCGCATTTCCACAGGTACATAATTGCCGCATGAAACCCCATTTTGGTGCAATTTTACCGAAAGAAAACAACAAAATTTTGAAATATTGCACCTAAAATGAAGAAAATTTAGACACAAACGCAGGAAGTGTATAAACAATTTTTTCACAAATGCATTAAAAAGTTGTGAAATATATACAAAAAACGGAGTTACAAGATAAAATAAAGTGTTAATGTTGCTTTTTTTCGGCCTGCATGATAGAATGAAAACAACAAATTTCAAGGGAAAAAAGGGCATACATTTTTCGGTTTGCCCTGAGTTAGATTTGTATTTACTTTCAGAATAATGTATGAACAGGGGGGCCGTTTATGGCAAATAAGGCCAAGATAATTACGGTCGCAGGCAAGGGCGGCGTGGGTAAAACCTCTATCTGTGCATCCATTGTCAGACTTCTTGTGGAAAAGTATCCCGACAAGAAAATTCTGGCTATTGATGCTGACCCTGCCGTGGGTCTGTCCGTTGCCCTTGGCGTGGACGTTAAGCTCACACTGGA
>JAFTXM010000050.1 GCA_017465025.1 Oscillospiraceae bacterium
AGCGCCGGAGCTATTGAAAAAGCGGCTGAACGGAAAAGAGCAGGAGCAGGCTCAAAAAGCCGTTGTTGCGCTCTCCGCTCTGGCATTCGTGCTGAGCTTTGTGCTTTGCGGTCTTGACTTTCGCTTTAGCTGGACGGGTGTGCCGCACTGGCTTGTTATTGGAGCTGCGGCAGTTCAGCTTGCCGCCTACGGATTGTACGCCCTTGTGATGAAGCAGAACGCCTATCTGTCCCGCACAGTTGAGATACAGGACGGGCAAAAGCTGGTGGATACGGGTCTTTACGGAATTGTGCGCCACCCGATGTATACGGCTACGGTGCTGATGTTTCTGGCAATGCCGCTGGTGCTTGGCTCGTGGGCAGGCTTTGGGGTGATGCTTTTCTACCCCGCAGTGATAGTCAGCCGCATAGTAAACGAAGAAAAAGTGCTCTCTGAGGGCTTGGAGGGCTATGAGGAATATAAAGGGAGGGTAAAGTACAGGCTTCTCCCCTTTATCTGGTGACGCTATGGACATAAAGCATTATTACGAAGAAAAAGGACAAGGTGAAAATCTTGTGCTGCTCCATGGGAACGGGGAAAACAGCGGGTATTTTTATTATCAGCTTGAGGAGTACTCAAAGCACTACCATGTCTACGCCCCGGACACCCGTGGACACGGCAGGACTCCAAGGGGTACTGCACCCTTTTCCATCTCCCAGTTTGCCGACGACCTGAAAGTCTTTCTGGATGAGAAGTGCATTGAAAAAGCCCATATTCTCGGTTTTTCCGACGGGGCAAACATCGCAATGGTTTTTGCCCTGCGCTATCCTCAGTATGTGGACAAGCTAATACTCAACGGCGGAAATCTGAACGGGGTGGGGGTAAAGGCCAGGGTTCAGCTGCCCATCATTCTCGGCTATCGCATAGCATCACTCTTTGCAAAAAAGAGCGATGGCGCAAAGGCCAATGCGGAGATGCTGGGGCTGATGGTAAATGACCCGTCCCTCAACCCCGCTCAGCTTGCGAGCATCCGGGCCGAGACTCTTGTGATCGCCGGGACAAAGGATATGATAAAGGACTCCCACACCCGGCTTATCGCCCGAAGCATACCCAAATCCCGCCTTGAGATAATCGAGGGCGACCATTTTATTGCCGCAAACCGCCACGAAATATTTGACCCCATTGTGCTGGATTTTCTGAAAAGCTGAGTGTTTTCCTGCTAAAACCCGCTTTTGTGTCTATTGTCTTGAGGCAACTTACAAAGTATAATATCTGTAAGATTTGTAAGGCCAAACGGAAAAATTAATCAGGAGGTGCAACATGAGCAAAAATGTTATTTTCTGCTTTTCCGGCAGCGGAAACTGTCTGGACATAGCAAAGAACATCGCGAAAGAGCTAAAGGATACGGATATAATCATGATGCGCTCAGAGCCTGTGGTCACTGACGTGCGCGAGGCTCAGCGCGTGGGCTTTGTGGTACCCTGCTTTGCCGGCGGTCTGCCCGGCAAGGTCGAAGAGTATGTCAAGAAAATCAAGGTAGACCCCAAGGCTTACACCTTCGGCGTTGTCAGCTATGCAGGCTACAAGGGCGTAGGTCTGAGCGTGATAAACAAGTATATTCCGCTTTTGTACTGGGCCGGTATCAGCCACCACTGCTCCTGCATATGGCTTTTGCCCCATAATCTGACCATGCCGCCTCTCAGCGTGGAGAAGTCACAGGAGAGGTCTGAAAAACTGGCAAAGAAGGTGGCACAGGATGTGCTGGCAAAGAAATTCAGGAAACTTGCGCCGCCCGCAAATCCCCTGAATATGCTTGAGTCCAAGGCCTGGGGCAAGCTCTGCCCGGAAAAGGCCGCCAAAATGCGTGTAAACGAGCAGTGCATCGCTTGCGGTCAGTGCGTAAAGCTCTGCCCGGAGGGCAACATCCGCATTGAAAACGGCAGGGCCAGCATAGGCGCAAACTGCATCCAGTGTCTCAGCTGTCTGCAATTTTGCCCCACACAGGCCATCGATCTGGGCGGTGCCAGCGTAAAGCGGCAGCGCTACCACAATATAAAAATCAATGCCGAAGAGCTGTGTGAGAAGCTCATCCACATCGACTGAGTATATTTTATTTTTTGACGAATTGAAGCCGGACTTAAAGTCCGGCTTTTTTTGCGAATATTTACAGTTTCTTTCACATATGGGCAGGATATGTGGTATACTGTCGGGGTCGAAAAACATAAACGGAGAAAGTAATGAGAAAAAAAACGCTGATATGCGCCCTGCTGCTTATTGCAGCGTGTATTATATCCGGCTGCGGCGGCAAGCTTGGCACAGGCATTGATATAATGACCAAGGCCGTTGAGGAAATGAGCAAGCTGGAGCCCACGCCTGAGCCCACTATGACACCGCGGCCCACGCCCAGCCCCACTCCCCTGCCAACGCCTGAGCCGGCCCCGGAACCCACACCCGTACCCACAGCCACACCACAGCCTACGCCCGCGCCCCAGACCGATTCCTTCCTGACCGGAAGCCAAAAGGCGGACTATCTGCGCTATGCTCCCTACAGTGACCTTGCCAGCGATGAGCAGCGCACAGGCTTTGTAAAAACAGCAGAGCGTGACATATCCGCCCATCTGACGGCGGAGCAGGATGTTTCCGCGCTGTGCGAAAGCCTTATATACGGAGAGCGCGCCAATGTGGGTTTTCTTTTGCAGTGCGCTGACCGCTCAGGCCTCACCGATGCCGGGATAATGGACGTTTTCCCCGACTGCAATATGCAGTACAGATACATGGTGGATGTAAACGGTTTTGAGCAGTGCCGTCTCAAGGAGTGCGCAGCCTTCGGCGGGACGATGATGCCCCAGGCCGGTGACATTATTTTCTGGCTGGATGGAGAAGGCAAAGCCGTAAACTACGGCATTATAAGCGCCGTTGCTGACAGCTTTATCCGCACCATCCTCACCCGCGCCGACGGCAGCCGGGCAGCGGTGGATATGAACTGGAGCAATCTTGGGGTGATATGCAGCGAAAACGCCGTGGTGGTACATCTTTTGTACCCGAAAAACGAGCAGTTTGTATATCTTTTCTGCGTCAACGAAATGCGGCTGAGTCCCGCTGCCGCCTGCGGCGTGATGGCGAACATCTACAAGGAGTCCTCCTTCAGAAACTACATAGATGTCGGCGGAAGCTACGGCCTTTGCCAGTGGCTGGGCGAGCGGCGCAGCACCCTCATAAACTGGTGCAATCAGAACGATCTGGACTATACCAGCCTTTACGGACAGCTGTGCTTTATGTTCTACGAGCTCAGCTACGAGCAGTACACACCGCTGGTGAATATTCTCTACTCCCTTGGCAATACCCCGGACGATGCCGCCAAGGCCGCCCGGGAGTGGTGCTACAAGTTTGAACAGCCTGCCAATGCCGGAGATGTGGGCTATGCCCGGGGTGTATCCGCAAAGAACGATTTTTATCCCATCTATTCTCAGTACTCAAGCGGAATGTAAGTTTACATAATGTCTATCAGCTCCTGTTAAAAATTAACAGGAGCTGATATTTTGGGGCAATTATTTACAAATTGGGTATTGTTGCATACAGTGGAATTTATTATAATACAGGATGAATTATAATGGCTTATTGTGCCGGTTTGGCAGAGGAGCATAATATGGCAAGAAATGCTTTTTCCAGAACATTTATGGAGAGAATGGCGACCTTTATTGTGGATAAGCGCCGCTGGTTTTTCCTGATATATATCGCTGCTGCAATATTCTGCGTTTTCTCCATGTCCTGGGTGACCGTGGAAAACGACATCACTCAATATCTGGATGAAGAGACCGAAACACGGCAGGGTCTTGAGGCCATGAACGCAAACTTTGCGCCCCTCGCCACGGGCAGAGTCATGGTGACAAATGTGACCCTTGAGACCGCATGGCAGATAAACGACACCATAGCAGCTCTCGACGGCATCAACATGGTGGAGTTTGACGAAAGCTATGAGCATTACCGTTCCTCCTGCGCACTTTACGATGTGACCTTTGCCGGGGGCAATTTTGACCAGGTCAGTCTGGATGCCATGGACAGCATAAAAACCGCACTCTCCCGATACGACCTGTACATAGATTCCCAGCTGGGTCTGGACATGAATGATATGCTCCGGGGTGAGATGCTGGTAATTCTCATTGTGGCGGTCATCATCATTTTCGCTGTGCTCATTCTGACCTCCCGTGCCTTTATGGAAGTGCCGGTGCTGCTTTTGAATTTCGGTATGGCAGCCCTTTTGAATATGGGCACAAACTTTATCTTTGACAAGATAAGCTTTATTTCCGACTCTGTTGCGGTGGTCTTGCAGCTGGCTTTAGCCATTGACTACGCCATTATCCTGTGCCACCGCTTCTCCGACGAGCATGAGACCAAAAATGCCCGGGATGCAGCCATTGCCGCACTGAGCAAGGCCATACCGGAGATCAGCGCCTCCTCCCTTACCACCATTTCAGGTCTGGCGGCGCTGGCCTTCATGCAGTTCGGCATAGGGCGGGACATGGCATTCGTGCTGATAAAGGCAATCTTTTTGAGCCTGCTTACGGTATTCACCTTTATGCCGGGGCTTCTGGTGCTGTTCTGCCCCGCCATCGACAGGACCCGCCACAAAAAGCTGCTGCCGGATGTGAGCTTTTTGGGCCGCTTTGCCGTAAAGATGCGTAGAGTACTGCCCCCCATCTTTGTGCTTATTCTCATCGGCGCTTTCATGCTCTCCAGCCGCTGCCCCTACTGCTACAGCTTTACCGACCTTGAGACTGCCAAGATGACCGAGCAGCAGCACGCCTATTTCAAGATCAAGGACGTGTTCGGCACAAGCAACATGGTTGCTCTGCTTGTTCCCGCCGGGAACTATGAGGCTGAGCGGGCCATACTTGAGGAGCTTGAGACCTATGATGAGGTCAACGGGACTATGGGCCTTTCCAACATTGAGGCCATGGACGGCTACGTGCTTACGGATACGCTCAAGCCCCGGCAGCTCAGTGAGCTTATGGGGCTGGACTACGAGATCGTTGAGGCTCTGTACTCGCTGTACGCTATGGAAAACAACCAGTACGGGCAGCTTATAAACGGGCTGGAGGAATACTCTGTGCCCATGTTCGATATGTTCCTTTTCCTCAAGGATAAACTGGACGAAAACAACATCTCCCTCGAAGGCGGAGAGATGGATGTGGGCGATATGCTCGGTCAGCTGGAAACTGCCAGACAGCAGATGAAAAACGAGCGCTACAGCCGCATGGTCATATACCTCAACCTGCCTGAGGAAAGTCAGGAGACTTATGACTTTTTGCAGCAGATACGGCGCATATGCGGAAAGTACTACGAGGGTGATTACTATCTGGTGGGCAACTCCACCAGTTCCCGTGACCTGTCGGCCTCCTTCAAGATGGATAACCTTATAATCTCTACCCTATCCACTCTCTTTGTGGTTATAGTTCTGCTTATTACCTTCAAGTCTGTGGGCCTGCCTGTTTTGCTTATCATAGTTATTCAGGGCAGTATATGGATCAACTTCTCCTACCCCACCCTTGTAAACCAGCCCCTTTATTTCCTCGGCTACCTTATAGTTCAGGCAATACAGATGGGTGCAAACATTGACTACGCCATCGTTATTTCCAGCCACTATCAGGAAGAGAAAGCGCATATGCCCCACAAGCAGGCCATTGTCAAGGCCATGAATTCCGCCTTCGCTACGGTATTCACCTCCGGCACTATCATGTCCTCGGCCGGTATGCTCATCGGCAATATGTCCGCTCAGCCTGTTGTGGCGATAATGGGCATGTGCATAGGCCGCGGCACGATCATTTCCATGGTACTGGTGCTCTTCGTGCTGCCCTCCCTGCTGGTGCTGGGTGACTCCATCATCGAGCGCACCCGCTTCAGGCTTCAGCCCGTATTGCCCCAGACTCAGGAGGCACAGGGCAAAATCCTCGTGCGCGGCCATGTACGCGGTCAGGTAAGCGGCTGGATGGACGGTTATTTTGAAGGCTATGTTTCCGGTCAGGTCAATCTGGCTGTGTCCAATGACGGCGAAATGAAAGTAGAGGGAAAAAACGATGAAAAAGTATAAAATTTTTCTCAGTCTCCTTCTTATTGCAGGCATTTTCTTTACATTTTCTCCCCCTGCCCGTGCAGCCGGTACTCTCAGCATCGGCACAGCGGAGGAATTTCTCGGCTTCGCCGCAAATTGCAGCCTTGACAGCTACAGCTGGGAGCTTCACGTGGTACTGACCGCTGATATAGACCTCAGGGGTCATGATTTTGACGGCATACCCATATTCTGCGGCACTTTTGACGGGCAGGGCCATACCATCAGCGGCCTTAAAATTCAGGGCAAAGGCTCTGTGCAGGGGCTTTTCCGCTACCTGACGGACAGCGCCGCCGTGATGAATTTGAAGCTTGAGGGCAGCGTTGTACCTACGGGCAGCCGCAGCACAGTGGGCGCGATAGTGGGCGAAAACTCCGGCAGGGTGATAAATTGCAGCTTTTCGGGGAAGGTCAGCGGTGCTGACATGATAGGCGGCATTGCCGGAAAGAACACCGTGACGGGCATTGTTGAAAAATGCACTGCAAGCGGTGAGATAAGCGGCAGCCACTTTACAGGCGGCCT
This sequence comes from Oscillospiraceae bacterium, assembly GCA_017465025.1. Lineage (GTDB taxonomy): Bacteria > Bacillota > Clostridia > Oscillospirales > Oscillospiraceae > Limivicinus. The sequence goes on from JAFTXM010000050.1 coordinate 6,608, forward strand.
TGTGGGAAATAATCTGGGGGTTATAAGGGAATGCGTCAACAGCGCAGCCGTCAACACCACCTCCTCAGATAACATTGTTGCCCTCGGCGAAGTCACCATTGAGAGCATCACCGGCACAGAGAATGTGAACACCAGCACGGATGTGGGCGGTATTGCCGGCTCAAGTCAGGGCTTCATACGCGATTGCATAAATCACGGAGCAGTGGGCTACAGGCAGATGGGCTACAACGTGGGCGGCATTGCAGGCAGCCAGATGGGCTATATTGTTTCCTGCCACAACTATGGCGACATATGCGGGCGCAAAGAGGTAGGCGGCATTGCAGGGCAGATGGAGCCAGCTGCTCACATCAGCTTTGAAAAGGACACCTTGCAGCTTCTCAATGAGCAGTTGGACGGCCTTTCCTCCACTATAAATACAGCCGGTGCCAACCTGCAGGGCGCTTCCGACGCGCTGGGCAGCTACACGGGGGTGCTCATGTCCCAGATAGGTGACACAGGTCAGGCCCTCTACGCACTGGGTCAGGACAGCGGCGGAAATGTGGATCAGGACACCATGTATGCCGCTGAAAATGTGCTCAGCAGCGGAATTGCCGGTATGAGCATGACCGTACAGGGCATGGCAAATTCTGCAACAGCCTCAATGACTGCGCTTTCCGGCAACATTCAGGCCCTGGGCGGTCAGATAAACGAGATGCGCTCCATACTTGGCAACATAAGCGACACTGTGGGCGGGAAGTTCAAGGACGTTTCCGACAGGGACACTCCCGACAATATCACGGGCAAGGTGGAAGGCTGCACCAATGCGGGCTTCATTCTGGGAGACAGGAATGTGGGCGGCATCACCGGCGCAATAGCTGTTGAAAATGATTTTGACACAGGTGAGGATTTCACGCTGGGCGAAAATGAGTCCATGAATTTTGTAAGCGAGCTTCGTGCCGTCATACTCGCCTGCCGCAACAGCGGGAAAATCGAGGTCAACCACGATTCCGCCGGCGGCATCGTGGGTCAAATGCAGTTTGGCCTTGTTAAAGACAGCAGCAGTGCCGCATCAATCGCAGGTGAGGCCGCGAAATATCTGGGCGGTATTGCAGGCAAAAGCGAGGGCTATCTGCGCCGAAATTCCGTCAAGGGCGAGATATCCGGCGAAAGCTATGTGGGCGGTATTGCGGGTCAGGGGCATATTGTCACCGACAACCGAAGCATGGTCAAAATCTCCGGCAATGAAAAACTCGGTTCCGTGCTGGGTTACGGTGTGCCTGAGACCGCCGAGGACGGTTCACCCAAGATATTCTATAACTTTTATTTCGGAGATGAGCAGGACAGAGGCGGCATTGACGGCATAAGCTATGCCAGTGTTGCCCAGCCGCTGGAGCAGGGAGTGTTCATGGGGCTTGAAAACCTCTCGGACATTTTCCGTAAGGTGAATTTAAGCTTTATACAGGAGGACGGCACAGTTGATGTGCTCACTATAGACTCCGGCAGCATACCTGAGGAGGCACTTATCCCGCAGGTACACAGAAAGCCGGGCTATCTGGCCTCCTGGGAGGGGCTTGAAAGCACAAGCTATGACTATGACGTAAGCTTTCACGCAAAGTATATTCCCGTGTCCTCCACTGTGGAGAGCGAGGAGAAAACCGCCTCCGGGCTGCCCCTTTTGCTGGCAGAGGGCGGCTTTATGCCCGGGAGCAGGCTGAATGTATATCAGGCCAAGGGTCAGCCTCCGCTTGAGTACAACGAAAGCCTTATTGTGGCGCTGCGCTTTGTTTGCAGCGATGCGGGCCTTGCCAAAACCCTTCGTTTCCACGTGGGCAGCGAACCGGGAAGAATGAGAGCCTTTGTAGGCAAAAACGGCGAGCAGTGGCAGCAGGCGGAATACTCAATACTTGGCTCTTACGCCGTGGTTGAGCTGCCCGAGGGAATGGACAGTCTGGCCTTTGCCGCCGTTGGTGCAGGCAGCATGGAATATGCCGCCATTGCGGGAGGCGTGGCGCTTTTCTGCCTTATAATCCTGCTTATTATGCGCCGCTCGGCAAAAAAGAAGAAAAAGCGCTTGTAAAAGCCGAATAATAAAAAACACCTTCTCAGGCTCATCTGAGAAGGTGTTTTTATCATTATATCAGTTTTCTTTTCTCCTTATTCTGCGCTCATTGTGGCCGGAGGCGATAAACAGCGGAACATTTTCGGCGATAAGCGAGGAGTTATCAAGTCCGTACCATTTGCTCTTGGAGCCTGCCAGTTGCCTTATGGCGTATTTCGCCCGCAGGATAAATTCGTCCAGCCCGGAAAGGCCGGCCTTGCTGGGTACAGATTTATGCAGCATACAGAACTTGAAGTTACCCACTGTGGACGGGCCGTAGATGGAATAGCGCTTGTCCTGCTCCGGCAGCTCCCCGCTTTGCTGCAAATCGCTGACTATCTGCCTGAGATACACATTTATTCTCTGGCTGCACTTGAAGCCAAGGTTGAGCTTTATGCGGAACACACAGTCGGTGCCGTAGGTCTCAACCTGATAGTTCATTTCATCGGGGCTGTCGAGAACGTTTACGGATATAAACCAGTATGCTCTGGCGCGCTTGGGGTCTTTGTCCAGAATTGAATAGAGTATGTCTCTGTCGATCTCCTCCAGAGGGGAGTTATTTTCAAGATATACAAGATTCTGGGACATTACGGGGATGCTGTCATCCCGTGATAGCCGGCAAAGACTGTCCACGTGTTTGGAGATGGGCAGGATGGTGCGGTATTTTTGCTCCATCATCGTGCCTCTGTACCAGATTATCATGATAAACAGGATGAGCGCCGTGAGTATGGCAGTAAAGTAACCGCCGTGGAGGAATTTGCTGAGGCTGGATATGAAAAACACAGTCTCTATTATGCCGAACACGATCAGCACGCCCCATGCCATAAGCCGCTTTTTTCTGTTCCTTCCAAGATAGGCGAAAATGAGCGTGGTGGTCATCAGCATGGTGAGGGTTATAGCCAGACCGTAGGCGGATTCAATCCTGTGGCCGGAGCGGAAATACAGCACCACAAGGCTGCAGCCTATCCACAAAATAGTGTTGACAGCGCCGATATATATCTGACCCTTGGTATCGGAGGGATAGCGTATCTCCAGATGGGGCAGCAGATCCAGCAATATGGCCTCGGAAACGAGGGTGTAGGAGCCGGTTATAAGCGCCTGGGATGCAATTATTGCCGCCATGGTGCTCATAAGCACGGCGACGGGGCGCAGCATTTCCGGCAGCATCTGGAAAAAGGGGTTCATATCCGGGATGTTGTAGAGGCTGCCGTTATTGAGATTTGCAACTATCCATGCACCCTGACCCAGATAGCTGAGAATAAGGCATATCTTTACGAAAGGCCAGCTTATGTAGATATTCTCCCTGCCCACGTGTCCCATGTCGGAATAAAGAGCCTCTGCGCCGGTGGTGGCGAGAAAGACGCTGCCAAGTATCATAAAGCCCGCCTTGTTATAGGGGCTGAACATAACTTTGACGGCATAGACGGGATTGAAAGCCATTAAAACGGCAGGGTGCTGGGTGAGCATCATAAGCCCGGTCACGCCAAGGAAGGAAAACCACAGCAGCATACAAGGTCCGAAGGCCTTGCCGATGCGGCTTGTGCCCGCGTGCTGCACAGAGAAAAGCACGAAAATAATGCTCAGGGTGATTATGACCACTTTCACCTGATCCTTGCCGAGAAATTCATCCATTATCTTAATGCTTCTCAGACCCTCAACAGCGGTGGTAACGGTGACGGCAGGAGTGAGCACGCCGTCCGCAAGAAGAGCCGCGCCGCCCAGCATAGCCGGGATTATCAGCCATTTTCCCTGATTTTTCACCAGAGAATAGAGGGAGAAAATGCCGCCTTCCCCGTGGTTATCCGCTTTCATGGCGATAAGCACATACTTGATAGTTGTCAGCAGAGTCATGGTCCATATGACAAGGGACAGCGAGCCTATAATAAACTCCTCGTTTACATGGGCAATACCGCCGTTTCCGCTAAGGATGGACTTCATAACATACAGCGGAGAGGTGCCTATATCTCCGTAGACTATGCCGATGGTAACAAGAAAAAGGCCGAATTTGAAGCCCTTCCTCTTTTCAGGCGAAATATTGCTGCTCATTATTGGCATATCCTTTCAGATCGCAGATTATCTTGGAAAAGGATAGCACAAGTCCATTTTCTTTGCAAGTTCTTAACACCCTTTGTTTCCCGGTAAAAAACAACAAAATCAGCCGGTATCCTGCAAAAAGCGCAGGATACCGGCTGAAATTATTTGATTTTACTTGTTTTGTGCGGTTCAGGAGTTCCAGTCCTTGCGGCGGGACACCAGGATAGTGGCACAGCCGAGGATGCCCATAAAGCACAGGGCCGCCCACAAAGCTGCCTGATTTTCATCGCCGGTCATAACGCCGTTGATGACAGTACCCTGTCCGGTGTAGGTTCTGAAGTAGCCCACTGCGGGGGAGCTTGCAGGACCTATGCGGATGGTGTGCACCACGGAGCTGGGCAGGGTGTTCAGGTACTGGGGATTGAGAGCCACCATCACGTAGCCGTCGGGGCTGCTGCCCACGTAGCAGTGCTGACCGTGTCTGAGCTGCATACCGTCAACGGAGACGATATCGGTGCTTCTCCAGCTGGGATAGCTCTGGTTGGTCTTGAAGTACATCACGTTCTTGCCGTCATAGTTGGAGTAGTTGCCGGAGGTGATGACGGGAGTGGCGGTGATGAGCACGGTACCGGTATATCTGGTACCGTTATTGTCGTAGATACCGGTGACAACGAAGCTGCCTGCGCGCTTTGCGGTGACAACGCCGTTGGAGGAGACGCTTGCCATATTGGTGTCGGACACGCTCCAGTTGACGCCGCCGTTGATAACATAGCCGTTAACTGTGGCAGTAAGCACAGAGTAGCCGTTGGTGGAGGTTATGGTCTGGGGGGATGCGGTGATACGCAGAGTGCCGGTAGTGGCAGGAGCGTTGGACACGTACACATCAATGGAGGACTGGATGCTGGGGATGGCGATGGAACGTGCGACAATCTTGGTCTGTCCTGCGGACTTGGCGGTGATGAAGCCGTTCTGGTCAACGGTGGCAATAGCGGTATTCATGCTCTCCCACACAACAGCCTTGTTAGTGGCGTTGTCAGGCTTCACAGTGACGCCAAGGCTTGTGGTCTGTCCCACGGTGAGGCTGGGAGGATTGCCCTGAATTGTAACGCTGGTAACGTCCACTGTATTAGCTCTGATGGTAATTACACAGGTGGCGTACTTTTCGCTGCCGTCGGTAGCTCTGGCGGTGATGTTTGCAGTGGTGTTGACCTGAGCATCGGCTGCGACCTCCACATTGCCGTTGTTGTCCACGGTGACAGAGGCGTTGTCAGACTCCCACACGAGGGTACGGTCTGTAGCATTGTCGGGGAGGACAGTTGCGTGCAGAGTGGCCTTTGCGCCGGGTGTAAGATTAAGGTCATTTGCCATGGTGACGCTGGTGACGGAGACGGCGTTGTTCTGTACCTTGACAGGCATTGCAGCAGATTTTACGCCCCGGTATGATGCGGTGATTTCCGCATCGCCAACGCCAACGATCTGGATGACTGCGTAGGCATTGTTATCAGTGCCGGTGGTGAGCACCTTTACAACGTTCTCGTTGCTGCTGGCCCACACAAAGTTCTCAACGGGTTCACCTCTGCTGAGCTTTGCGCTGAGTCCGGAGAAGGGAGTTTCGTTGCTGTTGAAGGTAAGAGAGGTCCAGTCATTGACGCAGACAAGGTTTACTGCGGGTACACCCAGAACCTTGACGGAGCTGCTTCCGGTGACAGAGCTGTTTTCTGCCTTGGCGGAAACGGTGATAAAGCTGCTGTCGGAAGAAGCATATTCGGTGCATTTTACAGTTACAGTGCCGTCAGTATTGTAGCTGATGTCGCCGGCAAATTCGTTTCCGCCGGTGATGCTCCACGCCACGTTTTTGTTGGTGGCGTTATCGGGTTTGACTGTGGCGCTGAAGGTCACATACTCGCCGTTGATGACTTCGGTCACGCTGGGAGTGACAACAATGGATTCTACGCCAACAGGTGCAGCGTTGACAGTGACGGCGCAGGTGGCGGTAAAATTGCCGTCCGTTGTGGTTGCGGTGATGATTGCGTCACCGGCAGCATGAGCTGTTACAGTGCCGTTGGAGACGGTGGCCACGGTATCGTCGTCTGAACTCCATGTCACGCTCTTATTGGTAGCATTGCTGGGCTCAACAGTTGCTGTAAGTGCTTCACTGCTGCCTGCTACAAGGCTCAGCGTAGTTTTGTTGAGGGAGATACCGGTGACGGGAACGGCATTGACAGTGACTTCAAAGGTGGTGGTTACAATATTATCCAGAGCGATAGTAATTTTCGCAGAACCCACGTTTTTGACAATAAGATCGTAATCTTTAGTGGAATTATCGACAGATTTAAGTTCAATAACATCCGTGCCCTCTGTGACTGTCCAAGTATAATACTTTCCACTCTCATCGCCATGATTTGCAGTCAGTCTGTAGATCTGTCCAATATCGTCAGAGGTGTAAGAAACAGTGCTGCCGCTGACACCCTGGCCGGAAAGAGTAATTGCAGTGGGAGTCACGTCCACGGGAGCGAGCTGCTGGGTATTGTCTGGCTCATTTCCGCCACCTTCAGAACCGGTCTGAGGAGCTGTTGCGGTGAACATTGCAGTAGGCTCTGCCGCAACGATTACTGTGCAGGCGGCGTATGCAGTATCGCCGGTGGCGACTGCGTAAATGGTGGTGCGTCCGCTGGCGATACCGGTCACGCGGCCGTTTTCAACAGTAGCCACGGCGGGATCATCGGTATACCAATAGTAGGATTTGTCAGTGGCTTCGGCGTTGACGCTGGCGGTAAAATCAATATATTCGCCAACCTTCATGGAAAACTCGCTGATATTGGGCTCAAGGGTAACACTGGTGGCAGGCACAACGACAGGGGCAGGGTCATTGACGGTGAGGTCGGAGGCGGCGAATACTCCGCTGCCGCCGTTGGCGACTGCGTAGATATTGGTGACACCGGAAGATACTGCGGTGACTGTGCCGTTTTCTACCTTCGCTATGGCTTCATTATCAGAAGTCCAGTAGTAGCTCTGGTCGGTGGCCTCTGC
>JAFTXM010000051.1 GCA_017465025.1 Oscillospiraceae bacterium
AAGGCGGAGCTTGCCCCAATAGCCCCCCATAATACAGAGCTTCTGCCCTGCGCCACCGAGAAGCTGCCCTTCTTCCTTGAAGTGGATGCTCAAATCGGCGCTGTCGTGGAAGTGAGCGACGATTTTGAGGACGATCTTCTGGACGCGCTGGACGAAGATGAGGAGATTCTGGCCGTCTCTCTGTCCTCCGCGGAGGAACTGGACAATTTTGCCGACTGCCAGTATATGATCTCAAAGCCCCTCTGCCTGGTCTGCGATGACGCGGAGGTTCTGGAGGGTGCGCTGAGACGCTATCAGGGCCGTGCGCTCTATGAAGGTTCTCTCGATGAAAATGCGCTTTTGCCCCTTGCGGAAAAATACGGACTTATAATATGAAGCTTGAAGCCCTTCCTGTGCGGAAGGGCTTTGAATATTTGAAAAAAGGATTTACATGGGATTTGCAGGGCTCTATAATAAAAATTAATCTTGAAAAAGGCAGTGATGATATGGCGCGTTCTTCCTTTCAGAAGCTTAAAATAATCTATGTGATGGACTATCTTCTCCGCTACAGCGATGAGCAGCACCCCGTCAGCGTGGCAAAGCTCATCGAGGAGCTGGAGCGCCATGACATCTCCGCCGAGCGCAAGAGTATCTATGATGATATTGAGTGCTTGCGCACTTACGGGCTGGATATCGCCCAGAGCGGCACCGGAAGGGGCAGCGGCTATTATGTGGCCAGCCGGGACTTTGAATTGCCGGAGCTGAAACTGCTGGTGGACAGCGTCCAGTCCTCCAAATTCATTACCCACAGGAAAACTCTTTCTCTTATAAAAAAGATCGCCGGACTTGCCAGTGTACATGAAGCCCAGCTTCTCAGCCGCCAGGTCTTTGTGAAAAACCGCATCAAGACCATGAACGAGTCCATATATTACAACGTGGATGAGATACACCGGGGCATTGCGGAAAATAAAAAGATCCGCTTTCATTATTTCGAGTACACGGTGGGGAAGGAGAAGCGTTTTCGCCGGGGAGGGGACTGGTACAAGCTGAGCCCCTTTGCTCTCAGCTGGGATGATGAGAACTACTATATGGTGGCTTACGACAGCGAAAGCGGGAGAATGAAGCATTTCCGCGTGGATAAGATGGCTCATATAGAGCTTTGCAGCGAGGAGCGCGACGGTCAGAGCAGCTATGAAGCCTTTGACATGGGCGCCTATTCCCGCAAGGTGTTCGACATGTTCAGCGGGGATGAGCTGACGGTGCAGCTTCGCTTTGATAATTCCCTTGTGGGCGCGGTGCTGGATCGCCTTGGACGGGAGGTCATGCTCATACCCGACGGGGAAGATCATTTTACCGTTCGCACCGAGGTGGCCATCAGCCCCCGTTTTTACGCGTGGGTTTTCGGCTTTGGCGACAAGGCCCGGATAATCTCTCCCCCAAGTGCCGTTGAAGGGATGAGGGAACATATCCGCTCTGTCAGCGTCCTTTATGACAGGGAAGATTGATAATTCCCCAAGGAGGCTGATTTTATGAAAAATATTATTATGCTTTGTCTTGTGCTGGGACTGTGCCTTGCGCTCTGCGCCTGCACCGTACCGTCCACATCGGCTCCGGCGGATACTCCGGTCCCGGCTGATACTCCTGCCGTGACCGGGATGGAAGAGACAGCCGCAGCCGTGAGCTTTCTGCCCCTGCCTTCCACAATTGACATGAGTGCCATTGAAAATTGCACCCTTGCCGTCTCCTACAACATGGGGGAGACCTATGTGGATGATGCCGGGCAGATGCGCATGAAGCTGACGGTCTATGACTATGAGCACTTTGATCTGGTGGATGTTTCACGGATGAAGCCGGGTGACACCATACTTCTGAACTGTGAAAGCATTGTGGTGGAAAGCCTTGAGCGTGATGAGCGGGGCTATCTCCACATAAACGGCGACATTGATCAGGGCGGTCATGTGCTTGCCCACAATGAAAGCGGCGTTTTCTATGAGACAGGCTATAACGACGCAAAAAGCTTCTATCCCCTCGGCACGGTGGAGCTTCCCGTCTCTCCCGACTTTGTGTTTACCGACGCTTTTGACATGGACAATGAGCCAAGGCTCTATTATCCCGGGGATTTTCTTGACCCCGGCGTGGAGATGATGCCCTATTTTGTCCCGGGCAACACCTCGGTTGTAATTTCTGATGCTTATATCACCGCCATGGACAGGGTTTATATGCCCTGAAGATGCAAAATACCAACTCCCGGACGAAATGTCCGGGAGTTTTGCTGTCAGTATTTCTTTCTCAGTATCAGCCACGACACATAATAGAAAACAAGCAGCGCGCACATACTTATAGAGCAGAAAAAGCTCAGGTCCTCATGGCCGCTTATGTGAAAGCCAATAGTTCCGAAGGCTGCGGCAAATACATAGATGTAGCCTGCCCATGCCCATGCTCTGGCAGAAATGAAGCGGTTTCTCTCGTCGCGGGTTTCTGTGTCCACCTTTTCCCGGTACTCGCTGTCCCGGCTGTATTTTACAAGTCTTACAAGCCTGATAACGCCCACGGCGATAAGACCGCCGCTCATGCCGTTCCAGAAATTGTCCAGTTTACCGGCAAAACTCAGTGCCCAGAGTATACCGCCCAGCAGAATCCAGAAAAAGGCTAAAATCCAATGTCCGATGTTGTTTTTCACTGATTATTCCTCCTCGTCGAAAATGAAAACTTCCTCGATGCTCATGCCGAAATAGGCGGATATTTTATGGGCCAGCATGATGGTGGGATTATAGCGCCCGTTTTCAAGGGAGCTTATGGTCTGCCGGGAGACCCCCATCAGCTTTGCCAGCTCTTCCTGACGTATGCCCCGCTGCTTCCTTATTTCTTCAATACGGTTTTTCATCTTCCACCTCCGAAATAAATGTAAAGCAAACTTTACAATGAGAATATAACATACATAAACATGAATGTCAAGCAAGCTTTACAATTTTGCACAAAGAAAAACGCCCCGTCTTTGGGCGGAGCACCGTAGGGATAAATCGCCTATAAACGGCGTATAACTACGCCATTTGGCGTTAAAAATGCTCGAAATACACAAAGTATTTCTGCGCTTTTTGCCTAAACTGGCGAAGCTCTACGCCGCTTAT
>JAFTXM010000052.1 GCA_017465025.1 Oscillospiraceae bacterium
CACGTGACCAATCCCGCAGTCAAGGCCATCATCGACATCGGCGGCCAGGACGTCAAGGGCATCAGCATCGACACTGACGGCACTGTGAAGAACTTCGCCATGAACGACAAGTGCTCTGCCGGTACAGGCCGCTTCTTTGAGGCCATGGCCAGAAGCTTTGAGATGAGCCTTGAGGACTTCTCCAAGCTGTCTCTGAGCGCAAAGAACGTCATCCCCATCACCGCCCAGTGCACCGTTTTTGCAGAGTCTGAGGTCATCACTCTGGTCGGCGAGGGCAAGCCCACCGACGAGATCGCAGCAGGCATCGAGATGGCAGTTGCAAAGCGCTGCTTTGTTATGGCAAAGAAGGCCGGCGCTGTTGACTCCATCACCCTCACCGGCGGCTGCGCCAAGAACGACGGTCTGAAGGACGCAATCGAGCACGTTCTCAAGCTGAAGGTTGTCAACCTTGACACTGACCCCCAGCTGATGGGCGCACTGGGCGCGGCTGAATATGCCCGCCAGAAGGGTCTTGCAAAGAAATAAAGAATATACACAAATCAAAAACTGTCCGACTTTTTGGGTCGGACAGTTTTTTTATACAAAGCTGAATATCCAATAGATAAAACCGTACACCACACTGGCGGCAATGCCGTACACTATGACAGGCCCGGCAATGGAGAACATCTTCACCGCCGTTCCCGTGATAAAGCCCTCGGTCTTGAACTCCAAGGCAGGGGCAGCCACGGGATTTGCAAAGCCCGTGATGGGTACAAGAGTACCCGCCCCGCCGAGGCGGGCAAGGTCGTCATATACCCCAAGACCCGTCAGAAGCGCACCTAAAAAAACAAGGCTGATGCTCCCGGCAGTGCCGGCGCTCTCTGCATCCAGCCCGAAGGAGATATAGAAATTAATGATAAGCTGCCCCAAAAGGCAGATGGTGCCGCCCATTAAAAAAGAGCGAAAAAGATTTTGCTTCTGGGGCGAGCGGGGCGCGTGCTTTTCCGCAAAGTCACGGTATTCCTGATTTGTCATTTTCATATATAAAACTGCCTTTCAAATTTCTTTTTCAATATCTTGTGCTCTGCGCCGCCGATTATTCTGATGCACAAATTTATTTTTACAATACTGAGAGAATTAACCTCCGTTATTTTCGCATAAAGTCCACATACTTAGTTTGCGAACAAAAAATAAATGGGGGCACTTTTAAGATATGAGAAAGATGATTATCAAGGCGCTGTGGTGCGGGCTTATCATGTCGCTTCTCACCGCAGGCGCTTTTGCACAGGAGGTGCTGCTGGGCGGTCAGGTGGTAGGTATACATGTGGGCATGAAGGGTGTGCTGGTGGCGGGGCTATCTCCGGTGGAAACTAAGGAAGGCTCAGTTTCGCCTGCGGAGCTTGCCGGAATTGAGCAGGGCGATATGATCAGCGAGGTAGAGGGCAAGCCCCTTGAAAGCGCAGCCCAGCTTATTGACCGGGTTGCTGAGCTTGACGGCAAGCCCGTAAAGCTCACCGTGCGCCGGGGCGACAGGGAGCTTCAATTTACTGTGCAGCCCATAAAGGCGGCTGAAGGCCAGTGGATGATGGGTATGTGGCTTCGTGACAGCATTACCGGCATAGGCACAGTCACCTTCTGTGACCCTGTCAGCGGCGTGTACGGCGCACTGGGGCACAGCATCAGCGATGGGGAGACGGGGCTTCAGATAAGTCTGAACCAAGGCGAGATATGCGATGCCCAGATCGTCAGTGTCAGCCGGGGTACAGCCGGAACACCCGGAGAGCTCAACGGCGCGGCTGACATGGGCAAGGTGCTGGGCAGCATAGACGGCAATACCGACCACGGCATATACGGCAAGGCCTTTACCGCTCTTGGCACCCACAGCATGGAAATAGGCACCATACACACCGGAAAGGCCAGCATAGTCTCAACTGTGTCCGGGCGTCAGGCGCAGGAATACGGCGTTGAGATAAACCGCATATACCACGACAGCGAAGGAGAGCACGTGATGCTTACCGTCACCGACCCTGCTCTTGTGGAAAAAACCGGCGGTATTGTCCAGGGTATGAGCGGTAGCCCCATCATTCAGGATGGGAAGCTTGTGGGGGCTGTGACCCATGTGTTTGTCAATGACCCCACCCGTGGCTACGGTGTCAGCATACAGGATATGTTCCGCTCGGCAGGCATAGCGGTAGAAGATAAGGCGGCGTAAAAAGACAGAGGGGATTGCCCTCTGTCTTTTTGCTCTTATGTATGATATGATACTCAAAAAAGGGGGTTTGCCTGTGAAGATACGTATTCAGACATTGTGGAAAGTACCGGTGTACTGTGCTGTTGCCAGTTGGATAAGCTTCTATCTGACAGCTTATATGGGCGGCTTCTTTTTCACTGTGAAAACAGTGGATGCGGACGGAATTGTGAACCTTTCCGCAGACCCTCTACGCAGTGCAATATTCAACGCAGTATTATTTTTGATAGTATGGCTGCTTGGTGGCTTGTGGGTGCGCCGTTCCATGACAAAGATGGAAGCAGCGGCCTCAGCCGGGATCGCATCCGGCATCTATCTGCTGATAGTTCTGGCCCAACTATTTATGGCGGATTTCCCGCTTTCCCTGAGCGTCACATTTGCATACATTCAAAACTGGACAGCAATGCTATCCTCGCTCTTGCTGAAGCTGACGGATAATCTCAGCCTGTCAGTCATTGTCTCATCCTTTGCGCCCATGCTGTTTGTCCCCTTTGGGAGAAAAACTGCTGAGTAATGGAAACATAGGATTTTCACATTCAAAAGGAACGCTACTATGGACAGAATAAAAAACTTGAATCACTACCAGAAAGCTCTTTTGCTCATTATGCTGGTCATGACGCTGATTTTTGCCCCGATTTACCACAAAACCGTCTCAAAAGTCGGCTATGAATATAATGACGTAATTCTCATGCAGAGCGTGGAAAACGGAAACACCGTATATTCCGGCAAAATCAAGGGCGAATGGATCGCATGGTTTGTCGCCGTGCTGGTCTGCATTTTCAATGGAGTGTCCATTTTATACGCGGATGAGCTTTTCCGTTGGAATCTGGCGTTTCAGATACGCAACGTGGATAAGGCAGAGCCGTCGGATTGGGAAATTGCCGGAAGATACATAGGCTGGACTTTAGTGACAGTTATGGCACTGGTGATTTTTATCATGGGTTTGCAGTAAAACTTTGAAATATGATGGGAGAAGCCTATGAAAACCTATACTGTGCGCCTGAGACGGGGCGCGGACCTGCTTGAATCCATAGTAGAGCTTTGTACGAAGAATGACATCAGGGCGGGAGTCGTGCTCAGCGCCGTGGGCTGTGTGAGCCGGGGTCGTGTCCGTGATGCAGGCGGGGTCAATATCGTTGATATTGCTGAGCCTATGGAGATAGTTTCCCTGATGGGCACTGTTTCCCATAAGCGCTGCCATCTGCACGTGTCTTTTTCCAAAGAGGATTTGTCAGTAGTGGGCGGTCATTTGGTGACCGGCTGCATTATCAACACCACCTGTGAGCTGATTATTGGCGAACTTGAAAACTGCGTTTACGATGTGGAGTTTGATGAAGAAACCGGCTATGATGAGCTGATTTTCAAAGCTCTGTAATGCAAAAATTCGGCTTTGCTGAAAAAACACCTCAAAGCAAGCTTCGAGGTGTTAGTGGAAAGGTAAAATTATTCAGAGTAGGGAAGTCCTTTTCGCATTGCTTTGTCACGGCCAACACCGCAGCCGGGATTGCTGAGAAAGCAGTTGTGCTGACATCCACCGCAGTGGTTATCCTTCGAAGAGACTACGAACTGCTCCAGAGGCTTGATGCTCATAAATCCGGTACGCTGTACCACGTAGTTATGGACACGGAGCCGGTCCAGCAATACGGAAAGAAACAGCGGATAAGTTATCAGAACGTGGTCGCCGCCTGAAATCCTTTCAATAAGCCTGTCTGCCCGAGCCTGTACTGCGGCATGGGATTCACTCTGGCGGGTATCCCCGCTTTTTCTTTGTGCCGCCGCTTTCCTGAGCCACTGTTTTTCGGTGAAAGTGCGCTCTGTATCATCAAAGGAGCGAAGGGGGATTTCATTGAGCAGTGCATCAACCGTCCAGTCACAGGGTAAAAGCAGCTTTTCCGCGGTATCCAGAGCGGGTGTGCCTTCGCCTATAAGCACGGTTTTTCCCTCTGTGTTGTACTTTTTTCCATTGTAGGGAGGGCATATGGAGTTTATTGCGTCCCTGACAGCGGCATCGAATCCGGCAGAGTCGTATTTGCCCGGAGCGGGTGAAATGGATTTGCCTGCACAGATTATAATGGTGCTCATAGTTCATCTCCTTTAATGCGATAATTCTTTGTATATCTTATTATAGGAGTAAATGTAAAAACAAACTGTAGCCTGTGCCACATTTTGCACCATTATTGGATGGAGAGATTCGCTTGCATACTCTTTTCACAAGCGAAAAGAGTATATATGTATTCGCCAGTGTCCGCACTGGCTCATGCACAAGCCCCCGGCTTGTGCGGACATGATTCGAGTTTCCTGATGTATACAAAAAAACCAACTTGAACTATAAGCGAAGCGGGTTCAAGTTGGAAAGGAAGAGCGATGAAGCTCAGACGAAAAAACAGCCGCTCCTACGAAACGGCTGTTTTTAAGCAGAGCGCAATCAGCTCTGACGTGGCGGAGATGGAGAGATTCGAACTCTCGAAGAGCTTTTGACCCTTACACGATTTCCAATCGTGCGCGCTCGACCAACTACGCGACATCTCCACGTTTGCTCAAGAAAATAAGCTATTAACTTGTC
>JAFTXM010000053.1 GCA_017465025.1 Oscillospiraceae bacterium
AGCTTATGCATTACCGCCGGGGCGATATACTGTACAAATGGTTTGCGGTGCTGGTGTTCTCCCTGCAGTGGTTCAACCCCCTCTGCATTCTTATCCGCCGGGAGATTAACCGCTCCTGTGAGCTCAGCTGTGATGAAATGCTCATTGCCCGGATGGACAGACACGAAAAGCAGGCCTACGGCAATACCCTTATTTCGCTGGCTGCCAGCGGCGCTCTCCCCGCCGGCGTCATAGCCACCACCTTTGCCACGGAGAAGCGTGATCTTAAAGAAAGGCTGGAACAGATAATGAAGTATAAAAACAAAAGTCTTGCAAGAGTTTTCACCATGCTGCTCGCCCTTGTACTGCTCATCGGCTGCGGCTCCGTTCTCGGCCCCGGAAGCACGGCACAGGCCGATGAAAGCGTCCTCGTTATGCCCGAAACGCAGGGGGAGACAGACAAACCCATCCGCGTCAGCACCGTGGATGAGCTTCTCGCCGCCATCGGCCCTGACCGGCAGATCTGGCTTGAACCGGGCGTGTACGAGCTGGACAAGGCCGCAGACTACGGCGGCGCCGGCGGGGAGTATTACAGCTGGAACGAGTGCTATGACGGCTGGGAGCTTGTGATAAACGATGTGCAGAATATGCAGCTGGGTCCAGCCGCCGAGGGTGAAGTATCCATCACCGCGCTGGCCCGCTACGCCAATGTCCTGCGCTTCAACAGCTGCCACAACATAATGCTCAACGGCCTGACCCTCGGCCATGATGAGGAGCCCGGCACATGCAGCGGCGGCGTTGTGTATCTCAGCAACAGCGACTATGTGCATATTGATTCCTGCGCCCTCTACGGCTGCGGCATCATCGGCGTGCAGGCGGAAAACTGCACCAAGGTCTTTATCAGCAGCAGCGATATATATGACTGCTCCACCAGTGCCGTCACTGCGTACTCCTGCTATGACCTGCGCGTAATGGACTGCGATATTTATGACTGTGACGCGGCATGGGGCGGCGGCATATTTGAAACGGGCAACACCACCGGCTTTGCCGTTGTCAACTGCGACATATATGACACCATTTCCCCCTCTCTGCTCACCAACAGATATTCCCAGCAGACCGTATTTCTCGGCAACAGGGTAAAAAGCTGCAATTTTGGCGGCCCGCTGTTTGTCACTGAAGGCTATGCCCCCGTGGTGGACGGCTGTGAGATTGCCGACGATGTATTCTTCGCAGAGCTGAGCACCTCCTATGAGGGGGAGGCACTTGCCCCGGTGGACCAGTCCGGTGCCGAGCTCGACTACAAAGCCATAAAGGCCATGAACCAGCGTGAGATGAGCTACGAAGGCCCTCAGACGGCAGAGGATGTGGAGCTTGACGTGGCCGAGGGCGAGGACGGCATGCGCTGTGTGAAGGTCACGAACGTGGATGAATTTCTCGCCGCTATCGGCCCGGATACCATGATAGAGCTTGTGGGCGATGTGTTTGACCTGAGCACTGCCGCCGACTACGGTGCCTACGGAAGACAGTATTATTACTGGAACAATGCCTACGACGGTCCGGAGCTTGTGATAAGCGGGGTTGAAAACCTTGTCATTGTGGGTGACGGCGTGACCATTGCCGCCATTCCCCGCTATGCAAATGTCATCAACTTCATAAACTGCAGCGGAATTGAGCTTATCGGCTTCACTGCCGGTCATACCGAAGAGCCCGGCTCCTGCTCGGGCGGCGTGCTGAACTTCCAGAACTGCAATGATGTGACCATCAGTGCCTGCCACCTTTTCGGCTGCGGCATACTGGGCATTTCCGCTCAGGGCTGTGAGGATTTCCTCGTTGCCAATACCGAGATATACGAGTGCAGCAACGGGGCCATCTGGCTTGGCACGGTGGAAAACTTCATCTTTGAAAACTGCGATATCCACGACTGCGCCAAACCGGAAATTTCCCTCCACGATGTCCGCGACGTCAGCTACAATGACCAGCTTCTTGTAAACGGCATGTATGCCTTCAAAAACGGCGTCCTTGAGGAAATGGTCTGGTAAGAAATAAATAAAGCCTGAAGCCACCGGAAAGGGCAATGCTCATAAAACATCTTACAGGCACAACAGTCTCATCTGTTGTGCCTGTTCTTGTGTATATGGTTAAATTATGCTATTGTAAAATCAATTGATCGAACCTGATCTGACGAAGGGAGTTTGTATGAATAAAATCACTTGTATCTGCTTGGGTGTAAGGAATATGGAACGCGCGATAATCTTCTATCGGGACAAACTGGGCTTCCACACAGATTGCAGGGAAAACGATCCTCCCGTATGTTTCTTTGATACACCGGGAACAAAGTTTGAATTGTACCCATTGGATTTGCTGGCAAAAGATATTAAGCCCGATGATCCTCCCCAAATTGGAAAGGGTTTCGGTGGTATTACATTGGCATATAATGTTGACAGCAAGCAGAAAGTCAACGAAGTAATAGAACTGGTAAGAAATGCAGGCGGAAGCATTGTCAAAGAACCGCAGGAAGTGTTCTGGGGTGGGTATCATGCGTATTTTGCGGACTTGGACGGGTATTATTGGGAAGTCGCATGGGGACCGGAATTTAAGTACGATGAGAACGGCTTGCTGCAGTTTTGACACCATATTATCAGATCCCGGTTTGTCCAACAAAGGCAGGGGCTCAGGTATATACACCTTTTGATGTAAGCGCGAGTGCCTCTTTGCATAAAACGGAGCGTATCTGCGCAGATACGCTCCGTTGACTGTTTTACGGACACCCTACCAATTACCGGGGCTTTATGGCGGGAAAATGTATAAAGTATAAATTTTTGCACATCAGGCCATGTGTATATTTAAATTCTGCCCAAATTGTATTAAAATAGTTTTATCAATCATACAGGGGCGAAGGAATATGACAAATTATTCAGGCTATATGGGGCGTGTTGTCTGGCTGGAACTGGGCAGCGGGGAAGCGCG
>JAFTXM010000054.1 GCA_017465025.1 Oscillospiraceae bacterium
ATTGAGATCCACCCCGGCGCAACATTGGGCCGCCGCCTGGTCATAGACCACGGTATGGGCGTGGTTATCGGCGAAACTGCAGAGGTTGGTGACGATTGCCTGATATACCACGGTGTCACTCTGGGCGGCACAGGAAAAGATGTGGGCAAACGCCATCCCACCATAGGCAACAATGTGCTTATCGGCGCCGGAGCCAAGGTTCTTGGACCCATTACAGTGGGTGACAACAGCCGTATTGCGGCTAACTCCGTGGTCCTCAAAGGCCTTCCCGGAAACTGCACCGCTGTTGGTATCCCTGCCCGCGTTGTTAAGAAAGACGGTCAGAAGGTCAATTATGTTTCCGAGGTGGATCAGATAAATGTTATTGACCCCATTACCACCGAGCTTGAGGCCCTGCGCCGCCAGTTTACCGAGCATGTTCGTAGCAGCAACTGGGATAAAGAACATTTTGATGATGAATAAAAAATACCGTCCGGTTTTCGGACGGTATTTTTCTTGACAACGAAATAGCAAAGTGATATGATTTTGATATCACAGAAAGGAGAACCGTTATGACTGAGAAGATTTTGAATAATAAAAAGAACGGTATGCAGATGATGCTTCTGTTCATCATACTTTATGCAGCAGCAATTGCACTTGTTGTTTTTGGCGCAATAGCCATGGACAGGGGAATTGTGGCCGGAATCCCTGTGTTTGTTGTGGGAATCATTTGGGTTTGCCTTGGATGGATCCTTTTTGCGGGTCTGAAGGTACTTAAGCCTCAGGAGGCTCTGGTGCTGACCTTGTTCGGCAAGTACATAGGCACTCTTAAAGGCGAGGGATTTTACTATGTCAATCCTTTCTGCGTGGG
The DNA here is from genome assembly GCA_017465025.1 of Oscillospiraceae bacterium. GTDB lineage: Bacteria > Bacillota > Clostridia > Oscillospirales > Oscillospiraceae > Limivicinus. The sequence continues at coordinate 851 of JAFTXM010000054.1, forward strand.
CGTAAATCCCGCTGCAAAGACCAAGCTGGGTCAGAGCCGTGATGTTGAGGGCGGCAACGCCAACAATGCCCTGAACATTGCCCTTGGTGTCAGCACCACAAGCGCAGAGATGCCCAGCAAGAAGGTGTCTTTGAAGGTTATGACCCTTTCCAACGCAAGACAGAAGATCAATGACTGCCTCGGCAACCCTGTGGAGATAGGTATCGCTGTTATGTGGCGCGTGGTTGATACTGCCAAGGCTGTATTCAATGTTGATAATTACAAGGAATACCTGTCACTGCAGTGTGACAGCGCTCTGCGCGACATAGTTCGCATTTACCCCTACGATGTGGCTCCCGGCATTGATACCACCGGCGATGGTCAGGCAGATGAGGGCAGCCTGAGAGGCTCCAGCGAGGTGGTGGCCGAGCGCATTAAGGACGAGATCCAGAAGAAAGTCACCGAAGCCGGCATTGAGATTTTGGATGCCCGCATTACCTATCTGGCTTATGCTCCTGAAATCGCTGCTGTTATGCTGCAGCGTCAGCAGGCATCTGCCATTATCGATGCCCGTAAGATGATCGTTGAGGGCGCTGTGGGCATGGTTGAGATGGCTTTGGACAGACTCAATGAAAATAATACCATCCAGCTCGATGAAGAGCGCAAGGCAGCTATGGTTTCCAATCTTCTTGTTGTGCTCTGCGGCAACAGAGATGCCCAGCCGGTAGTCAACTCCGGCAGCCTGTATTAAGCCATGGCAGACAACGGCAAAAAGCAGCTGCCCCTGCGCCTGTCGCCAAAGCTGTATAATGCAATTGCAGCCTGGGCAGAGGATGATTTTCGCTCGGTGAACGGACAGATAGAATACCTGCTCACAGAATGTGTCCGACAGAGAAAGAAGAACGGCAAATATGTTTCTGAAACTCTGGACGAGCCCATAGAACTGGATATTGAATAGGAAAAAACCGGTGGTCTATCCACCGGTTTTATTCATGTCGAAGTAAAAACGCTTTCTGTATTTGAGTTCTGAATAAGCTCCTATACGCTGCATAAATACCGCATCGTATGCTCCGCCGACAACGCCCACAATGGGAATTCCCTGCAAAAACTTTGTGTACAGCAGGTCATTTGATAAAGCCGAGGCAGCCAGCTTAATGAGCTCATCAGCGCTTTTTGCGTTTTCAAATTGGCCGTTTTCTATGTAGTAATCAAGCTCTTTGTCAGCTTCTTCGAATTCCTCACCTATACAGACGGCTGTGCGGATAAGGCGGAGAATAAATGCCTGCTCTTGTTCCTCTTTATAATCAAAGCCAAAGTTCAGAGCGATCTCATATATACTTTTAAGCATCAAAGAGGTGAATACCGCGATATCGGGTATGCCTATACCCAGAAAGCCCATGCCCATTCCGGCAGCTCCGGACAGGCCCAGATTTAGAGCTTTGCCGGAAGAGGCTCTCTTGGAGAAAGTTTTGAGAGACTTCCTGTCACCACGGAGCTCTGCGGTGAATTTGGCTATTTTGAAGCGTTTTTCTATTTCGTCTCTGTTATAGCTTTTCTCTATAATGCCGGTGCCCTTTTCAAAAACCAGGGCAAAAGCTTTGGCAAATGCTGAATCAAGAGTGTTTTGAAGTCCGGCAGGCACCTTGTCACAAATCATACGGTTTATGGCAGATTCATTTTTGTCTGCATACTTTTCTTTGAACTTCTTTTCATCCCGCTCAAGCTTTAA
>JAFTXM010000055.1 GCA_017465025.1 Oscillospiraceae bacterium
AAAGCCGGGCGATATTATCGAGATCAGCTTCGGCCAGCACACGCTGAAGGTAGAGGTCGTGGCAGTCAACGAGACTGCCAGCAAGGCCGATGCCCCCGCCATGTACAAAGAGCTTGAGTAGTCCAAGGGGAAACTCTACGAAATATCAAAGGGCTTGTTGCTTCATTTCGCAACAAGCCCTTGATTTTTCATATAACAAACTGCTTTATCTCTTCGCTGACAGCTTCGGGGTCAGCAGAGATGCTGATGACAAACTCCACCTTCTCGCTCTGTGAAAACTTCTCCAGCCACTTTACAAAGCTGACCAGAGCCTCATCGGATTTGTCCTCCACCAGCTTGTAGAAGTTGTCGATGAAGAAATGCTCAATGTCGTAGTTGCCGGCATGGATGCCGCAGATCAGACCTTTCAGGAATTCGTATGTGCCGATGTCATAGGCGCCGGCGTCAATAAGGCGGGCCTGATAGGGCACATCATAGGTGAGCTTGCGCTCCTTCTCTATGACAACCACATCACCCTTGCCCTGTTCCACTGTTTCACGAACCAGATCCACCAGATGCTTTGTCTTTCCTGAGCCCTTGAGACCCATGATAAGCTTGACCAAAACGACCACGCTCCTTTGCTAAGTATAGTATTGGTGTTACTTTGTATTTTCTATTAGCTTACCATCTTTCTTTGAAAAGGGCAAGAGCGGAGTTGTTAAATCTCTGTTGTCTTTTTTACAATATGGTCATATCTGTCAAAATTTTATCTTATTTTATTGATTTGTTTGTTGCTTTATGATAATGTGTTTTCAGGTATATATTTTTTCGTTAAATCCATCTATGAAAGAAAGAGGTGTAATGTTTGAAGGATCTGAAGCATCTGATCTACTTTGAAAACCTGCTGCAGGACGCGCATAACGAGCTTGTCAGCAAGGCGGTAGAGCAGGGCCTGCACCCTCTGGGATATAACTGCTATTACATTCCGGAGGTGCTGCTGAATCTGCCCGGCTGCTTCTCAAGCCGCCTGCGCGCACCACGCTGCAACTCCACCGACGTGGCCAACTACTACATGACCACCCGCAACTGCCCCTATGTCCGCGCCATTCTCGAGCGCGCCATCGAAGGCGGCTATAACTATCTGGAAGCGCTCTTCGGGGCCGAGGGCTGCGCCGCCATGGAGCGCATGGAGGAGCATTTCTTCCTTATTAACCCGGTAAAGAACGAAAAGTTCTTCACCACCATTATCGACCCGCCCATGAAGGGCGATAAGACCAGCCTTGACTATTACAAGGCGCAGCTTAAGCTGAAGGTTCTCGAGCCGCTGCGTGACAGGCTGGGCGTGGATATCTCCGATGAGGCCATACGAAAGGCTGTGGAGCAGAGCAACGAGATTTACCGCATTATCACAGAGATCGGTAATTTCCGCAAGGCGGATAATCCCGTTATAACGGGCTATGAGTTCCATGTTATCCAGCTTGTAAGCCAGGTCTGCCCCCACAGCCTTATAAAGCCCTATCTGGAGGAGACTCTGGAGGAGCTCAGAACAAGGCAGCCTGAGCCCAAGTTCCCCTTCCGGGCCAGAGTTGCCCTTGTAGGCTCCGAGGTGGACGACCCTGAGTTTACAAAGCTTATCGAAAACTGCGGCGCAATGGTTGTGGCTGACCGCTACTGCTTCGGCTCCTTCCCCAGCCGCGAGGTCATCGAAATACAGGAGGGTGAGAGCGCCTTTGACGCGGTCTGCCGCCACTATCTCCACTGGAGTCAGTGCGCCCGCTTCATGTCCGGGGACAAGATCGAGCAGCGCCACAAGGAAGTGGAGCGGCTTGTGAAGGAATTCAAGGCCGACGGCGTTATCTACGAGAACATGAAGTTCTGCGAGTTCTGGAGCTATGAAAAGGTTCTGGCATCCCACGTGTTCACCAACGAACTGAATATCCCCTGCTGCACCATCGAAAAAGAGTATTCTCTGGGCGCTGTGGGTCAGCTCCGTACCCGCTTCCAGGCCTTTATAGAAGCACTGGAGATCAAAAACATACAGGGAGGCCGCTGAGATGAAAATTACAGATAAGCTTATTTCCGCTATCGACAAAAAGCTTGAGCGTTTTGACCCCCTGTGGCAGGCCGAGCACGGTGTAGGTGGCCAGAGAGACCGCTATTATGACAAGACCGGCGTTGCCAAATGGCGCGAATGGCGCGGCGTGAAGGACACCTTCTACGACTACACCCAGTGGCTTTACAATCTCTACTCCATGGTGCTGATGGTGGGCTCCGCCCCCGTAGCATGCCTGAAGGGTTTCTGGGAGTACCGCTGGATGGGCTCATATCTGGGTACCTTCATGTTTATCGACCGTCTTTTCGAGGGCTTCCGCGGCTATGAGCTGAGAACTGCCCACATGAATATGCACGCCATCGTCCAGAGCCTTACCAAGAAGATCGCCCTCGTGCTTGCAAACGACAAGCGTCTGGGCGGCGGTCCCCTCAGCGACAACATGGTACCCATGGACGAGGTTTTGCCGCCCCTTTTCATGACCGGCTTCAAAGACCTCATCCCCATCCCTCTGCAGACCCTGCCGGAGTTCATCATCTGCGACATCGACCAGCACATCGAGCCTTACTACATAGACGTGGCCGAATCCTTCGGCCTGCCGGCGGACGTATGCTCCCGCTGCTCTGCTGAGACCGGCGTTGCCATAGATGATGCCTTCCCCATCATAGGCAAGGCTTTCCTGACCACCAATATGCCCTGCAACGCCTCCGAGGCCACCTCCATGTTCCAGCGCAGGAGACTGGGTCTGCCCGATATGCCCGTGACCATGGCCATGATCCACAATGAGCCGGGCGCCCACCCCTACTCCACACAGGTGCTGCGCGATGCCATCGCCTTCATTGAGAAGGAGTACGGCGTGAAATACGACTGGGATGCTCTCTTTGAACGTGCAAAGCACATGAACGAGCAGAACACCATCGAACTTGAAAAGTGGGACATCTTCAAGACCCCCCACTCCGCTCTCTGCGGCATTGCCGAGACTCTCTACCGTCTCTATTCCTGGGCCTCCGTCAACGGTCAGGAGGACTACTTCACCGAAAACGACCGCAAGGTCATCAAGATAATGCGCAAGGCCTACGAGGAGCGCTACCGCCCCTTCAAGGGCAAGACCCGCCACCGCGCCTTCCTGTGGGGGCCCTCCGCCGTGTACTATACCGACTTCCCCACCTGGATTCAGAACTGCTGGGGCATCAATATCGTTTTGAACATGGACTCCACCATGGGCCACAATATGATAGACACGGAAGACCCGGAGAAGGCCATCGAGGATCTGGCGCTGTTCTCCGAAAAGGGCGTTATGCGCCACCACGCCGTGGGCGGCTGGGAGAACGTGAACGCTCTCTGGGAGTGGGCCAAGAACTTTGACTGCGATATGGTCATCTTCAACGACAACGTGGCCTGCAAGGGCATGAACGGCGTACACGCCCTCATGGAGGAGCAGGCAAGGGATCTGGGCTTCCACTTCATCTTCCTTGAGCACGATCTGGAAGACGCCCGCACCGTGTCCCGCCGCGACATGAGAAAGATAGTCAATAACTACATGACCGTCGTTCTCAACGAGGAGCCGCTGGATCCCACGCTGGTGGACTTTGACGACTCTCTGGCATTCTGAGAAAGGAGACGGCGTAAATGAAAAAAATCCTCAACATCCTTCTGAAGCTGGTGGGCAAGCTTATTGTGATAGGCTTCATCACCTTCGTGGCCACCTTCGCCCTCTATATGTTCAACGGCGAGAATAAGCTCATTTACTATGTGGTGCGCCCGCTTCTCAACAAGCACTATGACGCACAGGTGAGAGACAGGCGTATAGTTTAAAGGCTGCGCCGGAATACCGGCAAGCTGCAAAAATACACCGTTCGGGCATCTGCTTTCTTCTCTCGCCCTGTCGCAGATACTTTTACAGCATGATAGTACAGCCTGCTGCCTTTTCAAATGGCAGCAGGCTGTATTGTTTTTTTGTCCACAGCAGGCTTTCAGCTTCTCCCGCCGGTCAGCATAGCCAGAAACCGGGGCGACAGCTTTGAAAAAAGAGAATATATCAAGGCCGCAAGCCCTATGTCTATGCCCAAAAAGATCAGTCGCGATAAAACGGCCGCAACAGAGGCAGAGGGAATTATCCTGAACACATAATTTGTATAGAAGTCCAACACGAAAGGCGAGAGTTTCCATATGAGGGGCTGGTGGAGCGCGTACATGATGAAGCTGAGTTTGTACACCTTCCTGTTTTCCAGTAAACGGATCGGAGGAAGCAGATATATAAGGGCAATAGGGAGCATTCTTAGCGAAATAACAAAAAACAGGTTATCTATCATACCAGTCAAAAGAAAACTTACCAGCACGGCAAGGACCAGATAGATAAGGCAGCTTGCTTCACCATCCTTATAATGATAGCCGTAAAATGCACCTGCAAAGTATGCGGGGAAGAAATGCACGATATTCTCCACGTAGCCGTAGTGAAGCACAGCTTTGAACGCGGGGACATCAATCTTGTCTCTGGCGGTGGACAGAAGCATGATGGCAATAATGATACACCAAGCAAGCTTTTTCCGCTTTATTATCAGATATACAACAGGTGACAGCAGAGCCAGCAGAAAAACGCCGTACACATACCAAAGAGCGGCATCTACCGGCCATCTTTCAAGAAGGAAAGTCCTTCTGAGAAATTCTGCAAAACTGATAGTCTCATACTTGAATACAGTGTCAAAAACAGCGAAAATGGCCTGCCAGAGAACAAAGGGGATTAAAAGAGAGAAAATGCGGTTTTTTATCTTGACAGGATACTGCTTCATGCTGAAATCGCGGAAGAACAGAAAGCCGGTCACAGCAAAGAAATAACTCATCAATAAATCGACCGAATTTCTCACCATGCTGTCAAAGGCAACTTTTCCGTAAAAATCCAGAGGCCCCAAAGCAGCTATGCTATCAATAATGGGGCAGTGAAAAAACACCATGCCGCAGGTCATAAAAAAGCCCAGATATTTAAATTTCTGGCTGAACTCAGCTTTCATAGTCACCTCAGAAGTTTTGTTTTTTGGTCATCTTACTCCACAGACGATTTTACCAAACAGAGCACATTAATTCAAGCATGGATTAGTTATGTGAGAAAGTCACAGAAAAAAGCATTCGCTCCGTATATAATAAAACCATAAAAGATAAATGAAAAAAAACAGGAGGAAATAATTATGACATATGTTTGCGACGCCTGCCGCTGGGAATACAACGAGGCTGAAGGATACCCCGAAGGCGGTATTGCCCCCGGCACCAAATGGGAAGATGTCCCTGAAGACTTCCAGTGCCCCCTCTGCCTTGCGAGCAAGGACCTTTTTGTAGAAGCATAACATTAAATAAAAGCCCCGATTTGTACCGGTTTTGTACAAATCGGGGCTTTTTTTCGTTCTCGAAGTTTGCTGTCAGCGATACATGCTTCTGAGCAAGGGCTTATCTATTTTGCCGGTGGCGTTTCGTATAACCTCGGCAAAAACAATCTGCCTTGGGCGCTTATAGCGGGGAAGAGCACGGCAGAACTCCGCTATTTCCTCCCGGCTGCACTCTGCACCTTTTTTAAGCTGCACTATGGCCGCGGCGATCTCGCCCAGACGCTCATCCGGCAGACCTATCACCGCCACATCGTGAACGGACGGGTGAGCGGAGAGAAAGTTTTCTATCTGTACCGGGTAAATATTTTCGCCGCCGGTTATGATTACGTCCTTTTTCCGGTCTACAAGATAAATAAAGCCGTCTTCATCCGCTTTGACCATATCTCCGGTCAGAAGCCAGCCGTCTTTCAAAGTCGCGGCTGTTGCATCCTTGTCCCTGTAATAGCAAAGCATATTGCCTGCGCCTTTCAGACACAGTTCGCCTATCTGTCCTTGCGGCACGTCATTGAGCTGCTCGTCAACTATGCGCGTCTCCCAGCCGTAGCCTGCCTTGCCGATGGCACCTACCTTGTGGGTGTTGCCTATGCCCAGATGTACGGGGCCGGGGCCGGCAGCCTCGCTGAGGCCGTAGTTGGTGTCGTACTGATGGGAAGGGAAAAGCCGCAGCCAGCTATCAATAAGGCTTTTCGGAACGGGCTGTGCGCCGATATGCATAAGCCGCCAATGGGAAAGGTCATAATCTTCAAGCCTGAGCTCCCCCCTGTCCAGTGCGGTCACTATATCCTGCGCCCAGGGCACCAGCAGCCAGACTATGCTGCAGCGTTCCTGACTTGCAATCTTTAGTATCCAGTCAGCCCTCACACCTCTCAGCAGCACAGTCCTGCCTCCGACCAGCAGACTTCCGAACCAGTGCATTTTGGCGCCGGTGTGGTAAAGGGGAGGGATGCACAAAAAAACATCCTCATGTGTCTGGAAATGGTGTTTCTGCTCGGCTATCGCGGCGTGCATCAGGCTTTCGTGGTCGTGCAGGATGGCCTTGGGGAAACCTGTGGTGCCGGAGGAGAAATAGATTGCTGCATGATCTGCATCAGTGAGGGCTATGCCCGGGTTTTCATCCGACGCCCCCTCCACGAAAGCGGAATAAGCCCCGCAGAAAAAGGGACATTCACCGCCGCCCAGATACAGCATGGCGCATTTCCCCTCAAGCTCCCCAGCGATCCTCTCCATGCGGGCGATAAACTCGTCCCCGAAAACCACCATGTCCGCATCGGAAAGCTCCAGACAGTATTTTATCTCCGCAGCTGAGAAGCGGTAGTTTATGGGAACTGCCAGTGCACCTGTTTTGAGCACCCCAAAATAAACCGGCAGCCACTCAAGGCAGTTTGTGAGCAGAATGGCTATCTTTTTCTCTTTGCAGAAGCCACGGCTCAAAAGTGCATTTGCAAAGAGATTTGCCTGATCGTTGAACTCTCTCCAGCTGTATTGCCTGCGCTGGAAAAGCTCCGCTGAGCCAAGACTCTTGCTGTTTGGCTCTTCAGGGCTTATTTCAACAAGTGCGGATTCATCCCCGTAAAGCCGGCTGTTTTTTTCAAGATATTCGGTGATTGGCATTATGCTTTCCCTTCCAATGAATACAGATTGTCGGCTGCGATACTATAAAGAAATCTCTCCGGTTTCCCGGAGAGATTTCGTGGTTTTATAACTCTTAAGCCAGGCTTTGCTTAATTATGCGTTGCGGACCTTGTCAATGTGACGGGTGAGGTCGAGCATCTTGCAGGAGAAGCCCCACTCGTTGTCGTACCAGGTGACGAGCTTGACGAAGTTCCAAAAATGCCTAACATAGGCATTTTTGGACGTTTTTAATCCTCCAGAAGTTCTGTATTAAATTGCTAACTACGATTTTTGTTTTCGTTGTCATACCAAATTTGCTGACATTTTTCATACTTATTATACACTCCAAGTGTTCGCAAAACAAGCCTTCTGTCCCTTTTTGTGTAACTACAAGCATCTTCGCACATCTTGGAGCACCTTACTTAATCTCTTAAACCTCCTCCAAAATAAATAACCCACCTCGTTTCCTCCTCCATTTTACCACAAAAGTGCTCCAAGTTACAGCTTTTACTGTAAATCAGAGGACTTTGTCTACACGCTTCAAAACCGCAGAAAAGTCTGTAAAACAGAACTATTCTGCGATAATATACTATATTTGAGGTGGGCTTTGCCCTCTCGAGCTCCCCTGCGACTCTGTTTTCGGTCGGAGAAGCACAGTTTTTTGACAGTCTCTTTGTTATGTTATGTCCGTGAATTGCATTCCATCTATTCGCCGGTATATCCGGCACTGCCGGGGCGGCTGGAACAGGTCATGAGGTGCTCGCCCAATATATTGCCGGCGATACTGCTACCGCAGTATTCGCACGTCACCGGTGTGGGAGTGCAGCCTGCCAAATGTGCATCAAGCTGGACACCCTCGTCATAGAGCACACCGCAGATGGGGCAGGAAACTCTGTTGATCTTGTTGCCCGGGCAGATATGTGCATCATAGGAGTAGCCAATGAAGGACTCGCCGCAGCCGACGCATAGCCTGGGCTGCAGATTCGCGCTGGGGCAATCGTGGGAATTAATCTTCCAGGAGGGCATACTCATCATGCACTTGTAGCAGGTGGCAGGGATGTACTGGCAGAAGTGGGTGTCGAACTCTCTCCCGGCGGCAAAGGTCTTGCCACAACGCTGGCACTGCTGTCCGTCAACTCCAGTGTAGGCGGGAGGAGAAACCGGATTTTGTAGTGCTGCCTGGGGTTGTGGTGCTACTGGGGGTTGTGGTGCTACCGGCGCGGTTGCTGCAATAGCGCAGCTGTGACTGAGAAGGGCATACCCAGCTTCAAACCAGCTTCCGCAGACAGGACAGGCCACGCTGTAATCCACGCACTTATGGTGCATATACTCATCACCTGCGGGATACCATTCTGTGCAGACGGGGCACTGGCGCTTTGTGGGGTCAGCCTCCATAGCATCAGCAGCGGCAGAAGTCTCTGTTGATGCACAGGGATGTGAAAGAAAAGCATATCCGGACTCAAACCATCCACCGCAAATCGGACAGGCTATGCTATAACCCACGCACGTATGGTGCATGTACTCATCACCGGCGGGATACCATCCTGTGCAGACGGGGCACAGCTGATATCCGGAGCTTTGGGCATTCAGACCGCAAAGCGTACACAGGGCATTTTCCCAACTGTGTCCCAGTGCCTCTCTGCCGATTTCGCCGCAGACAGTACAAATCTCAGCCTCAGTGCATTTCGCCTCCTGCCAGCTGTGGCCCAAAGGCTCGCCCTCAGACGTACCACAGACTGTGCAGCATCTGGCCTCTGTACATGTCGCCTCCTGCCACGTATGCTCCAGCTTCTCACCTTCGGTCACACCGCAGAGCAAGCAAGTTTTCTCCCGGGCGCAGCTCGCCTCCTGCCAGCTGTGACCCAAAGCTTCGCCCTCGGTTTTCTGACATAGGCAGCAGGTTTCGGGCGTGGTGCAAGTGGCTTTCTCCCATTGGTGGGAACAACCGCATGCGGAAAGAGAGAGCAGCAGTACAAATACAAAAAATGCAGAAATGGCTTTTTTCATCTTAAGCTCCTTTCTTTGTCTTTTCAGTCGTCAGCCCAAGCGTCCATGTGAATTCACTATATTCCATGTTCTATGATCTTTTTACATAATTATATTAACATAACATTGTTGTAATTACAAGTTTTTCCCATTTATTTTCAGACAGATTTTGCATCGGCAACTACGGATTCTCTAAGTTCAACTGTTTTCTGTAGTTATTCACTGTTTTGTCGCTCAGTTCCCTTACCATGCAATCAAAGAGAAATTCCTGAATAAGTTCGTTTAACTGCATAGAAAATGCCCCTTCCCACTTGAACAAAAAAGTGGGAAAGGGCATTGGAGAAGACTTTTCGTAAAATTGGATAGTTGTGTCAACACAGAACAGTTTCCACAACAGAGGTGACTTTACTGTGTCGAGCTAAAGCTCACCAAAAGTTCCTCAAATCATCCAATTCCGAATGCTTTCGGAATAACTTATGCCTTGCGGACCTTGTCAATGTGACGGGTGAGGTCGAGCATCTTGCAGGAGAAGCCCCACTCGTTG
>JAFTXM010000056.1 GCA_017465025.1 Oscillospiraceae bacterium
ACACCGTAGTCGATGACGACAACAAGTAATTCAAGCTTATTTATAACAGCATTGAGGCGAGGAATATCCCCGCCTCAATGGTGCGTATATGATAGTCCGGCGAAAGCCGGGCGGCGGCCTGAGTTTTACGGCTCTGCCCTGCGATTTCGGACTGGATTGGAGCATATATGGCAGAAAAAAGAGATTATTATGAGGTGCTGGGCGTTGCAAAGGGCGCCAGCGCCGATGAAATAAAAAAGGCCTACCGTAAGATAACCAAGGCCAATCACCCGGACCTCCACCCCGGCGACAAGGAGTGCGAGGAGCGCTTCAAGGAGGCAAACGAAGCCTATGAGGTGCTCTCCGACGAGGAAAAGCGAAAGAAGTACGACCAGTTCGGCCACGCGGCCTTTGACCCCAACGCAGGCTTCGGCGGCGGCGGTTTCGGCGGATTTGGAGATCTGGGCGATATCTTCGGCGACATATTCGGCGGCGGTTTTGGTGGTTTCGGTGGCTTTGGCGGCGGCGCAAGAAGCAACCCCAACGCCCCCCGCAAGGGTGAAAATCTCCGGGTCACTTTGAACATAACATTTGAAGAGGCGGCCTTCGGCTGCGAAAAGGAGATAACCGTACCCCGCATAGAGACCTGCCCCGACTGCAAGGGCAACGGCTGCGCCCCCGGCGCTACCCCCGAGGTCTGTCCCGACTGCGGCGGCACAGGTCAGGTGCGCACGACCCAGCGCACCCCCTTCGGCATGGCCCAGAGCATGTCCCCCTGTTCAAGATGCCGCGGCACCGGCAAGATAATCCATCAGCCCTGCAAAAACTGCCGTGGCACCGGCACTATCCGCCGTCAGGTAAAGGAAAAGGTCAATATCCCTGCCGGCATAGACGACGGGCAGGCCGTGTCCATCCGGGGCAAGGGTCACGCCGGGGCAAACGGCGGCCCCGCGGGCGAGCTTCTGGTTTCCGTCAGCATCCGTCCCCACGCCCGCTTCGAGCGCGAGGGCAACAGCGTGCTTCTGGAGCAGAACATTTCCTACGCTCAGGCTGTTCTGGGCGCGGAGCTTGAGGTGCTGACCCTTGACGGCAAGGTGAAAATGAACATCCCCGAGGGCACTCCCTCCGGCACCGTCTTCCGCATCCGTGGAAAGGGCATCCCCTATCTTCGCGGCAGCGGCAGGGGCGATCAGTTCGTCACCGTCAATGTGGAGATTCCCAAAAACTTGACTTCCTCCCAGAAGGAGCTTTTGAAGCAGTTTGCCGCCTCCATGGGCGAGCTGGACGGCGTAAAGGCCGCAAGCTCTTCCAGCGGAATATTTGGGAAAAAGAAGAAGTGAGTATTTTAAACCCATCGCAGATAAAAACAGCGATGGGTTTGATTTTGCACTAAAACATCCGGTTTATAAAACTTTTTCAACGTCTGCTATTGCATTTTTGATTTTAAGAGCATATAATAAAAACAACAGGACCCCCCGCACCTCTCCACAGTTTTGTGTGATGTGTCCCAGGGGGGACATTTTTATTTTCGGAGATTGCTATGGCAAGAGAAACAAAAAGGCCGACTACATACTCTGAACAGATACAAATTCTTAAAGAACGTGGCTGCATAATTTCTGATGAGGGTTTTTGCAGAGACAAGCTGCAAGCAGTAAACTATTATCGGTTGACTGCCTATTTTTTGCCCTTCAAATCCGGCAACGGGTACATTGAAGGCACAAACTTTGAACGGGTGTACCGTCTGTACGAATTTGACCGAAAGCTAAGGGCTGTTTTGTTTTCTGCGGTAGAGGAGATAGAGATATATCTTCGATCCCGTTTTGCTTATTTTTATGCCCACAAGTATGGAGCAACAGGATATTTAAATCCTGAGAATTTTTCGAATAAGCACCAGCACGAAAAGTTCATAGCCAATATCAGCAGGGAAATCGTCAGCAACAAGCAAGCACTTTTTGTAAAGCACCATTTGGAAAACTATGACGGCATTTTCCCAATGTGGGTCATCAGTGAGCTTTTTACCTTTGGTATGCTATCTTATTTTTATAATGATCTGAAAATTCAGGATCAAAAGCAGCTTGCCAATGAGCTCTACGGCACAACCTATAAAAACCTTATAAGCTGGCTCAGGTGTTGTACGGATCTACGTAATATTTGCGCGCACTATGGACGGCTGTATTATAGAATTTTCCCAGCTATCCCTGCCGGGATAGATATGGGCGCAGCTGCAAAGCGCCGCCTTTGGGGTGCGATTATGGCTTTATGCTCTTTGTACCCGGAGCGTGACAAGTGGAACGGCGAGATACTTCCTTCGTTGGAGGCCCTTTTTGAGGAATACGGGGAGGATGTGGAGCTATACCATATTGCATTTCCGCAGGATTGGAAAAAGCGCTTGAGAAAGTGAACAGAGATAAGGCCGCAGGCTCTTCCAGCGGAATATTCGGGAAAAAGAAAAAGTAAGAATCAAAATCGCAGGTGGAAACACCTGCGATTTTTTGCGTACACACGTCAAATTTGCGCTCTTTTCCATCTACACGCAAAAACTGTGCGCCGGGCTTGACTTTGTGGTATAATCTTCCCATAGAAAAACACGAAAGGCGATGATGCTTATGGCAGGGCCTATGCGGGGACTTGGGCCAAGGGGCTTTCTCACCGAGGAGGAAAAGGCCAACCGACCCAAGGTCACAAAGGAGCTTTTGCTGCGTATACTTTCATATCTTAAACCCTATCGGCTCCAGTTTCTGCTGGTGTTTGCGGCGATACTGCTCTCTGCCGCGGTGGGGCTTCTGCCTTCCATCATAACCGGGCGCATCGTGGACGAGGCGCTGGTGGGGCGGAATATGGAGCTTCTCATCCGGCTTCTTTTGATGGCCTTTGTGACCCTTGCGGCATCCGAGGTTATCGGAGTGCTGGAAAGCTACATAAACGCCTGGATATCCCAGCAGATAATCTTCGACATGAAAAATGAGATGTACGACCATCTCCAGCATATGCCCCATTCATTCTTCACCTCCGAAAAACAGGGCGACATCATCACAAGGATGAATACGGACATCTCCGGCGTAAGCTCCGTCATCTCCGGCACGCTCACAAGCATCGTCAGCAACCTTGCCACCGTGGTCACCACCCTTGTGGCCCTCTTCTCCATGAGTTGGCAGCTGGCTATCGTGGGCATCATCGTGATCCCCCTGCTCATCCTGCCCACAAAGAGCGTGGGCCAGACCCGCTGGCAGCTTCTCAACGAGTCTCAGGCCAAAAACGACGAGATGAACCAGCTCATAAACGAGACGCTCAGCGTCAGCGGCTCGCTTCTTGTAAAGCTTTTCACCCGTGAGCGCAAGGAGTACCGCCGCTTTGTTCAGGTAAACGAGGAAGTGACCCGGCTTGCCCTCAAGGAGCAGCGCAGCGGCAAGTGGTTTCGGGTCGTGATGGGCATGTTCACCCAGATAGGCCCGCTGCTTATCTACTTTGCAGGCGGCCTTCTCATCATCCGCGAGCTGGACAGCAGCCTGACCGTAGGTACAATAACCGCCACCGTGGCCCTCATAAACCGCCTCTACAGACCTGTCCAGTCTCTTTTGAACCTGCACGTGGACTTTACCCGTTCCATGGCCCTTTTTACCCGCATTTTTGACTATTTTGACAAGGAAAACCCCATCAAGACCAAGACTGCGGGACTGCGCCCCAACATGAAAAAGGCGCAGATAGACTTTGAGCACGTGGCCTTTTCCTATCA
>JAFTXM010000057.1 GCA_017465025.1 Oscillospiraceae bacterium
AAAGCTCAAGTACGCTGGCTGGGACGCCCTCATCGTTGAAGGC
Organism: Oscillospiraceae bacterium; assembly: GCA_017465025.1. Taxonomy (GTDB): domain Bacteria; phylum Bacillota; class Clostridia; order Oscillospirales; family Oscillospiraceae; genus Limivicinus. The sequence goes on from JAFTXM010000057.1 coordinate 44, forward strand.
GAAGCCAAGGACTGGACCTAAATAAACATCGTTGACGACCAGATCGAGCTGCTGAACGCAGACGAGTATCTGGGTATGTTCTCCGAAGAGCTGGACGACAAGCTCAAAGAGAAGCACGGCAAGGACGCATCCGTTCTGTCCATCGGTATTGCCGGTGAGAAGAAGGTTCTGCTGGCTGCCATCATGAACGACAAGGACCGTGCCGCTGGCCGTTCCGGCGTCGGCGCTGTCATGGGCTCCAAGAAGCTCAAGGGCATCGTTGTCAAGGCTTCCAAGAAGAACGCTGACGAGACTCTCGCTTCCGTCGAGGCTCTCATGCAGGCAAACAAGGATGTTATGGTCAACATCCGCGAGAACGGTCTGACCGGCGGCGGTCTGCGCGCTCTGGGTACCGCTTCTCTCGTCAATGTTATCAACGGCGTTGGCTCTCTGCCCACCAAGAACTGGCAGGAAGCTTACTACGACAAGGCTGAGGACGTTTCCGGCGAAGCTCTGGCAGAGAAGTATCTGGTCAAGGCCAGCGCCTGCCACCGCTGCCCCATCGCCTGCGGCCGTGTAGTCAGAGTTGGCGACAAGGTCGTCGGCGGTCCTGAGTACGAACCCCTGTGGGCCTACGGTGCAGACTGCGGCAACAGCGATCTGGCAGTTATCAACGAGTGCAACTGGCTGTGCAACGAGTACGGTCTGGATGCCATCTCTGTTCCCTGCACCATCGCTGCTGCTATGGAGCTTTACCAGCGCGGCGCCATCAAGGAAGAAGACTGCGCAGGCGCTCCCCTGGAGTGGGGCAACACCCACGCTCTGGTCGAGTGGACAAAGCGCATGGGCAATCCCGAGACCGAGCTTGACTGGCTGATGAGCTCCGGCTCCGCCCGTCTCTGCGAAGCTTACGGCATGCCCGAGCTTTCCATGTCCGTCAAGAAGCAGGAGATGCCCGCATACGACGCCCGTGGTGTTCAGGGTATCGGCATCACCTACGCCACCTCCAACCGCGGCGGCTGCCATGTCCGTGGCTACACCATCGCTCCCGAAGTTGTTGGTCTGCCCGTACAGCTTGACCGTACCGTCACCAACGACAAGGCTTTCTGGTCCAAGACCTTCCAGGATCTGACCGCTGTCATCGACTCCATGGGCCTGTGCCTGTTCACCTCCTTCGCTCTGGGTGCTCCCGAGTACACCAAGCTCCTCAACGCCGCCTGCGGCACCGAGTACACTCCCGATCAGGTTCTCGAGATCGGCGAGCGTATCTACAACATTGAGCGTATGTTCAATAAGGCTGCCGGCATGAAGCCCGAGGATGACCGTCTGCCCAAGCGTCTGCTGACCGAGCCCATCCCCGATGGTCCTTCCAAGGGTCTGGTTTCCAAGCTGGACATCACCCTGCCCGAGTACTATCAGGTCCGTGGCTGGGAGAAGGCCTTCCCCACTGATGAGACTCTGAAGAGACTGGGTCTTGACGAGTGCGTCGGTAAGTAATTATAATATTTCAAGGGTGGGGTTCCTCCGGACCCCACCCCTTTTTTATCAGCAAAGCACAGTTTTGAGGTTCCGTAAAAAAATCCGCTACATGGAGAGTGCCCTATGATAGAAGTACGTCTTTTTGCCGGCCTGAGAGAGGGCAGGCAGAAAATTTACCAGATGGACAACACTGATATTGCCTGCGTTCAGGATGTTATGGATCTGCTCAACATAAAGCGCAGCGAGGTCAACATCCTTCTCATAAACGGCTTTCACCAGAAGCCTGAAACCGAAGTGAAGGACGGGGACGTTGTTTCGCTCTTTCCCGCGGTGGGAGGCGGCTGATATGCTGGAGCGTTTTGAACGCAATATACCCGCCCTCACGGAAAAAGAGTGCGCCCTCCTGCGCGAAAAGCGTGTGGCGGTCATTGGCTGCGGCGGTCTGGGCGGCTATCTTGTGGAGCTTATGGCCCGCATTGGGGTGGGGCACATCCGCCTTGTGGACGGGGACTTTTTTGCCCTCAGCAATCTCAACCGCCAGCTCTTGAGTACGCCCGCAAAGCTTGGTGTATCCAAGGCCGAAGCCGCCGCTGAGCGTGTAAAGGAGCTTGACGGGGATATCCGCGCGGAAGCTTTCCCCATTTTTCTTGATGAAAGCAACGCCTTTGAGATCGTCTCCGGCTGTGATGCGGTGCTGGACGGGCTGGACAATATCGCCTCCCGGCGTATACTGGCTGCGGCCTGTGAAAAGGCGGGCGTGCCCCTTGTCCACGGCGCCATTGCCGGCTGGACGGCCCAGGCTGCCGTTTCCATGCCCGGGGATAATCTTGTGTCTCTTCTCTATCCCGAAGGCACCCTTATAAAGGATAAAAGCGCCCTGAGCTTTACTCCCGCGTTCTGTGCCGCCGTGCAGTCCTCTCTCTGCGCCCGCTTGCTTGTGGGAAGGGAAGTCCGCCCCGGCAGGCTTTATTATTTTGACCTCCTTGATATGGAGCTTGAATCCGTGGATATGATCTGAATCCAAATGAGTTTACATAATTTATAATCTCTGCGTTGTGTTATTAAAACAGCGCAGAGATTTTTTGCTGTATTCCATGATGTTTCATTCGAATATAAACATAATATAATTTACATAATAAAAGGCTGCCGGCGCTCTTGACAACAGTTTTTGTCACAAGTAATATTGCACCCTTATTGATCCCTGTGATAAAATATATCATCAAAAACAAGGAGCGCATTTATGGACCTTATCCGGCAGAAAAAAAGAGAATATGAACCCGGGGTGGATATTCTGCGCGTTCTCGTGCTGGTGATGGTCTTTATTCTCCATTACTATTTTGAAAACGGCTTCTATTTTCAGCCAGTCAGTTCCCCGGCAATGTTCTTCCATTCTCTCCTGCGCACGGTGACTGTGTGCTCTGTTCCTCTTTTCCTTATTCTTACCGGCTATCTCCGCTGTGCTCAGCAGTACAGAAAGGGCTATTACCGCTCGCTGCTGCCTCTTTTGTGCTCGTATATTTTTGTTTCTCTGCTCTGCGGGCTTTTCATCATGGCTTTTGAAGAGCGTCAGCTCGCCCTCTCCGACTGGGTAAAGGGCATCACAGGCTTTGAATTTGCCGAGTATGGCTGGTATGTGAACATGTATATCGGCCTTTTCCTTCTCAGCCCTCTTGTGAACAAGCTTTGGAACGCCCTTGAAAGCCGGGAAAACCACCAGAAGCTTATTGCGCTTGTGTTCGCCGTTGCGGTGCTTTCAAGCAGCGTGAACGGAATCTATCCTCTTCTGCCCGATTTCTGGAATTGTCTCTGGCCCTTTGCCTATTACCTCTCCGGCTGCTACATAAAAAGCTACAGACCAAAGCTTGCCTTCCTGCGCGGCCTTGGCCTGATTCTGGCCTGTGCCGGGGCCATAACCGCACTAAACATTGCCACCGGCGGCGTGGAAAGCTTCAATAAGGGCTATATGCCCGATTATGATGAGTTTCCCTGTGTTCTTCTCTCCCTTCTTATCTTCTGCACTTTTTATCACTTGGACTGTAAAAGCGAAAAGGCGGCCTCTCTTTTCAGAAGTCTTGCGCCCCACGTCTTTACGATGATCCTTGTCTCCATTATTTTCAACACCCTCTTTTTCCCCCAGCGCTATATGCTCTACGGCCCGGAGGACTATGGGTTTCAGGGTCTGTGGCGTGTGGCACTGTCGCTTTTTTGCTCCTGGTGTGTGGCCGTGCCGGTGGACGCTTTGTCGGTGCGTTTGTGCTCAATTCCCCGTCCTTCCCAATGGCGGGAAGATATCAGGGAAAAGCTCTGGAAGGCGCTTGTCTGCGCGGGCTTTCTGGGCTCTTTTGCCTTTCTGGTGTGGAAGTGCCGCTATGGCTTTGGCAATATGGATGAGGCTTTCTATCTCTCTATCCCCATCCGCCTTTGTCAGGGGGAGGCTCTGATAGTGGACGAATGGCACGTCTCCCAGCTCTCAGCCTTTCTTCTCTGGCCTCTCATGTATCTTTACCGTCTTGTTTTCGGAACTTCCAACGATGGTATAATCCTCAATTTCCGTTATATCTATGTCGGCGTGCAGTTTTTGTGCTCTCTTTTCCTTTATAAGCGCTGGAAAGCTCTTTCAAAATACGGTGCCTTTGCCGCGGCGCTGCTTTTCCTGCTTTTCGCGCCTTATGGCATAAGTGCCCTGTCCTATAATTCCCTCGGCCTTATATGCATAAGCCTCTCTGTGACGTTTGCCGCCACTGCGGAGAAAAATATACCCTTGCAGCAGCTTTTGGCCGGGCTGTTTCTTGCCTGTGCGGTGCTGTGCTGCCCTGCCGTGGCTGTGCTCTATCCTCTTTATCTTGTCGCGGTGCTGGCCTTTTCCGTGAAGAGCCTTCGCGAAAAACGCCCTGATATATTAA
>JAFTXM010000058.1 GCA_017465025.1 Oscillospiraceae bacterium
GCATCCGGCGGCGGCACCGGCCGTACTCTCCACCCCGACAACATGGCAGCTGGCCCTGCTTCCTACGGCATGACCGACACCATGGGCCGTATGCACTCTGACGCTCAGTTTGCAGGTTCCTCTTCCGTTCCCGCCCACGTTGAAATGATGGGCTTCCTTGGCGCAGGCAACAACCCCATGGTCGGTATGACCGTCGCAGTTGCAGTCGCAACCGCCGAGGCTCTCAAGTAATTAATTACTTATACTATGAAAAAGAAGCATGGCTTGCGCCATGCTTCTTTTTCATATTCTGACTTGTCGATATAATCCCGCATTGATGAGTACACTAAACTTGAGAAATACAGCTTTCCTTACAAGGACTGTAGTTTTTGCGGTTGCGAAAAACTGCGATTTGTGTATACTATAATTATAGTGTATGCCAGAGAAGCTTGGAGGAAATGGTGTTTATATGGATATGATCACGATTGCTGTACCATGTTACAATGAGGAACCTGCGCTGGAGCCTTTCTTTGAGGAACTTACATCCATTGCTCAGCAGATGGATTATGTGGAATTTGAGTTTTTGTTTATAAATGATGGTTCCAAAGATGGTACTCTTAATAAAATCAAATCCTTGGCAGAAAGGGATCAACGTGTGAAATACATATCATTTTCCCGTAACTTTGGTAAGGAAGCCGGCATTTATGCCGGATTGCAAAATGCTCTCGGAGATTATGTGGTGATAATGGACGCAGATCTTCAGGACCCTCCCTCATTGCTTCCGGAGATGTACCGGGCGATAAAAGAAGAAGGCTACGACTGCGTAGGTTCCCGCCGTGTTACAAGAAAAGGGGAGCCGCGTATCCGGTCATTTTTCGCCCGGATGTTTTATAAGCTGATCAACAAAATGTCTGACACGGATATAGTGGACGGTGCCCGTGATTTCCAGATGATGAGCCGTCCGGCTGTGGATGCGATCTTGTCCATGGGAGAAGTCAACCGTTTTTCCAAGGGCATATTCGGATGGATCGGTTTCAGGAAAAAGTGGCTGGAATATGAAAATGTCGAGCGGGTAGCCGGAGAAACCAAGTGGAGCTTCTGGAAGCTGTTTCTTTATGCGATAGAGGGAATAGTTGCCTTTTCTACCACGCCATTGGTTATTTCTTCTGTTTTTGGCCTGTTTTGCTGTATGCTGGCATTTGTGATGATTCTTGTAATCATAGTCAGAACTCTGGTCTTTGGTGACCCCACTTCCGGTTGGCCCTCTCTTGTTTGTATTATACTGTTGCTCAGCGGTATTCAGATGCTGTGTATTGGTATTGTTGGTCAGTACATGGCGAAGACCTATCTGGAAACAAAAAAGAGGCCCATCTATATTATCGGAGAGAGCAATTTGCCGAAAAACTCACCTGCACCGAGGATATAGCCTTTCTCAAAAGTAAGGCGCGTATCAGGGAGCGTTCTCTCTTTGTACACGAGGAGTAAAGTATATGTATAAAGTCAAAAAAATTGCCGCTTGGCTTTTGCTGCTGGGCTGTTTTGCGCTGATGTGCTTTTTCGCGGCAAGCCACGGAACGCACATCCTTGATGCGGATATGTCCAGCGAGATGGTTCTGGCAAAGCATCTGGCGGATGAAAATAAACTCCTTTCCCCGGAATGGTATTACTCCACGGAGCTGCGCGTGGTCAATACCCAGTTGATTTTGATGCCCCTTTTCAAGCTTTTTGACAGCTGGGTTACGGTCCGCTCATTAGGCACCGGAATATTGCTGGCGATTTATCTTCTCTGCTACCGCTTTTTCCTTGGAAGCCTCGGCCTTGCCAAAGCCTTCCCGCTGTCCGGCGCATTTTTGATTTTGCCCCTTTCCACGGTGTACTTTGTCTTCGTGGTTTTCGGCCTTTATTACATACCTCATATATGCTTTTCCTTCCTCCTGATGGGGCTTATGTTCAAAATTGCCGCAAGCGCCGGAAAGAGCAGAGTGTTTTACTGTGCTGCCATGTGTTTGCTGGCGCTGCTGGCGGGCATGGGCGGCCTTCGCCAGCTGCTGGTGTATAACATCCCCGTTCTTATCGCGTCAGCTGCAATGAGCGCATGGTTTATATTCAAAAGGGAGCATAGCGGCAAATCCAAGGAGGCTCTGAGCTATTTTGTGTCCTCGCTTGCTACGGCGGTATTTGCTGTGGCGGGATATCTTATCAACGCCAAAGTCCTCGCTGCCCGCTACAGCTTTTCCTCTCAGGGCGGCATGAACTATGCTCTTCCCGGCTTTGAAAGAACAGAGCTTATATTGAAAGAGTGGCTTTCCGCCTTCGGTTTTACGGAAGGCCCGGCCTTTACTTTGCGTACGCTTTATAATCTGGGCTGTCTCTGCCTTGTTATATTGATTTTCGTGGCGCTGCGCGGCATGCTTTGCAAAGCCGGTAAATATACTCTCAGCCAGAGACTTGTGGCTATGTATTTTGCAGCTGCGGCTCTTGTGTACTCGGCCTTTATAATCTGTACCGATTTTGCCCATGTGGGCCGTTATTGCCTGCCGGTGGCTATTTTTGCCCTGCCGGTGATCTGCATTTATTTTTGCGGCCTTGATATGAAGGACAAGCTCACAAGGCGTGCCTGTGCGGCGTTTTGCGCCCTGATGCTACTTTGCGGCCTTGGAAAGCTGAGAAACCAGTTCCAGACCGATACCACCGGCGAGCTGCGGCAGATAACGGATATGCTCGTCTCCGAGGGCTATACCGAGGGCTATTCCACCTTCTGGACCGGCAATCTTGTCACTGAGCTTTCAGACGGCGAAATAGAGATGTGGGTGCTCCGGCATTCCATAAATGACCTTGACGATATCTATCCATGGCTTCAGACAAAGGAGCACGCAGCAACTATCCCGGACGGCCCGATTTTCCTGCTCTTTCAGGAGTATGAGCTCCATGACTGTGAGTTCATCGAGGCTCTGGACCGTGAAAAAATGGTGTATAACAGCGATGTGTATACCGTCTATTGCTATGACAGCTACCAACAGGTCATGGACGAATTGGCTGAGTAAAACCAAATATAATAACAGCACCGGACAGAAAAATGCGTTTCTGCCCGGTGCTCTTTTTATACTTTTATAGTTATACTTGAAATCAGCCCCGGATATTGGTAAAATAACCTGAATAATTATGGGGTGCTGCATATGACAGAGATCACATCCAGAAAAAATGAATATATCCGCCACCTGCGGCTTCTGGCCTCGGACAAGGCATACAGAGCAGAGCAGGGCGAGTTTGTCTGTGACGGCTATAAGATGCTCCTTGAAGCTATCCAGTTCGGGGCTGAGATAAAGAGCGTCCTTTGGAAGGACGGGGCAAAAATCGTCAGCGGCCTTGACTGTGAGACCCAGTATCTTGCCCCCACAGAGCTTTTTGACTATGCCTCCACCATGAAGAATAGCCCCGGCCCTCTTTTCACCGTGGCCATACCCGCGCAAGATACGGAAAACCCCATGAGCCGAGCCATCATCCTTGAGGGCGTGCAGGACCCGGGCAATGTGGGCACTGTCATACGTACCGCCAACGCCTTCGGCATAGACGCAGTCATACTCACCGGAGACTGCGCCGACCTCTATAACCCCAAGACCGTCCGCTCCACCATGGGCGCCATCTTTCGCCAACGGGTGATAAGCTGTACCCTTGACGAGCTTGCAGAGCTTCTTGATAAAAATGCTCTGCCGCTTTACGGCGCAGCCCTCTCGGACAAGGCTCTCAGCATCCTTGATGTGGGCGTGAAAAATGCCGCCGTTGCTGTGGGCAGTGAGGGCAGAGGACTGAGCCGCGAGCTTCTTGAAATATGCAAAAATGCCCTTATCATCCCCATGCAGCCGGACAGCGAGTCTCTCAACGCTGCTGTTGCGGCCTCCGTAATAATGTGGGAAATGGCAAGATAAAAAGCGTTCCTTATAAAATATAGAAGGGAAAGCAATACTATGTCAGCCTTGAAATACTGGCTCTGGCTCAGCGGATGCGAAGTGAGCGCAAAGGCGAAAGCAGCTTTGTTCAGATACTATGGCGACGCCCAGCAGGCTTTCATGGCCCCTAAAGGCGACTATCGCATGGTAGAGGGTATAAGCACGGCTGAGCGTGAGATACTTGAAAAGCGCGACCTTTCCATAGCAGACAGGATATACGGTGAATGTCAGAGGCAGTTTCTGGATATCATCACCTATCAGGATGCGAGATATCCAAAGCGCCTGAGAAACATATATGCCCCGCCTGCCGTCCTGTATCTTAAGGGCAAGCTCCCCAATATAGATGAAAATGCCGCCATCGCCGTGGTCGGCACAAGGAAAGCCAGCGTTTACGGCATCAGAATGGCCAGAAACATGGCCAATGACATTGCCCGCTGCGGTGCAATAGTGGTCTCCGGACTTACCCGTGGCATAGACGGCGCGGCGGCAGAGGGCGCACTTCTTGCAGACGGCATCGTTGTTGCGGTGCTGGGTACAAGCCACGAGAAGGACAAAAATTTCCTTTCTCCCGATGTGGCGGCAAGGGGCGCGGTCATAAGTGAATATCCACCAACCAGAGAGATGCGAAACAGCTTTTTCCGTGAGCGAAACCGTATAAGCGCGGGGCTTTCCGTGGGAGTTCTGGCGGTGGAAGCGCCGGAGAACAGCGGCACGGCTCTTTTCGTAGAGGAGGCCGTGGAGCAGGGCAAGGAGATATTTGCCGTCCCCTCCAATGTGGACTCGGTAAACAGCGTGGGAACTCTCAATATGCTCAAGGACGGGGCAAAGCTTGTCACCTGCGGCTACGATGTGGTGTGCGAGTTTGAATATCTTTTCCCCGGCAAGCTCCATCCTCCAAAAGGAGGCAGCAGCGCAGAAAAAATCATCCCAGCCGAAGCGGAAAAGCAGCATCAAAACGGGGGAATAGCCGAGGAAGAGACAAAAAAAGTCATTGACAAGGAAAATGACAGGGGATATATTGACTTGAAAGAACAGCTGAGCAAGCTCAATGAAACTCAGCTTAAGATAATAACAGCCATAGACGCAAATGCAAGTCATATAGATGATATAATCGAGGCTACCGGCCTTCCGACTGCCACAGTTCTGGCACAGCTGACTGTGCTGGAGATAAAGGGCTATGTCCGCCGGGAAGCCGGAAAACGCATTACATTGAATACAGCAAAAAAGTGAGGAAATAAAATGGCAAAAGCAAAGGACCTTGTTATAGTCGAATCGCCCGCCAAAGCGAAAACAATTGAAAAGTATCTGGGCAGCGGCTACAAGGTGACAGCTTCAATGGGCCACCTGCGTGACCTGCCCAAAAGCAAAATGGGTGTGGACCTGGAAAACGGCTTTGAGCCCCAGTATATCGCAGTGCGCTCCAAGTCCGAGCTTATAAAGGAATTGAAAAAGGAGTCCAAAGCGGCCTCTACTGTATATCTGGCCACTGACCCTGACCGCGAGGGCGAGGCCATATCCTGGCACCTCAAGGAGCTTTTGGATCTGGATGACGATAAGGCCCGCCGCGTCACTTTCAATGAGATTACGAAAAAGGTAGTCACTGAGAGCATCAAAAACCCCCGTGACATAGACCAGGACCTGGTGGATGCTCAGCAGGCAAGGCGCATCCTTGACCGTATCGTGGGCTACAAGCTCTCTCCGCTTCTCTGGCGCAAGGTAAAAACCGGCCTTTCCGCAGGCCGTGTCCAGTCCGTTGCCACCAAGATGGTTGTGGACAAGGAAGAGGAGATAAAGGCCTTTGTCAGCGAGGAATACTGGCTTCTGGACGCACACCTCAAGTGCGGCGAGGACAAGGGCGGCTTTACAGCACGTTTCTTCGGCAAGGGCGATAAGAAGGTGGAGCTTAAGAGCAAGGAGGATGTGGACAGGGTCATTGCGGATACTGCCGACGCTCCCTTTATAGTAAAGTCCGTCAAGCGCGGCGAAAAGCAGAAAGCACCCTCAGCCCCCTTTATAACCTCCACCCTGCAGCAGGAGGCCTCCCGCCGTTTGGGAATGACCCCCAGGCGCACCATGTCCATTGCCCAGCAGCTTTACGAGGGCGTGGAGATATCCGGTCAGGGCAGCATCGGCCTTATCACCTATATGCGTACTGACTCCCTGCGCCTTTCCGATGAGGCCATTGCCGCTGCAAAGAACTATATAATAAACCGCTACGGGGAGCGTTATTATCCCGCAAAGCCCCGTACCTTCAAGACAAAAGCCGGGGCACAGGATGCCCACGAGGCCATACGCCCCACCGATGTGAACCTTTCTCCTGAAGTGGTACGCAAGGACCTGAGTATGGATCAGTACAGGCTTTACAGGCTCATATGGGGCCGCTTCACAGCCAGCCAGATGGCAAACGCCATATACGACAATGTGGCAGTGGACACCGTTTCAGCCGACTGGGTTTTCCGCTCCAACTACTCCGAGCTGAAGTTTGCCGGATATACCGCCGTTTACGAGGAAGCCAAGGACGAGGAGAGCGACGAGCTTGGCAATCCCTTGCCCAGTCTCAGTGAGGGTCAGAAGCTCCAGCTTGAAAAAATGGTCTCCGACCAGCAGTTTACACAGCCGCCTCCCCGCTATACCGAGGCCACGCTGATCCGCGCCATGGAGGAAAAGGGCATAGGCCGCCCCTCCACCTATGCGCCCACCATATCCACTATCACCGCCCATGACTATGTGATAAAAGAGGGCAAGTACCTGCGTCCCACGCCTCTGGGCGAGGTGGTCACCGGTCTTATGAAGGAGCATTTTGCCGACATAGTTGACCTTAAGTTCACAAACCAGATGGAGCTTCAGCTGGACGAGATAGAGCAGGGCAAAACCGCATGGAAAAGCGTTCTTGACAAGTTCTATACCGGCTTTTCCGATGAAATGGACAAGGCGGAGCAGGCTCTGGAGGGCGTAAAGCTGAAAGTCCCCGATGTGCTCAGTGATGAATTCTGCGAGGTCTGCGGCAGGCAGATGGTGGTCAAGAAGGGCAAGTTCGGGCACTTCTTAGGCTGCCCCGGCTTCCCGGACTGCACCTTTACCAAGCCCATCGTAATCGAAATGCCCGGTAAATGCCCCAAGTGCGGCAGCCGCATTTTGAAGCGAACCTCCAAAAACGGCCATGTGTTCTACGCCTGTGAGCGGGGCACCGACTGCGGCTTTATCACATGGGACGTACCCACCAAGGACTATTGCCCCTCCTGCGGCAAGACTCTCTTCAAGCGCAGCGGCAGAGGCCCTCTCAAGTCCTATTGTATAAACGAGGAATGCGCAAACTTCGTGCCGGAAGATAAGCGCGTTTATAAAAAGAAGACCGCCGAGGAAAAGGCGGCGGCAGCGGAAAAGAAAGCGGCAGCAAAGAAAAGCACCGCCAAAAAGCCCGCAGCCAAGAAAACCAGCAGCAAAACAAAAAAGACAGCCACAAAATAAAGGATAGAGCTATGGAATATGTCAGCGTTCTGGGTGCCGGTCTGGCAGGCAGCGAATGTGCCTGGCAGCTGGCAAGCCGGGGTATAAAGGTGCGCCTTGTGGAGATGAAGCCGGAAAAAATGAGCCCGGCCCACTCCTCCCCATACTTTGCCGAGCTTGTCTGCTCAAACTCTCTGAGAAGTGACGAGCTAAGCAACGCCGTGGGTCTTTTGAAGGCGGAAATGCGAAAAATGGGCTCTCTTATAATGGAGAGCGCCGATGCCAATAAGGTCGCCGCAGGCGGCGCACTGGCAGTGGACAGGGAGGGCTTTGCCCGCTATATCACCGAAAAGCTTGAAAACCATGAGAATATAGAGCTTGTCCGCGCCGAGGCCACCCAGATACCCGAAGGCGAGGTCATCATCGCCACAGGCCCCCTGAGCTCTGATGCCATAGCCGAAAAGATAGCAGCCCTCTGCCCGGACAGCGACCTGCATTTTTACGATGCGGTGGCCCCCATTGTCACACTGGACAGTGTGGACATGGACAGCGCCTTCTTCGCTTCCCGCTACGACAAGGGTACAGCGGATTATGTAAACTGTCCTATGACCCAGGAGGAGTATCTGGCCTTCGTTCAGGAGCTTGTTTCTGCCAGGGAAGCCGAGGTACACGGCTTTGACGACGGGGGAGTTTTTGAAGGCTGTATGCCCGTTGAGGTCATGGCGAGACGTGGGGTGGACACTCTCCGCTACGGGCCTTTGAAGCCTGTTGGCCTTCGTGACCCCAGAACCGGCAGGGAAAGCTATGCTGTGGTGCAGC
>JAFTXM010000059.1 GCA_017465025.1 Oscillospiraceae bacterium
GAAGACTACCTGAGAAAATTCCAGGATACCACCGGCTGGGAGGATGAGGACGTGAGCCTCTACGCTCCCGCGGGCGGCTTCTTCACGGGTCAGGTGCATGCCCGCCTTGCAGACTTTGAGAAAGAGCATGTTTACGGCGGCAGCAGCACCGTGGAGATCGGCCTTATAGACGAGGGCTACAACGCCCCCACCGGCGCTGTGTACTATGAGCACAAGGCCTTTGAAGAGAGCGATGTGAACTATGCTCTGGTTCTGCGGGTAGGCGAGCTGAGGATCGAGGTCTCCGCAGACTACACCAAGTCTGACTTCAACTTCGCAGCAAGACCCGACGGCAGCGGCGGCTGGGAGATAGTCCTCAAGGACGCCGATGGTAATGACATCGAGTACACTGTTGTCGAGTAATTTAGAATAATGAGATAAAAAAAGAAGCCCTATGGTGGGACAGGATAAAGAACAATTATGCTTAGCATAATCTGAAAAATTACGGCTCTACAACTTTGTAGAGCCGTATTTTTTTGGTATATCTTGAAAAAGGTACAATTAAGCAATAAAATCAATTAAAACATCGAATTAATGCAACCAAGGAAAAAGTAACCTGTTTGTGCGTTTGCCAAATGGTTCAGCAAGTATGTCATTTGTTAAACCAAAATGACCTTGTTAGGGAAAATGGTTCCCTAAGACCCACTGAAATGTTTTTCATCATGAAAAACATTTTTGACCGTTACGCATAAAATAAGCCTTGCGCAGATGATAATATTATGATAAGATTTTGATATATAAAAGGAGTGATCATATGTTGAATATTCGTCCTGTATCTGATTTGAGAAATAAGTTTCCAGAAATTGAAGATGTGGTACTCAAAAGCGGTGAGCCTGTATTTCTCACCAAAAATGGCTATGGCTCCATGGTTGTTATGAGTCTTGAACAGTATTCTGCCCTGACTGATGGCATAGAGCTTGCATTGGATGAAGCAGACCGTGCAGCAGCAATGACCAATGTACGTTATTCTGCGCCTGATGTATTCGGACGTGTGAGAAAGGGCCTGCATGAACGGTAACTATGATTTGAGGATTCTGCCGCTCTTTGAAGAAAAACTTCAGGAGATAGTGGACTATATTGCCTACAGGCTTAAAAATCCCATTGCAGCTGAAGCTTTTGTTGATGCAGTTGAAAAAGCCATATATAATAGGCCATTTGCACCAGAAGCATTTGAGCCCTATCCATCAAAGAAAAAGCGCGAGCATCCCTACTATGCTATCCCGGTCAAGAATTACTTCATTTTCTATGTTGTGATAGGCAATACGATGGAAGTGCGTACTATAGTCTACAGCAGACGTGACCTTACAAAAACAATATAAGTAGTAAAGGCGTATGGATTAATCCATACGCCTTTACTACTTGTTATTAAAAACTTCTTTATCCGTATGCTCCTTACGGGCTTCTTTTTTTCTCAAATCATTCCAGTGCGAACAGGTCATCGCCGGTGGGGGCGGTGAATACTATGCAGCCGGAGTCCACAGCGCTGTCACCGACAGGGCTGGAATTGCCCTTGTCATCCAGAGTCACAGCCACGGTGTCCGCGTCCGCGCCGCCGGGCAGGACCGCGCTCACCACTGCGCCGGGGATGAGCTTGCCGGAATCATCACTGAGCAGAACACGCACAGAGCCGTCATAATTAAAGCACAGGGCCAGTGTGAAGGCCGCACCCTGGCAGCTTTCCGGCAGCTTCACGCTGAAGCCGCCCAGCTTCACGGTGACATCCTCCACAGGGACCTCGGTATCCAGAGCGTCAGTGCTGAAGATATACTCTCTGCCGCCGTCACGCTTGCCGTCCTCCACAAAGCCGAGAGATACATCGGGATCGTAGCCGCCCGCGTCCATCAGGCGGTACTGCACATGGCGGACCCCGCTGTTGTTAGCTTCAGCATAGCTCAGGCTGCCCAGCACCTGAGTCTGGATGAAGTCAATGGGGCGGTAGAGCTCCTCGGCAATATCATCATCGCCGTAGAAGTCCTCCAGAAGCTCCTTGACAGCTTCCTTGCCGTCCAGATATTCCTGATTCTTATCAACATTCTTGTCGTTGTAGGGCAGCTCTATCTCAGCCACCACAGTGTCATGCCTGAGGCCATCGGCATCCCGGCCCACACTCATCCATACCTTGAGCTGCCTTTCACTCTCCAGAGCCTTGTATTCCCGGTCTGCCTGCAAAATTATGCCATAGCAGTCACAGTTGCCGCCGGGGCAGCTATAGAGATGGCCGTCATCCTTCACGATACCTGCGGAGGCGTCCTTGGTATAGAGCTTGTTTTCATCGGAATCTTTGCTGCTGGCGCTGACTTTGATACCTTCCCCGCCATCATTGGTCATGTTTTTCGGATCGCCCGCTATCGTGTCCGCAGCATAGGCGGCCGGGGCCAGGGCAAAGACAAGGCACAGCACAAGAAGCAGGCTTATTATCTTCTTCATTGCATTTTCCTCCATTTATTAAAATTTGTCGGTTTTCCTGACTCGATTGTAATGCATAAGCTTTTCGCCGTCAACTAAAAATCAAAACGCATTGCAATTTAAAGCGTATCATGTTAGGATGAAAAAAATTCCGAAAATCAGGTGAAGTATATGAAAACAATGGGTCTTATCATCAGCCACAAAAACGGTGAGCAGCGCAGGGCCATCCTTCCCGGGGACGCCGCCGCGCTCAGGCACCCCGGCCAGCTCTATTTTGAGACGGGCTATGGCCTTTCCGTGGGGGCCTCCGACGAGGAGTATGCCGCCGCGGGCTGCCATGTGGTCAGCCGCGAGCAGGCTATGGCCTGTGATATAATCGCC
>JAFTXM010000060.1 GCA_017465025.1 Oscillospiraceae bacterium
TATAGCGCCGCTCCCGAGCTGGGCTCTCTCGTAACCGAGCGTACTGCCGCCTCCGTTCCCTTCTGCGGCAGATACAGACTCATTGACTTCGCCCTCTCTTCCCTGAAAAATGCAGGGGTACTTGACGTGGGTGTTATAATGCAGCGTGACTACCAGTCTCTGCTTGACCATATCGGGTCCGGCAAGGCCTGGGACATGAGCCGCAAGTCCGGCGGCCTTCGTATGCTGCCCCCCTTCGGCCTGCCCATATACCACAGCGGCCACTACACCGGCACCATGGAAGCTCTCAACGGCGTGCACAGTTACGTTGAGGACATTCCTCAGGAAAACGTCATTCTGTTTCTGGGCAATATGTGCGCCAATATCGACCTGACCGCCGCCATGAAGCACCACATCGCCTCCGGCGCGGACATGACCGCCATCTGCGCGGACCATTCTCCCACCCATCAGCCCCACAGATACGTCATCGGCGAAAACGGCTTTGTGGAGACACTGTTCTTCAACCGCAGCGCCGGCTACGGTCTGCCCTCCATGGAAGGCTACATCGTCAGCAAGAAGGTTCTTGTGGACATGATGGACAAGTGCCGCGCCCTCAACCTGCACCGTTTCCACAGGGACGCTGTGAATATGTTCCTCAGGGACGGCGGCAGGATAAGCGTATACGTCCACGAGGGCTACGCCCGCATCATCCGCACCGTGGAGGACTATTACTCCGCCAGCATGGATATGCTCTGCAAGGAAAAGCGCGCTCAGGTCTTCCCCGTTGACAGACCTGTCCGCTCCAAGCATGTTGAAGGTGTCAGCAGCTACTACAGCGAGTCCGCTTCCTCAAAGAACAGCCTCGTTGCAGATAACTGCATCATCGAAGGCAGTATTGAAAACTGCATAATCTTCCCCAGAGCCCGTATTGCCAAGGGTGCCGAGCTTAAAAACTGCATCGTGATGCAGGGCGGCGTTGTTGGCGAAGGCGCAAAGCTTCATCAGGTCATTGCTGACAAGTATGTAAGCTTTGCCCCCGGCGTTGAGATCACCGGAAGCGAGAAGCTCCCCTTCGTGGTTCCCAAGGCCAGCAAGCTCTGATTTTCCAGCCTATAAAACAGGGGGTGGAGGCGCGTTTCTTCACCCCTCTGTTTTTTTGCCGTGTTGTATCTTTACATCGTTTAACACACGGCTGTATCTTTTCTTTTTGGAGGTAACCCCAATATGATCGGCGAAATTTCCCGCAATGAAGTACGCAGTGCCATAGAGGATAAGCTCTGTGCCAGCTTCAGCGTCACCGGCGCTACCGCTACCAATGACCAGATCTTTCAGGCCACTGCCATCGTTATCCGCGAGATAATGAGCAGATTTCTTGCCGTGGAGAGTCCCACTCACACGGAAAAGGAGATACATTACATGTCCATGGAGTTTCTCATGGGCCGCAGCCTTATGAAGAATGCCTACAATCTTGGCATTTCCGAGGCTGTCTGCGGCGCTCTTGAGGACATGGGCCGCAATGTATCCGACATTTTCGAAGCAGAACCCGACGCAGGTCTGGGCAACGGCGGTCTTGGCCGTCTGGCCGCCTGCTATATGGACAGCATGGCCAGCATCGGCCTTCAGGCCACCGGCTACTCCATCTGCTATGAGCTTGGTATCTTCAAGCAGCAGTTTGAGAACGGCCGTCAGACCGAAGTAGCCGACAACTGGCGCAGCGCCGCTGAAAGCTGGCTTATCCCCCGCTACGAGGACGCAGTTGAGGTCCGCTTCGGCGGTCACGTAGCCCCCCACTGGGATCACATGGGCCACTACACCGCAGAGCATACCGGCTATGATGCCGTTATCGCAGTTCCTCGTGATATGCTTATCGCAGGCTACGGCGGCAAGGAGATAAACACTCTCCGCCTCTGGGATGCTGAAAGCCCCAACTCCCTTGATATGTACCTCTTCTCCGAAGGCAAGTACGTCAAGAGTATGGAAGAGCGTACCATGGCCGAGGTCATCACCAAGGTCCTCTACCCTGCCGACGAGCACATCGAAGGCAAGACCCTGCGCCTTAAGCAGCAGTATTTCTTCGTCTCCGCCACCGCACAGCACATTGTCCGCAAGCACCTCAAGAAGTGGGGCGACATCAAGAGCTTTGCAAAGCACCACTCCATCCAGATCAACGACACTCACCCCACCCTCATCATCCCCGAACTGATGCGCATCTTCATGGATGAGCACCACATGGGCTGGGACGAGGCATGGGACATCGTCAAGGAAAGCGTTGCCTACACCAACCACACCGTCATGAGCGAGGCTCTCGAGCGCTGGCCTCAGGATCTGGTGCAGAGGCTTCTGCCCAGACTCTGGGAGATCATGTGCGAGATCAACCGCCGCTGGTGCGACTATCTGGTGTCTCACTTCGGTCAGGGCGAGAAGGTGGGCCGCAACCTCATCATCCGCGACGGTCAGGTACATATGGCCAACATGTGCCTTGCAGCCTGCTACAAGGTCAACGGCGTTTCCCGCCTCCACGGTGAGATACTCAAGACCGATCTTTTCCGCGACATCTGCGAGATCCGTCCTGAGCGCTTCACCCATGTCACCAACGGCATCGACCACCGCCGCTGGCTCAGCCAGATCAACCCCGGTCTGGACGCTCTCATCCGCGAGCTTCTGGGCGGCAACGGCTATCTTACCGAGCCTGAACTGCTGGGCAACCTGAGAATGTTTGCAAACGATGAGGACGTGCGCCGCCGCGTGCTGGAGATAAAGCACGAAAACAAGCTGCGCTTTGCCCGGTTTGCAAAGACCAACGACAACTTCAAGCTCAACACCGAGTCCATCATTGACGTTCAGGTCAAGCGTCTGCATGAGTACAAGCGCCAGCTTCTCTGTGCCATGAGCATTGCAAAGCTGCAGATGTACATTCACGACAACCCCAATGCAGACTTTGTGCCCCGCACCTTCGTGTTCGGTGCCAAGGCCGCTGCCGGTTACCGCACCGCAAAGCGCATCATTGAGCTGCTCCTCTCCATGGCAGACGATATCAACAATGATCCTCTCTGCAAGGATAAGCTGCAGGTCTACTTTGTGGAGAACTACCGCGTCTCCGCAGCCGAGGCCATCATCCCCGCAGCTCAGGTCTCCGAGCAGATTTCCACCGCCGGTAAGGAAGCCTCCGGTACAGGCTGCATGAAGCTTATGATGAACGGCGCTGTCACCATCGGCACTCTGGACGGCGCAAACGTTGAGATGTACGAGCGTCTGGGCGATGAGAACATGTTCCTCTTCGGCCTGCACACTGAGGAAATAGCAGAGCGCCGTATGCGCGGCTACTACCCCAACGACATCGTCAACGCCGACCCCGAGCTTCAGCGCATCTTTGCCCGCTTCTCTCAGGGCTACAGAGACGGCAAGAGCTATTCCGACCTTGTCTCCATGCTCCTTTACGGCGGCGACCAGTATATGCTGATAGCTGACTACCGCTCCTATGCCGACTGCCAGACCAGACTCTACAAGTCCATCAGTGACGAAGGCGAGCTCGCCCGCCTTGCCATCATGAACACCGCAGAGTCCGGCGTATTTGCTGCTGACAGAGCAATCAAGGAATACGCCAAGAACATATGGAAAGCATAAGAAACTCAAATCACGCCGCCGTTGTTATCGGCGGCGTGAACATGGATATATGCGGTAAAATTTCCAGCCGCATGATAATGCGTGACTCCAATCTGGGCGTTATCAGCACAAGATGCGGCGGCGTTGGGCGCAATATCGCCCACAATCTCAGGCTTCTGGGCCTTGATGTGAGCCTTATCGCCGCTATCGGCGGGGATATGTACGCCAAGGCCATAGAAGAAAGCTGCAATACTCTCGGCATCGACCTGAGCATGGCACGTATCCTGCCGGAGGAGCGCTCCTCCACCTATCTCTACGTGACTGATGAGTTCGGCGATATGCAGCTTGGCATAAACGATATGGATATTACCGCCCGTGTGGACGTGCCTTATCTTGAAGCCAATATGGACAGGATAAACCGTTTTGACGCTGTGGTGCTGGACGCAAACCTCAGTCCTGAGAGCATTGAATTTCTGGCAGAGCGCTGCACAAGGCCGCTGTACGCCGACGCGGTTTCCACTGTGAAGGCCATGCGGCTTATGGGTATACTGGGTAAGCTCACCGCCATAAAGCCCAACGCCATCGAGGCCCAGGCTCTCACCGGCGAGAGTGATATGGAGCTTGCCGCCCGCGCCCTTGTGGACATGGGCGTGAAACGTGCCTTTATCAGCATGGGCGCAAACGGCATCATCGCCGCGGATAGAGACAGGCTTATCTCCCTGCCCTGCGAAAGCTCCGCCATCGTAAATACCACCGGCGCGGGCGACTCTGCCACCGCAGCCATAGTCTGGGCAGGCATCAAGGGGCTTTCCCTTGAAAAAGCCGCTGCTGCCGCCATCAAAGCCGGTGCCATCACCTGCATGAGCGAGGACGCAAATTCCCCCGAGCTTGCGAATTTGCCGGGTCTGATGAGGATATGAGAAAAGACCTTTGAACGCATTGATGTTCAAAGGTCTTTTTCTATGATTGTAATTTGGGCGTTATCTGATATAATTAAATGGTTATTATATTGAGCGAGGACAAAACTGTGATCAGATACGATGCGGGAAAATGCGATATCGCCGTTATCGGCGCGGGACACGCTGGGATAGAGGCCGCGCTGGCGGCGGCACGCCTTGGCATGGACACGGTGTGCTTCACTGTGAATATGGACAGCGTGGGCAATATGCCCTGCAACCCTGCCATTGGCGGCACCGGCAAGGGCCACCTTGTCAGAGAGCTGGACGCCCTTGGCGGCGAAATGGCCAAGGCCGCGGACAAGGCCTGCATCCAGTACCGTATGCTGAATTTAGGCAAAGGCCCTGCGGTTCACTCTCTCCGTGCTCAGGCCGACAGGCGGCGCTATCAGGAGATAATGAAGGAGACTCTTGAATCTCAGGAAAACCTTCGCATGAAGCAGGCGGAAGTGGTGGACATTGGCGTGGAGAACGGGCAGGTATGCTCCGTCACCACCGATACCGGCGCAACATACACCTGCAAAGCCGTCATAATCGCCACCGGCACATACCTTGACGGGCGCATCATCGTGGGTGAGCTTCTGCGCTCCTCCGGGCCGGACGGGCTGGCCTCCGCCGTGGCTCTCGCTCCCAGACTTTCGGAACTTGGTCTTTCCATGCGCCGCTTCAAAACCGGCACACCCCCCAGAGTGAACGCCCGCACGGTGGACTTTTCCAAAATGGAGCTTCAGCCCGGTGACGAGCTGCCGGAGTACTTTTCCTTTTCCAATGAGGGTACACCGGAGAATAAGGCCGTGTGCTACCTCACCTACACCAACGAGCGCACCCACGACATCATAAAGGCCAATCTTGACCGCAGCCCCATCTACTCCGGCGTTATTGAGGGTGTAGGCCCCCGATACTGCCCCAGTATTGAAACAAAGGTAATGACCTTTGCCGACAAGCCCCGCCACCAGCTTTTTGTGGAGCCTATGGGCATGAACACAAAGGAGCTTTATATTCAGGGCTTTTCTTCCTCTCTGCCGGAGGAAGTGCAGATCGAGATGATGCATACCATCCCCGGTCTTGAGAATGCGGAGATGACCCGCTGCGCCTACGCCATCGAGTATGACTGCGTTGACCCCACCGAGCTTTACCCCACACTGGAGTGCAAGAAGATTTCCGGCCTTTACGGGGCGGGGCAGTTCAACGGCTCTTCCGGCTATGAGGAGGCCGCTGTACAGGGCTTTGTGGCCGGTGTGAACGCCGCCCGGAAGATAAAGGGCCAGTCCCCCTTTATTCTCCTCCGCAGTGAGGGCTACATCGGCACACTTATTGACGACCTTGTGACCAAGGGCACCAACGAGCCCTACCGCATGATGACCTCCCGCAGTGAGTATAGGCTTTTGCACCGGCAGGACAATGCGGACAGGCGGCTGAGTGAAAAGGGCTTTGAGCTGGGCCTTGTGAGCGAGGCTGAGTTTGAGGCAGTAAAAGAAAAATACCGCAAGGTGGATGAGGAGATAAAGCGCCTTGAGAGCGTCCATCTTGCCCCCACGGAGGAGCTTAACGCCATGCTCACAGCCAAGGGCAGCACCCCCGTTTCCACCGGCTTTTCCCTTGCCGACCTTATCCGCCGCCCCCAGATAAGCTATGCCGATACCGCAGCCTTTGACACGGCACGCACTGACCTGGGCCGCGCCATATCCGCCCAGGTGGAGATAAGCCTGAAATACGAGGGCTACATCAAACGTCAGCTCAAGCAGGTGGAGGAATTTACCCGCCTTGAGGAGCGTTCCCTGCCCGCGGACATTGACTATGACGATGTGACCGGCCTTCGCCTTGAGGCCAGAGAGAAGCTGAAAAAAATACGCCCTGAGAACTTCGGTCAGGCAGGACGCATTTCCGGAGTGTCCCCGGCGGATATTTCGGTGCTTATGATTTATGTGGAGAGCAGAAAATGACTAAAGTTGTGCTTGGCTTTTCCGGCGGGGTGGACTCCGCCGTGTCCGCTGTGCTTTTAAGGCAGCAGGGCTATGAAGTATATGGCGTTTATCTGGACAACAGCTCTGATTCTGAGCGGGAAAACGCAATCAGCGCCGCCGCACACCTGGGTATCGAGCTTGAGGTCATAGATGTCCGCACTGAGCTTGAGGAAAAGGTCTGCCAGCCTTTCTGCAAGGCCTATATGGCAGGCGAGACGCCCAATCCCTGCATAATCTGCAACCCTGCGGTGAAGTTCAAAAATCTGCTTGAGGCTGCCGACAGGCAGGGTGCAGACCATATCGCCACCGGACACTATGCAAAAGCGGAAAATGGCTGCATATACAAGGGCCAGCCCTCCAACGACCAGAGCTATATGCTCTGTCGGCTGACACGAGAGCAGGCAAAGCATCTGCTGCTCCCTCTGGGCGGCTTTGAAAAGGCGCAGGTTCGCGCCATGGCGGAGGAATTTGGCCTGCCTGTGGCCCACAAGGCCGACAGCATGGAGATATGCTTTATCCCCGACAAGGACTATATCCGCTGGCTGGGTGAGCGCACCAAGCTACCCCCCGCCGGGGATTTTATCTTCCACGGGGAGCTCATCGGTCAGCACGAGGGCATACACCGCTACACCGTGGGGCAGAGACGGCCGGGGCTATATAATGAGAGAAAGCTCTATATCTCCCGGATTGATGCCGACACCAACAGCATTGAGCTTGCCCTCTGGGAGGAGCTTTTCAAAACGGAAGTATTCGCACGTGATTTCAGCTGGCTTATCGACAGCCCCGCCGAGCCCTTCCGGGCCAGCGTCCGCGTGCGGCACACCAAGTGGGAAAACCCGGACTGCACCGTGTACGTGGAGGGCGACAGGGTACGCATAGTATGCGACGAGCCCGTCCGCGCCCCCGCCGCAGGCCAGAGCGCAGTTTTGTATATCGGCAACCAGCTTATCGGCGGCGGGTTTATAGTGTGAAAAGTTTTGCGAATTGCAGATTATCCGGCACTTTTGGGAGACGGACCGCCGCACCGGCTCGCATTGACATTGTTTCTTGACAGACTGAAGCTGAAACCACCCGATTTACGGGTGGTTTCAGCTTTTTCAATCTTCATATAAATCTTCCCGGGAGAAAAAGTGATTTATCAGCGCATGCGCACCGCCTTTTGCATCCATTTCAAAAAGCGCCCTGTCGTCATAGACTATCTCAATGTCCCGCCCTGAGGCCAGATAGCGAAACTGCCTGAGCTTTTTCTGCACACAGCTGTCAAAATACTCGTCCGCCTGAGCATAGTCACCAACAAACACCACCGTCTCCGGATTGAACACCAGAGACACGTTTCTCAGCAAGGTGGCAAAGCAGTCTGCAAGATAGCTCACATAGTCTCTGGCGTAGCTGTCCTCCTGCCGCGAGGCGAAGAAAAGGTGCTGCAAATTCACGCTCTCCGGCGCAAGCTTTGAAAGGGGCGAGCTCTCCGGTGGAGGAGCTGCGGCAATGCTCTTTCTCAGCCTTGCAACGGACACCAGTCTCTCAAGACAGCCGTAGCTGCCGCAGCTGCAAAGCTCCCCGTCCGATGGATCCAGCACCATGTGTCCTATCTCCCCGATTATGGAGTCCCGGCCGTTGAGGATGCGCCCATCCTCTATGAAAGCGCCCGACAACCCCCATGTGGTGAAAAGCACCAGTATGCGCTTATCCGGCTCCTCCTGCTCACTGAGAACGCTGCGGCTGATGCTCTTGCCCGCATTTTCCACAAAATAGCAGCAGCCCTTTCCGAATATATCCTCCAGATACTTTCCCACCGGGATATCCGTACCCCATTCCGGGGAATGTACGCTGTATTTCAGCACTAAATTTTCATAGTCCACAATGCCGGAGGTGGAAAGGCTCACCCCGTATATATCGCTTTGGGAAATGCCGTACTCCTCCATAAGCCTTGCCGCCTCATTACGGACAAAGGTAAAGGCACGCTCCGGGCTTGCCGGGATTATCCATGGGAAGCTGCTGCGGCAGATGGTGCGCAAATTCATGTCAAAAAAGGTCAGCCCCAGCATTTCCGGCCACATCATTATATTGAGTACATATTTTTTATAGGCAAAGCGGAAATATTCCGGCTTTTTGCCCCCCTGTTCGGTGGACTCTCCCTTGCCGGAGCTTACAAGTATCCCCTTGCCGCAGAAAAACTGGATAGCCCGCATCACAGTCAGCTTGCTTATACCTGTGCGGCTGACCACATCGGCCACGCTGTGCTCCTGATTATCCCGAAAGCAGCTGAGTATAAGCTCCCTGTTGTGGTGCTTGAGTGTAGAGGGTACAGCCGCCTGCTTCAATTCACTCCCCGGCATGGTTCATTCTCCTTTTCCAAGAATTATTCCGATGGTCTTTACAGTCTCTTCCAGCTGAGCCTTGGTGGTGTCCCGCCCAAAAGAAAAACGGACGGAGTTTTTTGTCTGAGTTTCCGAAAGCCCCATTGACAAAAGCACATGGGACGCCTTCCCCTCCCGGGAGGCGCAGGCCGCACCGGGGGAGGCGCAGATACCCGCCCGGTCAAGCTTCAGCACAAGCTCCTCTCCGGAGATGTCCGGAAATCGTACGTTCAGTATGCCCGCCCGTCTGGGGGCTTTTTCCCCATTGAGAACTATTCTTCCTTCAAGCTCTTTCAGGGCGGAGACGAAATAATCTGAGAGCTTTTCAAGCCTTGCCTGCTCCGCCTCTCTCTCCGCAAAGGCCAGCTCCGCCGCCATGGCAAAGCCGGCAATTCCCGCCGTGTTCTCCGTGCCGGCACGATAGCCCAGCTCCTGCCCGCCGCCGTGGATAAAAGGCGATATCCGCTCAGGCTGCCGCAGGATAAGCGCGCCCACTCCCGCAGGACCGCCCAGCTTGTGAGCAGAGATGGAGACAAAATCCGGAAGTTTCAGGGGCTGATCGCAATGGGCAAAGCTCTGCACCCCGTCACAGTGGTAGATTACGCCCCTTTTGCGGGCTATGGCGGCAAGCGCCTTCACATCCTGCATGACCCCAGTCTCGTTGTTTACAGCCTGCACCGAAAGAAAACCCGTGTCCGGCCTGACGGCGTTCTCCACCGTCTCCACAGGCAGTACCCCGTTCCCGTCCGGTCTGAGCCATGTCACCTCAAAGCCCCGAGCCGCCATATACCGGGCAGAATTTATAACGGAGCTGTGCTCAGCCGCGAAAATGAGCATATGCCTTTTTCCGGAGACGGCCGCCTGCTTCACCGCCCAGTTATTGGCCTCCGTTGCACCGGAGGTAAAAAATACCTGCTGAGGCTGCACTCCCATAAGATCTGCCAGTGCTTTTCGGCTTTGGCGGATAAGAAGCCTGCTTTTTTCCGCCATGGAGTGTATTCCCGAGGCATTGCCGAAATTCTGCCTCATCAGCTCTCCCATTTTCTCCGTCACCTGCGGATACGGGGGATTTGAGGCCGCATAGTCAAGGTAGATCATTTTTATCTCGCCTTTTCTTTAAGTTTGATAACAGTATACAGATAATTTCTCTCCAATTCAAGAAGTTAGTATATATACTTATCTAAGCTCCCGCTTTTCCGCAGCGGCTATTTGTGAGAAATGACAAGTACGGCAGCCAATAATCTACGAAACCCACAAATAATCCCCCCAAGCCAAAGTTAAGATTGACTTTTTTTTTACGAACGAGTTATTATTAACAATACAAGGGGGCTTTTGTTGTTGCCGCTTAGTTTGGCAACAACCTTGCTCAACCGGAACAAACTAAAATATCAGGAGGAAAAAAACATGAAAAAGCTGTTGGCTCTCGCGCTGACTCTGGTCATGATCTTCGCTCTGGCTGCTCCCGCAGCATTTGCAGAAGAGAAGACCACCCTGAACATCTGGTCCTTCACCGATGAAGTACCCGGTATGATTGAAAAGTACCTGGAGCGCAACCCCGAGTTCGCTGACAAGTATGAGATCAAGACCACCATTATCGCTACCACCGACGGTCTGTACCAGCCCGCTCTGGACCAGGCCCTTGCTGCAGGCGGCGCTGATGCTCCCGACCTGTACTGCGCAGAGGCTGCATTCATCCTCAAGTATGCACAGGGCGACGCTGCAAAGTTTGCTGCTCCCTACTCCTCTCTGGGCATAGATGTTGACGCTGCAATCGCAGAGGCCGACATTGCTCAGTACTCCGTTGACATCGGCACCCGTCCCGAGGACGGCGAAGTTGTCGCTCTCGGCTACCAGGCCACCGGCGGCGCATTCATCTACCGCCGCTCCATCGCCAAGGACGTTTTCGGTTCTGACGATCCCGCAGTCGTCGCTGAGGCAATCGGCGCCGGCACCGGCAACTGGGACAAGTTCTATGAAGCAGCCGCCACTCTCAAGGAGAAGGGCTACGGCATCATCTCCGGCGACGGTGACCTCTGGCACGCAGTTGAGAACAGCTCTGACGCAGGCTGGATCGTTGACGGCGTTCTGAATCTTGACCCCAAGCGTGAAGCATTCCTGGATCTGTCCAAGCAGCTCAAGGACAACGGCTACCACAACGACACTCAGGACTGGACCGACGCATGGTTTGCTGACATGAAGGGCGAAGGCGCACAGGGCATCCTCGGCTTCTTCGGTCCTGCATGGCTCATCAACTACACCATTGCTCCCAACTGCGGCGGCACTGCTGTCGGCGAAGGCACCTACGGCGACTGGGCAATCTGCGAGCCTCCTGTGGGCTTCTTCTGGGGCGGCACCTGGCTGCTGGCCAATGACGCTTCTCCCAACAAGGAAGCTGTCGGTGAGCTCATCAACTGGATCACCCTCGACTGCACTGAGGACGGCCTGCAGTATGCATGGGCCAACGGCACTCTCAACGGCGAAGGCGGCACCAAGGACTGCGTTGCATCCGGTACCGTTATGGCCATGTCCAACGGCGAGCTTGACTTCCTTGGCGGCCAGAACATGTTCGACATCTTCGTTCCTGCAAACCAGTTTGCAAACGGCAAGTGCCTGACCCAGTACGATGAGACCATCAATAACTACTGGCGTGATCAGGTCCGTCAGTACACCGCCGGCGAGAAGAGCTACGATGAGGCTGTCGAGTCCTTCAAGCAGAACGTTGCTGACAACCTTGACGTTGAGGTTGAGTGGTAATTCGCTCTGAACTGAATATCCCCAAATAGCTCAATAATGGGGGAGGGCGGCCTCTGCTGTCCTCCCCCTTGTTCCAATTTAGCAGTAAGGAGTGAATTCGGATGAAGCAGCGCCAAAGCTTCAGCTACGCAAAGTACGGCTATCTTTTCAGCATCCCCTTTATCCTGGCATTTATCGTCTTTAACCTCTACCCCACCATATATACCGCCATTCTCGGCTTTACCGACTGTAAGGGTCTGGGCAATACCGAGTGGAACATTCTTGTAGACGACCTTTTCAAGAATTTCAGGAACATCCTGAAAAACCCCTCTTTCCAGACCTCTCTTAAAAACACCTTCAAAATCTGGATGATGAACTTCATCCCCCAGATGACCTTGGCTCTGCTGCTGACCGCATGGTTCACCAGCCGCCGCAACACCCTTAAGGGACAGGGCTTCTTCAAGGTTGTTTTCTATATGCCCAATATCATCACTGCCGCATCCGTGGCAATTCTCTTCAACGCTTTCTTTGGCTATCCCATGGGCCCTGTCAACGACCTTCTGGTATCCACCGGCATAACCGAAGGACCCTTCAACTTCATTGTCAGCAAGACAGCTCAGCAGTGGATAGTGGCCTTTATCCAGTTCTGGATGTGGTACGGTTATACCATGATAATCCTCATATCCGGCGTACTGGGCATCAATCCCGAAATCTACGAGGCGGCCGACATTGACGGCGCCAACGACATACAGATATTCTTCCAGATCACCATCCCCAATCTGAAGACTATCCTTATCTACACCCTTATCACCAGCATGATAGGCGGTCTGACCATGTACGACATTCCCAAGCTCTACGCCAACGGTCAGCCGGACAATGCAACTCTCACCGCCAATATGTTCATCTACAACCAGGCCTTCTCCGGCAGCTATATGTACAACCGCGCCGCTGCCGCTTCCATGATTATGTTCCTTATCATAGCCGCCTGCTCTGTTGTGGTGTTCTTCCTTATGCGCGACAAGAAGGGAGGCAGAAGATAATGAAGAAAACTCTGAAATCCGGCAACCGCGGCTTCAAGGTCGTGGCATACGTGGTTTGTATTTTCCTTGCCATTTTGAGCATCATGCCCTTTGTTATCATGGTGGTCAACTCCACCAGAAGCACTGTGCAGATACAGGCCCACGCCGTCTCCCTCATCCCCTCCCACTATCTTATGGACAACTTTGCCATCTTTGACGGCAAAACCTTTGACCCCAATGTGGGCTTTATAAACTCCCTCATCATCTCCGTCAGCGCTACTGCTCTCACGGTGTACTTTGCCGCACTGACAGCCTACACTCTGGTGGCCTATGAGTGGAAGCTGAGAGGCGCCTTCTTCACCATGATCCTCTGCGTCATGATGATCCCCAATCAGGTCACCAGTATCGGCTTTTACCAGTTCATGTACAAGATACATCTGACCAACAACTTCCTGCCTCTTATCCTGCCGGGTATTGCCGCTCCCGCAACGGTGTTCTTCATGCGCCAGTTCATGCTGGCCTCCCTGCCGCTGGAGCTTCTGGACTCGGCGAGAATTGACGGCTCCAAGGAGTTTTACACCTTCAACAAGATAGTTCTGCCCATTATGAAGCCCGCCATGGCAACTCAGGCCATCTTCACCTTCGTTGCCAAGTGGAACGAGCTGTTCCTCCCCTCCATCCTGCTCACCGACAACACCAAGTACACCATGCCCATCATGGTCTCACTTCTCCGCGGTGACATCTACAAGGTGGAGCACGGTGCCATCTATCTGGGTGTTACTCTCTCTGTGCTGCCCCTCTTCATCGTGTACTTTGCCCTTTCCAAGTACATTATCGCAGGTGTTGCACTGGGCAGCGTGAAAGGCTGAGAATGGATCGCCGCGAAAAACTCAAAAGCTCCTTCTGGGGCGGCCTTCGCACACTTGGCGATCTGATGATACTCAACTGGCTCTGGTTTTTCACTTCCCTGCCGATCATCACCATTGGCCCTGCCAGCTGCGCCATGTATGCTGTCACGCTGAAGCTGGCAAGGGGTGAGCACGCTGCCCCTGTTCGTGATTATTTCCGGGCCTTTCGGGATAACTTCAAAAAGGGCCTTGTGCTGGGGCTTATAGCCATTGCCTTTGTGCTGGTGGCTCTGGTGGATTTTCTTTTCGCTATGGAGCAGACCGGGCTTTTCAACAAGCTCTATATCGCCCTTGCCATCCTTATCGGCTCTCTGGGGCTTACTTTCATTGCCTACGCTTTCCCTTTGCAGGCCATGTTTGAAAATTCCCTCAAGCAGCAGATAAAAAATGCCTTTATTCTGGGCATTTCCTCCCCCGGCAAAACCATTATGATGTGGCTTATCCTTGTTTTCCCTGTGGCGGCGCTGCTGCTGCCTCAGGTGGTGATAGCCATGCTGGGTTTTCTGTATCTTATCTTCGGCTTTTCCGGCCCGGCCTATCTCAACAGCCGCATCCTCCGGGACATCTTTGATAAGATAAACGGCGAGCCTGTAAAACCCGCGCCCCCGGAAGAGGAAAGCGAATAATCCCCAAACTACGATGGGGGAGCCTCGTCGAATACTGACAGGCTCCCTCATTTTTCAACACCTTATTTTCAAAGGAGTATTTTTATGGACAGAAAAAAAGCTCTTGAAAAAGCAAAAGCCCTTGTGGCTCAGATGACACTGGAGGAAAAGGCCAGTCAGCTCCGTTACGACGCCCCCGCCATTCCCCGGCTGGGTGTGCCCGCCTACAACTGGTGGAACGAGGCCCTCCACGGTGTAGCCAGAGCAGGCAGCGCCACAAGCTTCCCTCAGGCCATCGGCATGGCCGCCATGTTCGACCCTGAGCTTTTGCAGAAGATAGGCGACACCGCCGCTACCGAGGGCAGAGCCAAGTACAACGCCCTCTCTCAGGAGGATGACAGGGACATATACAAGGGCCTGACCTTCTGGTCACCCAATATAAATATTTTCCGCGACCCTCGCTGGGGCCGTGGTCATGAGACCTACGGCGAAGACCCGTACCTGACCTCAACTCTGGGCAAGGCCTATGTCCGTGGCTTGCAGGGTGAGGGCGAAGTGATGAAGAGCGCCGCCTGTGCAAAGCATCTGGCGGTGCACAGCGGGCCTGAAGCTCTCCGCCATTTCTTCAATGCCGAGGCCTCGCCCAAGGACATGGAGGAGACTTATCTGCCAGCCTTTGAAGCCTGCATAAAGGATGCCAAGGCCGAAGCCGTCATGGGCGCCTACAACCGCACCAATGGTGAACCCTGCTGCGGAAGCCGTGCCCTGCTGGTGGACACTGTCCGCGGCAAATGGGGCTTTGAAGGTCACGTTGTGTCCGACTGCTGGGCCATACGGGACTTTCACGAGGGCCACATGGTCACAAACAATGCCGCCGAGTCCGCCGCCCTCGCTATCGAAATGGGCTGCGACCTGAACTGCGGCAACACCTACGTTCACATGATGGACGCTGTTGAAAAGGGGCTTATCACAGAGGAGCAGATCACCCTTTCCGCCGAGAGGCTTTTCACCACCCGCTATTTACTCGGTATCATGGGCGAGGGCAGTGAATTTGACGCCATCCCCTATGAAGTGGTGGAGTGTGAGGAGCATTTGCAGCTTGCCGAGGATGCCGCCAAGAAAGCCTGCGTCCTTTTGAAAAATGACGGGCTTTTGCCCTTTGACGCTGAAAATCCCGGCACCATCGCCGTCATCGGCCCCAACGCCAACAGCCGCGTTGCCCTCATCGGCAACTACCACGGTACCGCCTCTCGCTACACCACTGTGCTGGAGGGTATTCAGGACGCTGTGGCAGGCAAGGGCAGGGTGCTCTACTCCGAGGGCTGCCACCTTTTCAAGGATAAGGCCGAGCCTCTGGCCTGGGACGATGACCGCATAGCCGAGGCCATAGTCGTGGCAAAGCGTTCCGACAAGGTGGTTTTGGTACTGGGTCTGGACGAAACCTTGGAAGGCGAAGAGGGCGACACCGGCAACGCCGCCGCCTCCGGCGACAAGCTGGACCTTCTTCTTCCCGCACCCCAGCGCAGACTCATGGATGCAGTGCTCAAGCTTAATAAGCCCAGCGTCATAATTCTCATGGCGGGCAGCGCCATCGACCTTGGCAAGAGCGCCCAGATGGCAAACTCCATACTCCTTGCATGGTATCCCGGAGCAGGCGGCGGCAAGGCCGTGGCGGACATTCTCTTCGGCAAATGCTCCCCCTCCGGCAAGCTCCCCGTCACCTTCTATAAAAACGAGGCTCTCGCCGAGATGCCGGACTTTACTGACTACTCCATGGCAAACCGCAGCTACCGCTACTACACCGGCACTCCTCTCTACCCCTTTGGCTACGGTCTCAGCTACGGCGATGTGCGCGTGACCGAAGTCACCGCCGATAAAAAAGCCGCCGAAGTCACCGTGAAAAACTGCGGCAGCGTGGACACGGAGGACGTGGTGCAGCTTTATATCAAGGATGAAGCCTCCCAGTTTGCCCCCACAAACCCCATTCTCTGCGGTTTCAAGCGTGTCTTTCTGAAGGCCGGTGAGGAAATGAGCCTCTACATCCCCATTGACGAAAAGGCTTTCACCGTGGTGGATGATTTGGGTCAGCGCATTCCCGGCAGTGGAAGCTATACCCTGTACGCAGGTCTTGGTCAGCCGGACGGGCGCACAAGGGAGCTTTACGGCAAAGAAAGCCTGAGCGTGAAAATATAATACTTAAGCATACAAAAAAGCGGCTGTTTTCACAGCCGCTTTTTATCATGTCAATATATAATCCTCGGCCAGTTCATAGACCAGATACGAAACCGTGTACTGGACTATCGCCGGGATGATCAGCAGTACAAGAAAAGTGGACAAGGGCATCAGAGCCGCCGTCAGCGCAGCTCCCCCAATGACAGCCAGCGCCGCCATCAAGGCCTTGCCGGGACTTATCATGCAAAGCAGTCTCGCATTTTTCAGCACATCCTTGTTTTTCTGTTCCAGCATGGCTATCAGCACAAAGAAATAGCTGCCCCAGGCCAGCGCTGCCCCGCCAAACATTATCCCCAGCGTCCAGAAAACAATGCTCCATATCGCAAGGGCGGCATTTGTAAGGCCAAGGCTCATAAAATAGTAGCCTGCAAACAAAAGCACAAAAAACAGCAGCGCCGGTAAAAGGCTTCTTTTGAAGCTGCCCCTGAATTCTCCGGCAAAATCCTGCCACAGATAACAGGAGCCGTTTTTGTATATTAAGATGCACACCCGGTTCAGGGCGCAAAGGGCTGCCGGAAGCGTTATAAGTGGCAGGGAGAACAGCACAAAAAGCATGTTTGCCCCCATAAGCTTCCAGATATTTGAAAAAAGCAGGGAAAAATATCTGGAAGGGCCGCCTTCCGGCATAGGAAGACCGGCCCCTTCTTTTTCAAATTTTCCCGAAAACAGCCCCATGAAAGCTCCTTACAGCATAGTTTAGTTTTTCATACCTGTCATCACTATGCCTTCCACGAAGTACTTCTGTCCGATCAGGTAGAATATTATACCAGGGACGAAGGACATGCAGGTAGCGCACATGATAGCCGACCAGTCGGACTTCAAAGAGCCCTTGAACTGGGAAAGACCGATGGCAATAGTGAATTTCTCGTCGGTATTGATGTATATAATCTGCTGGAGAAGGTCGTTCCACATCTGGATAAACAGGAGAAGCGCCACAACGATCATGGCGGACTTTATGGCCGGCACGATAATGCTCACAAGAATACGGAACTGCCCCGCCCCGTCAATGGTGGCGGCCTCATCCAGCTCTCTTGGGATGGTGGAGATAAACTGGCGGATAAGGAAGATGTTGAAAGCGCCGCCGCCGCAGAAATAGGGTAAAATCAAAGGTGCATAGGAGTCGATAAGGCCAAAGCCCCTTGTCCACATGATGTAAAGAGGAATAAGCGTGACCATGGTGGGCAGAAGCATGGAGCCTATACACAAAGAGAACAGAAACTTCTTCCCCGGAAAGCGCAAGCGGGCAAAGGCATAGCCGCCAAGGGTCGCCGTGACCGTGCCGCCGATGACGGAGGGCACGATGATGGTCATGGTGTTTTTGAAGTAGTGCCAGAAGGGGTAGAACTCCAAGGTCTTGGCATAGTTTGAGAAAAGCCAGCGTTTGGGCAGGAAGCTGGGCGGCCACTCGAAAAGCTCGCCGTTGGACATAAGGCTTGAGCGGAATATCCACCAGATAGGCAGCATGACCATAGCCGAAAGTATCAGGAGAATAATGACCGTGGCTATATTTGCGGCCTTTTCCTGCCTTTTGCGGCTTTTGAAGCTGCTTTTATTCATCAGTCATCCCCTCCTTCCGAGAACATCCAGCTCTTGCTGGTGACAAAGAGGATAATGGTAAATATGCCGATGAGCAGGAAAGAGATAAATGCGATAGCGCAGGCGTAGCTGAGCTTGCCGCTTCTGAAGGCGTAGGTGTACATCAGATAGGACAAAAAGCAGGAGGAATTGCCCGGGCCGCCGTTGGTCAGCGCCAGCGCGGGAGTGACAACCTGCAGATTGGTGATGAGCGCCATAAGCAGGTTATAGAAGATAATGGGCGTCATGCAGGGCATGGTCACATTCCAGAAGCGCTGCCATGAGTTTGCCCCGTCTATCTCCGCCGCCTCATGGTACACTCTGGGTACGTTCTGGAAACCTGCGAGGAAAATGACGATAAGGTTTCCGGAAAGCCACACGGCGATAAGAGCCAGAGAGGGCACCACCAGCTCAGAGGAGCCAATGAACATCACCTTGTTTATTCCCACAAGGCTCAAAAGGTAGTTGAAAAGGCCGAAGTTCGTCTCATAAAGCCAGCTCCAGCCGATGTATACCGCCATGGCGGGCAGCACATAGGGCAGATAAAACACCGCGCGGAAAAAGCCGCGGGCGGGAATTTTCCGGTTCAGAAGGAGGGCCACCACAAGAGAGTATATGATACTGCCCGCAACAGCGAGCATAGCAAAGTACACCGTGGCCTTGATAGAGTCCATAAAATAGGGGTCGCGGGTAAAAAGGCGCACATAGTTGGCAAAGCCCACCCACTGAGGCGTGCCAACACCCTCCCAGCGGAAAAGGCTCAGCCCGAACACCGCCGCCAGCGGTACATAGGTGAGCACTATAAGACCGATTATGGACGGGATAAGACAGAGATACGCGGTTTTGGTCTCCGTTCTCAGCTGAGAATTGGTAATTTTTCGCTTTTTCAGGCTTATCACCCCTCGATAAAGTATAGAGGTTTTTGAGTATTCAGTCGGGCATAATGAATTGGGGTGTCCGCCGCGTCAGCGGACACCCCGGTAGAAAATGCTGTATCAAAGCTGTCGGTTTTATCAGAAGCCGAGGAACACGTCGTTGAGAGCGTCAAAGTTCTCGGTGATGGCCTGCTCGGCAGTCTGCTCACCGGTCCACACGGGGCCGAGGACGCTGCGGAGAAGGTTGATGAAGTCATTGGTGTGGGGGATGTAGTACCAGCAGGTGGACTCGGCGCACTCCATGGCGTAGTCAACAACTGCAGCCTTGTACTCTTCTGCATCGGGGAAGTTGGGGTTCTCAATCCACTTTGCGGTCAGTTCGGGATCGGTGTAGTACTTCTCAAGGATGGGCATCCAGATACCGGTAGCGATGAGGCTGTCCCAGCTGTTCTCTTCCTTCATGTACCACTTGATGAACTCCATAGCCTCTGCGGGATGCTTGGTCTGGCTGAAGACGACCTGAGGACCGCCGGTGCAGATGGTGACAGAGCGCTCCATCATGGGCAGACGGGCAACACCGTAGTTGAGGCCGATATCGTCGCGGGCGCTGTTGAGGCAGGTGCCGACGTTCCATGCACCACCGGTAGCCATTGCAACATTGCCGGTGGCAATGGAGCGCTGGATGCCGTTATCCTCAAGGCCTGCGTTGTAGGGCATTACGTGCTCGACCAGGGTCAGGTCTGCAACCTTCTGGATGGACTCGATGACTGCGGGATCATTGATGGTGCATTCCTTGCCATCCT
This sequence comes from Oscillospiraceae bacterium, assembly GCA_017465025.1. GTDB lineage: Bacteria > Bacillota > Clostridia > Oscillospirales > Oscillospiraceae > Limivicinus. Next base: position 19,613 of record JAFTXM010000060.1, read on the forward strand.
CGCTGAACCAGCGGCCTCCGTTGGACAGAGCAAAAACCTCAAGCTGCCAGGTCCAGTTGTCGACCACGCAGCCGTACTGCACGATGTTTTCAGGGTCAAACTCGGGGTCAGCGGCGTTCTTGCCGTTCTTGTCAAGGGTCAGAAGCTTTGCAGTCTCGATGAACTCATCCCAGGTCATTGCCTCGGTGGCAGAGGGATACTCAAGACCGGCAGCGTCGAACATATCCTTGTTGTAGTACATGAAGAGGATCTCATTGGCTGCAGAGTATGCCACGGGCTTGCCTTCGCTCTTGAAGGTGATGGAGTCGAGAGGCATTGCGTCGGCACCGGCGTACATCTCGGAGATGTCAGCCAGAAGACCCTTGGAGGCAAAGTCCAGAACGCCGTTCTCGTTCATGATGCCGCAGTCGGGCAGATTGCCGCCGGCAGCCATGGTGTTGAGCTTGGCGGTGTATTCCTCGTTGGGGATAGCCATGACCTCAACGATGATGTTGGGGTACTCTTCGTGGAACTTGTCAGCCACAGCCTGAACGCTGGCTGCCTCATCGGGGGTGCCCCAGTAGGAGTAGGTGATGGTTACCGGCTCTTCGGCAGCGTAAGCGGGAACTGCCATTGCAAAAATCATCAGCATAGCCAGCAGGAGGGTAGTGAATTTACGCATTTTCATTTTTCCTTTCTTGTTTTTTATTTGCAACAGCAACTTCCTGCTGCTGTTAACTACAGATTTTATACCGTGGCTTTCAGCCACACCAGCATCTCGCCCGGCTCTCTGTTGCACCAAAGGGCATAGGGGACGGCGCTGAACTGCTGTGAGCTGAAGCTGAAGGCCGGCTCGCCGTACAGCTTGTCGCCCAAGCCGCTTTCAAGGCGTTTTCCCTCAAAGCTTAAGCTGGGCAAATCGCCGGGCAACGCGTCAACAGCCTTCCCGACTGAAACAGCGGTATCCGCCGATACAAAGACATTGGACAAAAGCTTTCCGTTGTCGGTCTCCTCAAGGCAGTACACATAAGGGCCGTACATGAGGGCAAGCCTCCCAAGGTCAGCTCTCACATTGGTATTTGCCGCCATCCAGCGGGGCTTGATGCGTCCGGTCACTTCAAGGGTCTGGGTGCCTGCATGGGACACTGCCACCACCGCATAGCCGTTTTCTATCACCGGCGCGATCTCCCTGCCCTCCAGCACGAAAACGGGATTTTCCAGATATTCGGGAATCCGTATGCGTATGGTGAAGGACTGAGGCCTGTCCGCTTCAATGGAAAGAGAGAATCGGTTTTTATCCATAAGCGCGGAGCCGAGCCGAAGCTTGACGCGCGCGTCTTTTATGACCGTTTCCAGAGAAGAGGATATTAGCTGATTTATATATACGGACTTTTCATCCTGTGCATATATGTACTGCCCCAGTGAGGCCAGCGTCCTTGCAATGTTGGACGGGCAGCAGGCCACGCCGAACCAGCTTTGCCGCACGCTCTTCACATGGGCCATGGAGGTGCCCGCAAGGCAGTTGTCCGGCCACAGCTCAAGAGGATTTACATAGAAATAGCGGTCACCCTCGGCGGATATGCCCGCCAGCACCGTGTTGCAAAGGGCCTTTTCCACGATATCGTAGTATCTGGCGTCGCCGCTGAGGGCTGCCATCCTCTGCCCGAACATCATAAGCCCTACAGAAGCGCAGCTTTCGCAGTACATTCTGTCGTTTGGCAGGTCGTAGTCGGCAGTGAAGCGCTCCAGATGCCCGGATGAGCCGATGCCGCCGGTAATGTACATCCGCTTTTCCGTTACGTTCTGCCACAGCCTGCGGCAGGCGTTTTTCATCTCATTATCGCCAAATTCCCTTGCCACATCCGCCATAGCCGAGTACATATACATGGCCCGCACAGCGTGGCCTTCCGCCGTGGTCTGGCTGACAGGCAGCAGGTAAGACTGGGCGTACAGAGCATCATAGTCGGCAAACTCCGGGAAAATCCTGTCCTTTCCCGTTCTTTTAAGCTCTTCAACAAGGTAGTTGGGCTTTTGGCCGCGGATATCGAGAAAATACCGGGCCTTTTCCGCATAGGCTTTGTTTCCGGTAACGCGGCTGAGCTTTATGAGCGCCAGCTCTATCTCCTGATGCCCGGCGTAGCCCTTTATCTGACCCTCTCCCTGGCCGAAAATCCGGCAGATGAGGTCGGAAAATCGTACAGCAATATCAAGCAATCTCTTTTTTCCGGTTGCTCCGAAATAGGCAACAGCCGCCTCAACAAGATGCCCTGCGCAGTAAAGCTCGTGCCCCTCGGTAAGGTTTCTCCACTTTCTCTCCGGATGGCAGACGGAAAAATATGTGTTCAGATAGCCGTCCTCTTCCTGCGCCCGTCCGATCAGCTCGATAAGCTCATCGGCGGTGGCCTCAAACTCCCTGCCTCTGCCGCTTTCAAGGCAGAAGGCCAGCGTCTCCAGCCATTTGTATGCGTCCGTGTCGCAAAAGACTGCGCCCAGCCGCTCCCCTTCAAGCTCCCCGGCGGCAATGCGGAAATTCCTCACGCAGTAGGATTTCTCCACCTCCGGCAGGCGGTCATTGAGCACCTCCCACTGATAGGGCAGCAGCTTTTCGGCGATCATATCCGTATAATGGGCAAAAAGCGGGTCTTCTATTTTTATATTCCGCAGCGCGGGAGTGACTATGTTTGTTTTCATGCGGCCTCCCGTGTTAATCGTTTACTTAAAATATGTCGGTACGAGCAAATATTGGCATTATTTGCCATATGAAAGTTAAACGTTTTCCTAACTCTGAGAACAGTATACAACAAGCATTTTGCATTTGTAAAGTCTGTAATCTGCCGTTTTTTTCTTTTGATTTTTGTTTATATTTCACAGTGCTCTTGAATTTTATGTAAAAATCGTTTAGTATTCAGGTACAGTATTTCGGGAGGATGCCATGGCTACGATAAGAGAAATATCCGAAAAAGCAAACGTTTCTATCGCCACAGTCAGCAAGGTATTGAACGGCAAGGGCAGCGTCAATGAAAAGACCCGCCAGACCGTCCTTCAGGTGGCCCGGCAGCTCAATTACAGGCCCAATCTCAACGCCCGCAACCTCAAATCCGGGCAGAGCCGTACCATCGGAATTATTACTGAGGATCTTACGGTGTTCAATGCTCCGGAGATAGTGGACGGCATTGCAGCCGCCTGTGACGAGGCGGGATATCACTACATACTGGGCAATCTGCGTTTTTACAAGCGTTACGGCAATGGTCAGAAGGATCTGAAAGAGAGCAACGCCCTTGTGCACGCGGCAGTTAACGGTATGCTCTCAAAGCAGGTGGACGGGATAATCTATATAGGCTGCCACAGCCATATTGTAGTCTCCCTTTCCGAGCATACTGAGCCTAAATTCGTCTGCGCCTATTGCATAAGCAAGGACGAAAACATCCCTTCCGTAATATATAATGATGAAAAAGCCGCATATGACCTGACCGAGATTCTTCTCAATTATGGAGACAGGCGTATCGGCATGATAACCGGCCCTCTGGACAGCAGCCACACCGCAAACCGCACCCGGGGTCATCAGCGGGCGCTTTTCGACCACGGTGTGCCCTATGACCCCTGTCTTACCTTCGTCGGGGACTGGGAGCGGGATTCCGGCTATGCGCTGGCTGAAAAGCTCATCGCCGCCGGGGTCACGGCCATTTTTGCCCACAACGACCTGATGGCGGTGGGTGTTCTGGATTATTGCAACGAAAAGCGCATAAACGTAGGCCGGGACCTGCGGCTCATCGGCTTTGACGACAGGGAGGTGGCCTCCGTGTGCCGGCCGAGACTTTCCACCGCAGCGCCGCCCCTTTTTGAGATCGGTCAGGCAGCGGCAAGGGAAATGCTCAGTATCCTTGCGGGAAACAAAGCCTCTGAGCAAAACATTATGCTGGACTGTTCCATTATCGAGCGTGAGTCCACGCTGGGCAGCAAGCCCTGAGGAGGCCGTGCCGTGAGCGGTTTTATTTCAAAACTCAAAAACTGGTGGTGGTACAACAAGCTGTACCTGCTTATCGGCATCGCCGCAGTGGCTGTGCTTATCTACTGCTTTGTACCATCAAAAACTGCCGAAACCCCGGACTATTACGTGGCTGTGGTCACGGAGCTTCCCCTGAGGGAGGAGCAGTACAGCGCTGTCTCTGAGCGTCTTTCCGCTCTTGGTGAGGATGTGAACGGCGACGGAGAAGTGTCCGTCCATGTTAAAGCATACGGGGTGGATCTTGAAAACCCCAGCCCTGTCGGTGCAAATGAAAACTTTCAGCTGGTAGCGGCTCTGGATGCAGACCTTGTGGGCCGGGTCAGCGGACTTTTCATTCTCGATGACCCTGAGCTTTTCCAGCAGGTGACAAATAATGCTCTGGACGGGAGCTTTGTCCCCTTTCAGGACGGTCTTGCAGCCGGAGTAAGACAGGAGGCCGAGGAGAAGTACATCAAGCTTCTGGAGGCTCTGTCAACGACCAAATGATATATAAAACAGGAGAACTACCATGATAAACATTCTTTTCGTCTGCCACGGCAGGATTTTACCATAGAAAACCAGACCAGTTTATGCCGTCCAATGCCACAGTTTGCAGGGGTTCCTCGTGATTTGTACTACCAATTTACTACCATTGAAGGAAAATACACATTTTGCCCCAACATGACATGAATAGCACAGCCGCCTCCGTGATGGAGGCGGCTGTTTTACTGCTCGTCAAATTGAAATGTGACAATATTCAAATTAAACAACATTTTTGCAAACCTGCATGATTTTATCCGCAGCTCCCTTTGCACCAGAGCAATTTCTAAAACTTTCAGAAATTACAGCGGCATTCTGCGTATAGCTGCTGTCTGCGAATATTTTGCGTATGGCACCAAGAATGGAAACTGCATCTGACTTATCGAGTTTTATACCTGCACCAAGTTGAAAAACCCGCTCAGCAACACCACCTTGTTCTGATGTCTGAGGCAGCATAACAAGAGGAACTCCGAAATATAAACTTTCGCTGACACTATTCATTCCACAGTGGGATACAAAGACATCCGCCTGTTGCAGGACGGCAATTTGGTCAACGTGCGTGAATACCGATATATTCTCTGGCAATACCCCGAATTCCTCGATAGATACCAGATTACCGACAGACATAATCACTTGATAATCGGTATCGGCCAAAGCAGCTAGGCACCTTTTGTACAAAGCCATCATGTTGTTATTAACAGTACCCATTGATATGTAAATCAGCTTGTCCCTCTTTTTCACAACTTTACTAGTCGCTGGTCGAACCGAGGGGCCGACAAAAGCATATTTATCAGAGAATGTCTCTGAACAAGGCTGAAATTGGGGAGAAGTATATACAACTGTATGCGTGTTATCATCATTCTGAATGATGTCAAGGATGTTTTTGACAGGATACCCTTTGTCCTGAAGCCGCTTGATTTGCTTGGTGATTTTCGGCATTGAAAACACCATCTTAAATAATTCCCCGATGCCTTGCTTCATAATCTTTGCTGAGTGCTGATTAAAGGCAAAGGTTGTGGTGGAAGAAACAAAGGGAATATTCAGTTTCATGGCAACTGCCTTGCCCCATACAGCCATAGAATCCGCAACAATGCAATCGGGTTTTAGCTGCTCCATGTCTGCACAGACCTTGTCATCGAGTGCCAAGGTGGTATCCACCAGAATCTTTGTGGAGAATGCCAAGTCTTTTCCCACACGAACAGAATCTTTAGGTGTGAGCTTCTGTTCCATATCATAATCGTCGCATGAAACAAAAGTTGCTCCTGCCGACTCGATTTTCTCACGCATGGTGTTATAGGAATAGTACCATACTTGGTGACCACGAGCAACTAATTCTCGGACAACACCCAAAGTTGGGTTTGTATGTCCGTGTGCGGGAATGCAGAAGAAAACAATCTTGCTCATATTGCGCCACCTACTTTTATTCCTCTATTTCAGAAAAAATCCGTGCGATATATTCCTTCTGCATTTCTTTGGGAAGAATCGCAAGACCTCTGTTTTCATCACCGAGAACTACAATCTCATTTCCAGGCTGAAGGTCAAATAAATCTCTTGCCTCTTTAGGGATAACAAACTGCCCCTTTTCTCCAATTTTAACCATCCAAGCATATTTTCCATTTTGTACATTCATAATTTTGCCTCCTATTGTATGATTAGTATGAATAATCATACAATAGAGAAGCGACATTGTCAATGCTATAAGGGAATTTTGAGAGTAAGTTTTCTTCGTGATGTTTGGGTTGCCGTCTGGCAAGGGCAAGGCCCTAGGAGACTGCCCTCTGCATAGGAGCCTGGTACAGCTGATGGGTAGCCGTCAACTGGTACTAGGTACAAAATACAAAAAGCGATTTTCTCCTATCGATTGGGATTTAACCTGGTCAACACATCCTGATTATGCGATTAGTATGCCCAAAGACCGTGATGGTCCTTTGTGCAAAAGTAGACCACAGAAGTTATAAGAATATAAGATAAACCTGAAAATCCAGCAAATATATCAAGTAGTAAATTCGAGGCTTTTTTCGAATTTACTACTTGATATACTACCTTTGATGGTAAAGATATACCACACTATGCCGAGATATGCAACGAAGTGGAAATAGCATACTACTTGAAAAGTTTCGTGTTTTATAGTAAACTTGGCATATCTTAATATAAAGTTGCATAGTTTGGAGTTTGGAGCAATGATTAAAATATTGTTCGTCTGCCACGGCAATATATGCCGCAGTCCTACTGCGGAGTTTATAATGAAGGACATGGTGAAAAAGGCGGGGCTTGAGGGCGAATTTCACATCGCCTCCGCCGCTACCAGCACTGAGGAGCTGGGCAACGGCGTGTATCCCCCGGCAAAGCGTATGCTGGCCGCCCACGGCATAAGCTGCGAGGGCAAGCGGGCAAGGCAGATAAATATCGCCGACTATGAAAAGTACGACTACATAATCGGTATGGACAGCTACAACATGAAAAATATGCTCCGCGCCTTCAAAGCCGACCCGGAGGGAAAGCTCCACAATCTGCTGGACTTTGCCGGAAGATACGGCGAAGCCGTGGCCGACCCCTGGTACACCGGAGATTTTCAGACCGCGTGGAACGATATCGAAGCCGGCTGCGCCGGGCTTTTGAAAAAGCTTTGCGAGAAGAAGGATGCTGCCGTGGTGCTGGACTTTTCCCGCTGCCACAGCCGCAGCCAGCTCTACGGCGTTTTGCGCCGGGCTATGGACTGGCAGGACTGGTACGGAGAAAATCTGGACGCACTGTGGGATATACTCACCGGACTGCCCCACAAGGGAAAGCATTTCAGCATCATTCACCCGCAGGATGCGGACGACAGTCTCAAAGAATACGCCGCACTCATGGAGAGCGTATTCAGAGAAGCCGGGGCTTTAAGTGAATAAGA
>JAFTXM010000010.1 GCA_017465025.1 Oscillospiraceae bacterium
CACTGGTCTTGCGGGTGAAATCCTCCAAAAATACACTAACTACGGTTGACGTATAGCAATTTATGGAGATTACTCTCGCTATACAAGCAAACCCCTCAAGGATTTCATCTACGAGAGCAATAAAGGTAAGAATGTATTTTTTGTTTCTACCAAGGAAGAAGCAATCAATATGCTGACAAAGTAAATGCTAATTTCCCGAACCAAACCGCTCATGTAAAAACAAACGACAAAAAGCCCGTACTGACATCCGATCAGTACGGGCTTAAATGTTAATATGGGATTTTTTGTGAGATAGTCGAAATTATTCTTTACTCACAAGCCACTCGCAACGCAGAATAATTGCATTGAAGCGGAATCTTATCAAAACCTTCTCAGAAGAAGCGGGCGAAGTCCGAAAAGCCTTGCAATTACTGGGTTTTTCGGATTTTTCAAATTACTCCCACTCTATGGTTCCGATGGGCTTGGGGGTCAGGTCGTAGAGGACGCGGTTGATGCCTTCAACTTCGCTTGTGATGCGCTCGGTAATGTGCTGCAAAAGCTCAAAGGGAACATTCTCCACGGTGGCGGTCATAGCATCGGTGGTGTTTACGGCGCGGATGATGGCGGGCCATCCTTCGTAACGCTTGCCGTCCTTTACGCCGACGCTCTTCATATCGGGAACCGCCACAAAATACTGCCACACCTTGCCGGCAAGACCGTTCTTGTCAAACTCCTCACGGAGAATGGCGTCGGCCTCGCGCAGAGCGTGGAGACGGTCACGAGTGATAGCGCCAAGGCAGCGCACGCCCAGACCGGGGCCGGGGAAGGGCTGGCGGTAGACCATGCCGTGGGGCAGACCCAGAGCCTCGCCCACAACGCGCACTTCGTCCTTGTAGAGAAGCTTGACCGGCTCAACCAGCTCAAACTGCATATCCTCAGGCAGACCGCCCACATTGTGGTGGGCCTTCACGCCGTCAGACTCCAGAATATCGGGATAGATGGTACCCTGTGCCAGGAAGGAGATACCCTCCAGCTTGGCGGCCTCTTCGTCAAAGACCTTGATAAATTCAGCGCCGATTATCTTGCGCTTTTTCTCAGGCTCGGCGACACCGGCCAGAAGATCGAGAAAACGGTCGCTTGCGTCAACATAGATAAGGTTTGCGTCCAGCTGCTTGCCGAACACCTCAATAACCTGCTCGCTCTCGCCCTTGCGCATAAGGCCGTGGTTGACATGGACGCAGACCAGCTGCTTGCCCACTGCCTTGATAAGCAGAGCCGCAACAACGGAAGAGTCCACACCGCCGGACAGAGCCAGCAGAACCTTTTTGTCGCCTATCTGGGCGCGAAGAGCCTTCAGCTGCTCCTCAATGAAAGCTTCAGCCAGTGCGGGGGTAGTAATACGTGCCATAGATTCGGGACGGATATTATCAGACATATTAAGCCCTCCTTTTTTAACGGAGTAATTATAAACTTCCTGCTTTTTCTATGCAAGAGTTTTGACGAAAAAAATCGGGGAAAGAGCCGCTCTTTCCCCAAATTTTTTTATTTGTAGCTGCTGTAGGGTCTGCGCTTGTGGGCGCTGGCGGCGTGGTAGCGGTCGATTATGGCCTTGTCTGCGGCGCTGGCCTCGCCGGTGGTGATGTAGCGGTCGATAGCGGCATAGCTTACGCCCATGTCCTGCTCGTCCGTCTGCCCCTCGTAGAGCCCGGCGGAGGGGGCTTTGTCGATGATCTCCCGTGGCGCACCCAAAAAGGCCAGAAACTCAAAGACCTCGGTGGCGGTCAGGTCGGCGATTGGGTTGAAATCACAGCCTCCGTCGCCCCACTTGGTAAAGTAGCCCATATATATCTCGCTGCGGTTGCCGGTACCCGCCACCAGAAGCCCCTCAGCCGCAGCTACCGCGTAGAGGCTTGTCATCCTCAGGCGGGGAGCAATATTGGTGATGGCCTGCTGGTTGAGAACAGCGGCTTTTTCAAGCTGGGCTTTGAGCTGCTCCCGCGTTTCGCTTAAGTCCACAAGGCGGCTTTCGATATGGCAGAAATCCGCCAGAAGCCTTGCGTGGTCGGCATCCTCCCCGTAGTTTCTCCTGGAGCCGCAGGGCATGATAAGCCCTACGGTGTTTTCGCAGGCGGCCTTGCACAAAAGCCCCACGAGGGCGCTGTCCTTGCCGCCGGAGTTGCCGAAAACTATGCCGCGGCTGCCGCTGTCCGCAACAAGGCCCTTTATCCACGCCACCCGCATATCAAACTCATTTTTATAGTCGCGCATAAATGTCACTCCTGTCCGGCCTCATACAAGGGGTCTCTCCAGTAGAAGGAATAATCTTCGTCGGCATAGCCGAACTGCTCCATCAAAAGCTCGTAGCGGGGAGCGTAGGTGGGTATCCACGTGATGATATCAATGTCCGTCACGCGCCAGCCGTCAGCGGTGGGGTCGGAAAAGGCATAGTCGTTGAAAATACAGTCGGGGAAAAGCTGGCGGAACTGATCTTTCTGCTCGGGCGTGACCATATTTCCGCTTCCAAGCCAGAGCCGCTCCAGCTTTTCAAGGCCGAACAGAGGCGAAATATCCGCCACGTTGCGGCACTGAACCAGATTGAGATGGGCAAGCTTCTTGCAGCTGGCCAGAGGGCTTATGTCTCCAAGTCTCTGGTTGGTCTGAAGCTCAAGATACTCAAGCTCCGGGCAGCTGGCCAGAGGGCTTATGTCCGCAATGTCGTTCATGGCCAGAACCAGAGCCTCAAGCTTGGGCATATGGGCCACAAAGGAGATGTCGGTGAGGAAAAGATTGTGCCCCAGATCCAGATACTTAAGATCCGTACAGTATTTAAGCTGCTGTATGACCTGATCATTCAGATAGCCGCCCACGGAGGGCTTGGAGGCCAGAATTTTCTCCACATCCGTGCGCACGCTGTAGGCATCGCCAAACCAGAGCCGCCACACGACCTTTACTCCGGGCAGAGCATCCCGTATCTGCTCCATCTGCTCATTGGGCAGGCCGCAAAAGTCCATGTCCAGATACTCAAGCTCCCTCATGCAGCGCCCCGCCTGCAACACGGCGGCACCGTTATCCGGAAGGGGCATATGGTTCAGGTCAATCTCCTTGTCTGAGAGGCTGAAATTCCTGCCGTATATGGAAAAGTCATAGTCAAATTCCACCTGAGGGCAGGCCTGCACCAGAGCGTAGATATTGTCCCAGCTGAGTCTGCCGGCCTGCTCAGCGCCCAGCTCCACGAAGTTCAGTTCCGGCAAAATGGGCAAGAGCTCAAGGGCAGCCGGAACCTCGGCATCACTGAGCGCGCTAAGGTCCACAGTTTCGGCGTGAAGGTCTATGGTCTGGCCGCAAAGTGTATAGCTATATTCCACATTCAGCCCTGCGGCCCCGGAGAGCCTCGCCACCTGCTCCGGTGTGAAATCACCGGGCATGAGCACCAGCTCCTCAAGCTCCGTGAGGTAGCCAAGAAGCTCAGCCGCGGTCTCAACATCGGTCTGGGCAAGAGAGGAAAGGTCAAGGCTTTTTGCGTCAGCCGCCGCCACGGTGCCCTCGGGGAAAGTGACGGTATAGCGCACATCCACCTGAGGATGGGCCTGCGCCCAGCCTGAAATCTCCTCATAACAGTCACTGCCGCTAAGATCCACCGTGGTGAGGGCGGGCAGCTGGTCGAGAAGGGCTATCTGCTCTGCATCGAGCACCATGGAAAGCTCCTGAGTGTCAACAGGCAGCTTCTCCCCGGCAATTTCCACCTTTTCCGTGCAGCCGCACAGCAGCACCAGCGCCGCGCACAAAAACACGACCATAGTCTTTCTTATATTATTCAGCAAAGCGAGCACATCTCCTTTGTTGTAATTTTTTATAAGTATACCAAAGCAAGCTGAAAATAACAAGGCAGCAGAGAATATAAAAAGCCTCCGGCACGACTTTGCGCAGCGGAGGCGGAAGCTTAAAAGAGATAAATTTTTACCAGAAGCAGCGCTGCGATAAGCACAAGCTCCAGAATGATAAGACCGTAGACCTTGACCCATTCCTTCTTCACAAAGTTCTGGATATCCTTGTCATAGTCAAACTTGCGGGCCAGCTTCACATTTTCCTTTATATAGAAAATGAGCACCACAAAGGAGTAGAGCATAGCCAGAAGGATACCAAGGGCAACTATAAGACCGTATATTTCAGCATCAAGCATATTCAATACCTCGCAAATAAACTACCCCTTAGTATACAGGCTTTTTGTGCATTTGTCAAAAACTGTTTTTCAGGCAGCCTTAATTGGCCCGTTTTTCACTGAGCATGGTGTCCTTCAGGGCCATAAGCTCCGGGGACAGGTCCACATAGTACTGGTGGGGATAGTCAAAGCGCTTGACCTCAGGCCAGAGACTGTCCACACTTTCGGCGCAGTGTTTTTTGATTTCGGAAAGCTCCGGCAGCTTATATACCAGCCTGCCCTCGCTGTAAATGGGCACGAGCAGCTCCTTTGCCACATAGTCGGTCATGAGCTTGGTTTTCCAGCGGGCTTCCGGGGCGATAAGCAGCAGCGGCTTTGTGTCGTCCACGGTTTCGTGGGCAAGGCAGATATAATCCGCCTCCGCCATGCCGGTCTGGCGGTTGAAAAGCCGGTAGACCTTCTTGAAGCCGGGGTTTGTTATCTTACCCAGATTTTCGCTTATCTTTATCTTGGGGATAATGTTTCCCTCGCTGTCCTCCACGGCGCAAAGCTTGTACACCCCGCCGAACACGGGACTGCTTTTGGAGGTGATGAGCCGCTCGCCCACGCCGAAGGTATCTATCTTCGCGCCCTGCTTCAAAAGCTCGGAGATGAGCCGCTCGTCAAGGGAGTTGGAGACAGTGATGGTACACTCTGTCCAGCCGGCCTCGTCCAGCATCTGTCTTGCCCGCTTGGTCAGATAGGCCATGTCCCCGGAATCCAGGCGGATGCCGCATTTTTTGATGCCCAGAGGCCTGAGGACCGCATCAAAGGCGCGGATGGCATTGGGTATGCCGGAGTTGAGGGTGTTGTAGGTATCCACCAGCAGCACGGCCTTTTCCGGATATGTGCGGCAGTACGCCTCAAAGGCTTCATACTCGCTGGGGAACATCTGCACCCAGGAGTGGGCCATGGTGCCCGCTGCGGGGACGCCGTATATCTGGTCGGACACGGTGCAGGCCGTACCGGCGCAGCCGCCAATGTAGGCCGCCCTTGCCCCGGTGACAGCCCCGGTGATGCCCTGCGCCCGCCTTGAGCCAAACTCCAGCACGGCCCGGCCCTCGGCTGCCCGGCAGATACGGTTGGCCTTGGTGGCGATAAGACTCTGATGGTTCAGCTCCAGCAGCAGATAGGTCTCCAGCAGCTGAGCCTGTATGGCGGGAGCACGGACGGTCATGAAAGGCTCGCCGGGGAAGATGGGCGTACCCTCCGGCGCGGCCCAGATATCCCCTGTGAAGCGGAAGGACTCAAGATAGGCGAGAAAGCCCTCGTCAAAAATGCCTCTGGCACGAAGATAGTCAATGTCCTCCTTGCCAAAGTGCAGCTTCTCTATATAATCCACCACCTGCTCCAGACCCGCGGCAATGGCAAAGCCGCCGGAGTCAGGCGGGGTACGGTAAAACACGTCAAAATAACACATAGTGTCCTGCATTTGGCTCACAAAGTAGCCGTTGCCCATGGTCAGCTCGTAGAAATCGCAGAGCATGGTGAGATTTATGCCGTTTGCAGTTTTCATCTTTTGCTCCTTTCGTCGGGGGAGAAGAAGTCCGTCCGATTTGTACGGGCAGAAGGCCTCTTTCTACATATTATATTCCCTGAGCCTTTCAATGGCAAGAACTGTTAAAAGCTTAGCATTTTGAACCGAAATCCTGTTGACTTAATTTCGTTTTTGTTATATTCTGATATACGTAGGAACATTGGATTTCAGAGGGTTCAGCTATGAGGAAAGATTTTTTTGTACCAGGCAGAACTGAGCTTGCCGGTAATCATACAGACCATCAAAACGGCAGAATTCTGGCCTCAGCGGTTGATTTGGGCCTTTCTGCGATTGCCGCACCCAACGGCAGCTCCATGATACGCATCCAGTCCGAGGGCTTTGAGCCTATCGAGGTGGATATCCGTCAGCGCTCCGTACGTCCTACGGAGTTTGGCAAGCCCCAGGCTCTTGTCAGGGGCATGGTGGCGGCCTTCAGTGAGCTGGGTCTGGATGTGGGCGGCTTTGACGCAAAGATCCGCTCCACCCTGCCTGTGGGTTCGGGGCTCAGCTCCTCGGCGGCCTTTGCCGTCATCATAGGCCGTATTCTGGCGGAGTTTTTCTGCGGCGGCAAGGTAAGCCCCATGGTTATTGCCCGCACGGCTTTGAACGCGGAGAACAACTTCTTCGGCAAGCCCTGCGGTCTGATGGGGCAGCTGGCCTGTGCGCTGGGCCACACGGTATACGCCGACCTCCGCACCAACACCATTGAGCGTATTGATGCAGATTTTGCCTCTATGGGGCTGACACTGTGCCTGACCGACACCGGCGGCAGTCATGCAGGTCTGGACACCTCCTATGCCCGCATAGTTGCCGACATGGTTTATATCGCCAATTTCTTTGACAAGGGCGTGCTGGCAGATGTGAACGTGGAGGAGTTCAGGGCAAAGGGCTGGGACTCCACCGCCCGCCCCGTGCGCCGTGCCATGCATTTCTTCGATGAGAATGACAGGGTCTTGCAGATGCGTGATGCGCTCAAAGCCGGCAACGGACAGGCCTATATGCGCCTTATGAATGAGTCGGGCCGCTCCTCCGAGCAGCTTCTGACCAATGTGTACACCAGCGCCACCGGCGACACCAAGCTGGAAGAGGGCCTTGAGCTGAGCCGCAAGCTCCTTGAGGGCAAGGGCGCCTGGCGCGTCCACGGCGGCGGTTTTGCAGGCTGTGTGCAGGCGCTGATGCCGACGGATTATTTTGAGCATTACAAGAGCGCCATGGAAAAGGTCTTCGGGCAGTATAAGTGCCGCAGCATAAAGCTTATTTGAGATTAAAACAACAGCCTCCGGTTTTTTCCGGAGGCTGCTTCTTTTTTGTTCAGTTTTCAAAGCTGACCGTCTCGCCCGGCCAGTCGTTTATCCCTCCAAACTCCACCACATTGCTGTAGCCCAGCTTTACAAGCTTATCGGACGCCTGCTTGCTTCTGTTGCCGCTGCGGCAGTACACCATGATAAGCTGCTCCTTGTCCGGCAGCTGGGGTATCTCCGAACTGCCGATGGTCTCATTGGGAATATTTATGGCATCGGGGATATGCCTTTCCTTGAACTCCTCGGGAGTACGCACATCCAGTATAATATAGTCGCTCTCTTCTTCCATCATGGCGATGGCCTCTTCCATGCCAATCTGCCGGTAGCTTTCTGAGGACCCCGGCACGGCACAGGAGGAAAGCATCATAAGCAGGAGTAAAAAAGGGAGTATATATTTCATAGGGCAGGCTCCTTTTCATTTGATGATGTTATTTTACCTCATTTTCGCTCCGGTTTCCGTGACTTGCTCACATAAGGCTTTTAATAAAATATTTTACGTTTTTCGTTAAAAACCCTCTTGACAAAAGCCTGTGATATATCTATAATGATTTTACGATAAACGTTAATTAATTTATGTTTTGGAGGGGCGTATGGAAAAGGGAAAGATGATGAAAACCGCCGCTGTGCTGGACAGGATAGCAAAGATATTGGGCGCAATTGCGAAGGTCTGCGGTATTATCTGCCTTGTGTTTGCGGTTTTGGTGCTGCTTCTGGGGGAGAAGATGTTTGCACCCGGCACGAATGTGCTTGGGATAGGCTTTATCGAATTTCAGCTGGCGGGGGATTATCAGTCGATCACTCCGGCGGTCAGGCTCTTTACGGTGATATCCCTTGTGATAGCCGCTGTGAACTGCTTTATTTTCTATTTCATCGCAAAGCATATGCGCCGTGTGCTCTCTTCCGCCAAGGAGGGCAGACCCTTTGACAAAAGCGTTTCCCAAAGCTTTCGCACTCTCGGTATTCTCTCTCTGGCAGGCGGGCTGCTGTCTGAGCTTTTCAAGTGGGCTCAGCAGCTTCTCCTGCTTAAAGCCTACCCTGTGGAGGAGATTTTTGCATCTCCCGCCATTTCCGGCATGAAGATAAACTTCATCATGGACATGAGCTTTGTTGTGATCGCGCTGGTATTTTTCCTTCTGTCATGGGTTTTCGGCTACGGCTATGAGCTTCAGAAGCAGTCAGACGAGACTTTGTAAGGGGCGTGGAAGATGGGGATAATACTGAGACTTGACCGGGTCATGGCTGACCGGAAAATGAGCCTGAACGAGCTTTCAGAGCGGGTGGGCGTTGCCAACGTCAACCTTTCCAAGCTCAAAAACGGACGCGTCAGCGCCATACGCTTTTCAACCCTTGAGGCCATCTGCGATGTGCTGGACTGCCAGCCGGGGGATATTCTGGAATACAGGAGAGATGATACATGATAAAGGCTGTATTTTTTGATGTGGACGGTACTCTGGTGTCCCATGTGAGAAAAGAGGTCTGCCCCAGTGCCAGAGCGGCCATAAAAAAGCTGAGAGAGCAGGGAATAAAGTGCGTCATGTGTACCGGACGGCATATTCTGGAGATAGACGAGCTGCCCGCCCGTGACATTGAATTTGATGCCTACATCACCCTTGTGGGTCAGCTCTCTCTGGATAAGGACAGAAAGCCCTTTGCAGCTTACCCCTTTCCCGATGAGGAAGCCGCTCGCTTTGTGAAGCTTTTTGATGAAATGCGCTACCCCATGCAGCTGGTGGAAGAGGAAGGGATGTACATAAACTTTATAAATAAGCGGGTTGAAGAGGTGCAGGCGGAAATATCCACCTCCCTGCCGCCGCTGGGCAGCTATACGGGCAATAAATTCTATCAGGTGGTCTGCTATGTGGATCCGGCTGAGGAGGCGGAGATAGGAGCGCTGCTTGAGGGCTGCTATGTGACCCGCTGGAATAAAAGAGCCATTGACATTCTCCCCGGCGGCGGCGGAAAGGCTCTGGGCATGGAAGAATACCTGCGGCGCGAGGGTATAGAGCGGCAGGAGATCATGGCCTTTGGCGACGGGGAGAACGATGCGGATATGCTTGCCTTTGCCGGTATCGGCGTGGCCATGGGCAACGCCGCCGATAAGGCCAAAGCTGCAGCCGACTATGTAACGGAGCATATCGACAATGACGGCTTAGCAAAGGCCCTTGAACATTTCGGGCTGATATGAAAAAGCGG
This sequence comes from Oscillospiraceae bacterium, assembly GCA_017465025.1. Taxonomy (GTDB): domain Bacteria; phylum Bacillota; class Clostridia; order Oscillospirales; family Oscillospiraceae; genus Limivicinus. Next base: position 9,209 of record JAFTXM010000010.1, read on the forward strand.
CCTCCGGTGACTTTTACGGAGGCAGCTTTTTGCCCGTAAGAATGAAATCCCGATCCGCTGAAAAGCGGACCGGGATTTTGTGTTTGAATATCATCAGGCATCCTGCCTGAGGGCTTCGCTGTTGTTTAATTGTCGATAAATCTGGCCAGAAATTCCCTTGTCTCAGGCTGCTGGGGATTGCCAAAGACCTGGGCGGGGCTGCCCTGCTCACAGATGACACCCTGATTCATGTACACCACGCGGCTGCTGACATCCCTTGCAAAAGCCATCTCGTGAGTGACCACCAGCATGGTCATGCCCTCTCTTGCAAGAGAGCGCATAACACCCAGCACCTCGCCCACCATTTCAGGGTCAAGAGCGGAGGTAGGCTCATCAAACAAAAGCACCTCAGGGTCCATGGCAAGGGCGCGGGCTATGGCCACGCGCTGCTTCTGACCGCCGGATATCTGGCGGGGTCTGGCGTTTATGTAGGGGCTCATGCCCACCTTCTCAAGATACTCAAGAGCGTGGAGACGGGCGGTCTCCCTGTCCTTTTTCATAACCTTTATCTGGCCGACCATGCAGTTTTCCAGCACGGTCATGTTGTTGAAAAGATTGAAGGACTGAAACACCATGCCCACCTTGGCCCTGTAGGCCGGGGCATTGACACCCTTGCCGGCCATATTCTGACCGTGGAAGAGTATCTCGCCGGAGGAGGGGGTCTCAAGCAGGTTTATGCAGCGAAGAAGCGTGGATTTACCGGAGCCGGAGGCACCGATGATGGAGATAACGTCGCCCTTTTCAACGGAGAAGTCGATATCCCGCAGTACCTGATGGCTGCCGAAGGCCTTGCTGAGATGGCGTATCTCAAAGATATTGTTGTTTTCCATGTCAGCGGTCTCCTTTCGGTGTGCCGTACTTCAGCTCCTGACGGATGCGCTCGCGCGCTTCATCGTCAAGAGAATTTTTGTTGTACTCCCGGCTCTGCTCCTCAAAGGGGCTGCGGTTGGGGTGGGAGTAGGTGCCGGCGCTCATGGCCAGAGAGTCCTCGCTGACAAGCTCGTAGTTGTCATCACCGTCCAGCCGGCGTTCCAGCCAGCGCAGGCCGAAGGAGGCCAGCAGCGTCAGCGTCAGGTAAGCCACCATCTCAATGACGGCGGAGGGGAAGTAGAGAAGGTTTACGCCCACGATGTTCCTGTGGGTGGCAAAAAGCTCCACAAAGCCGATAACGAACATGACGGAAGTGTCCTTGACGTTGATGATGAAATTGTTGCCGATCTGAGGGATAATGTTTCGCAATGCCTGGGGCATTATGACATTGACCATGGTCTGCACGTGGGTCATGCCTATGGCCTTGGCGCCCTCGGTCTGACCCGGGTCGATGGAGATTATGCCGCCGCGGACAGATTCGGCCATATATGCGCCGGTATTGATGGAAACGACCAGCAGTGATGCCGTCCATATACCGCTCATGCCCTTGAAGGCCACAGCGCCATCGGTGAAGTAGGGCAGACCGTAGAAGATGAACACAGCCTGCAAAACCATGGGTGTGCCGCGGAACACTTCAACATAGATGCGGATGAGCGCCCGGAGCAGCTTGAGGAAAAAGCGCTTGGCGGGGTGGTCCTGCTTTGAGCAGGGTATGGTATTCAGAACGCCGCAGAGAAGGCCGATAAGGCAGCCTGCCAGCGTGGCGGCAACGGCAAGGATGAGGGTGTTGCGGATGCCGGTGAAATAGGCCGTGGAGTAGGCACCCCAGAGCTTATCAATGTCGGTTATAAGCTTTGTCAGCTTGTCCATAGGAACAGCTCCTTTGATGGTTATTCTGGCTCAATTACACGCTCTGACCGGGCTGCCCGAGAGCAGTCCGGTCAGAGTTTTTGGGTTTATAAGAGGAATCTGATGTTCGAAAATCAGCTTATCAGAGCACGGGCTGAACGGCAATGGCTTCGTCCATCAGCTCGTTGAACATGTCAACATCCATCTCGCCCAGAACTTCGTTCATAGCGTCCAGAAGAACGGTGTTGCCCTTTACAACGCTGATACCGATGTTGATCTCGCCCTCGTCCACGTCGAAGTTGTCGTCGGTGCCGGTGAAGTCAAGGATGACCAGATTGTCGTAAGCGGCACGGGCGCCCATTGCGGTGGGCATATCGGTGCAGATGTAGTCAACAGCGCCGGAGGTAACTGCCATGATCATTGCGGGGGCGGTCTCGGAGGCGGGCATCAGCTCAGCGCCTTCGATCTGAGGCAGGCAGGAGTCGTACCAGATGGTACCGGTCTGGGCGGTGCAGGCACCGGAGAGCTGGGAGATACCGGTGGCGGAAGCCAGCTCGCTGTTTTCACGAGTGACGCAGACGATGGAGGCGTAGAAGTAGGGGCCTGCCATGTCAACTTCTGCCATGCGCTCCTCGGTCATGGACTGACCGGCGATAACGGCATCGATCTGGCCGGCGTTAAGGGCGGGAACAAGGCCGTCCCAGCCGATTGCCATGACTTCCAGCTCCCAGCCGTTGGCGTCGCAGATGCGCTGGGCGATCATAACGTCGTAGCCGTTGGCGTAGGTGCCGGGGTTGTTGACGATGGGAACTGCGCCGTTGCTGTCATCCATCTGGGTCCAGTTGTAGGGGGCGTAGGCACATTCCATACCCACGGTGAGAACGCCGTCTTCAACGCCAGTGGGAACATCCTGATCGGCAAAGGCGGTGGCGCCCATGCAAAGGCACATGATCATTGCGGTCATAATAATGGTGGCGATAGTTCTTCTCATTTTTTGTCCTTTCTTGCTCATATCGGAGCTTCCGGCTCATTCTCTCCCGGCCGGTGGGGTAATAAAAAATGGACCGCCATACCAAGCGCTCCATGAAAAATCTCTTAATCGGCCTTTCCACAAAATCGGAAAAGCAAAGGTTCACAGGCTCTCGATAGCGCTTCACAAATATTTTTGTGACAGTCCGTCAGATATTCTCTGCCGGCCCAGCAACATCGCCACGGGCTGACGATGCGCTTCGGCGGTCTCCCCTTTCCCACACGGCGGCTGCCCGGCCTTGCCATGGGGTACTCATGAATCCCGCGCCTCTATCTTGGGGGGTCATTTTTTCTGCATAGTAGCACGTTAAATCGTGTCTGTCAATGCCCTCTCATGAAATTTGTATATTTTGCAGATTGATTATCCATTGTAAGGGCTGTTTTGTGGCTTTTTACATAAAAATCAGCCCCGCATTTTGACCGATGTGCATAAAAATCCATTTTACTCAGCTTATACAGCTAAAAAATTCCAGCACTATTTTGTTGAAATCGCCGGCCTCGTCATAGGCGGCGTGACCCAATTTATCGTACATATGGAGCTTGCAGCCCAGCTTCTCCGCTATTTCCACGGAGGCCTCGCCGGATACCACCTTGTCCTGCCCGGCTCCTATGACCAGCGTGGAGCAGGAAATATTTTCAAGTCTGTCAAAGCTGCTGCACGTAAGGCAGGCATTGGCAAGCCTCATAAAGCGCCCCAAGTCCTTCGGCCTGGACAAGGCGGCGGCAACAGGCAGCATGAAGCCATACTTTTTAAGATACGAGGCTGAGTACATGCTCTCCATCATATCCCGGCCAAAGGCGGCAAAGTCGCCCCTTTCCATAGATTCGAGCCAGCGGCTTATGGAGCTTTCAATGCTGGGATTTGTCCTTGCCGCCGTCAGCCCCAGCACAAGAGATGCCACAAGCTCCGGGTGCTTTATTGCCAGCTCCTGCGCCATCATGCCGCCCCGTGACACGCCCAGCACACAGGCTTTTTCAAGGCCAAGGGCATCCATTGCGGCGGCGCAGCTATCAGCGAGATCCGCCACGGTGCAGCCCTCAGGGATATGACGGGGCTTATCAAGGATGTAAACGGTAAAATCCTTTGTGA
>JAFTXM010000061.1 GCA_017465025.1 Oscillospiraceae bacterium
AGGCGGAGCTTTTCCTTGTATATGGGCTTGTCTATGGAGTTTCGGATGAGACTGTAGTTGTCGGTATCGTAGTAGATGGAGCAGACGGTGCTGGTAAAGAAGTGATCCGGGCGGATATGCTCATCCAGCCGGCGGCGGAAGTGCTCGTACTGCTCAGGCCGTATCATGTACTTTTTCTCGTATCTTTTGAAGGTCAGCTGAGCCTCCGTCATGCCGGTGTCACCTCTCCTCAGTATAGCAAATTTCCGAAATAGTGCTCCCTCTCCGCCTCGCTCAAAACAAGGTAATTGCTGAGTGTCTGGGCACAGATGGAACTCCACCGTTTTGTAAGTATATCTTCACACAGGCGGTCATACTCCCACTCCCAGTGACCAGCGTCCAGACCATATCGCATATAATCCCGCGGGACTTCAGGACGCATTATCTCCTTGAGTCTCAAAAGCTCATTCACCACGTTCTCATCGGAAAGGGTGGTTTCCAAAGCTTCCGCTGTGCGTGATAGGAAGCGCTCCCTGAACTGGGCGTTCTGCATAAGCGGCACTATAAAAACCGCGCACGGGTTAGAACCCGGGCGCAGAACGTTTTTAAAGCTCTGGCGCGGGTCTATCATGGTGCTGTCCATGTCAAAGAGCACTATGCGCCACTTCCCGTCGCCCTCGCTGGACCGGCAGAAGCGGATGTTGCTGTCGGCAATGTCGTTGTTGCCTGAGTAGCCCTGAATTATCATCCAATCGATGATATTATCTATATCCATTATCTGACTGAACTCTTCATAGCCCTCGTCGCTGGAAATATTGTTTTTCCTCACAAAATCGATAACTTCTTTGTAAAAGGGCTTATCCGGGCTGACCATAACCTTGTTGTCAATGACACTTTCACGGGTCACGCCCATAAGATTTGCGTAGTGCTGTTCATTGGTTTTCTCGGTGAGCACATAAACACCCTGGTAATCCCCATTTATATACAGCACGCAATGCCTGCCCCGCTGTGTGGGCACCTTATCCGAAAATTGCAGACACAGGCTTTCCAAAAGCTCGTTTCTGGGAATGTTCCTGTTTGAATCAAGCCCTGCGCGCAATACCAGATTTGAAAACTCAGTAACACCGCCGCCAAATATGTCATACTCCAGCGTTTCCTGCCCGTAGGCGGTGGAGAATTTCACACTCATGCTCTTTTTGGGCATCAGCAGGCTTGCCTCGCCATGCATACCGATGCCGCAGCCAACGGTAAAGGAGTCGCCGTCCTCATAGAATGAGATGCTGCCTGGTACTTCAATGTCCTTGCGCTTGGCGCTGTACATAAACCAGAATTCACTCGGGTAGTCTGTGGCAAGGCTCAAAACCGGCATGCTGTGCCCCTCGCCGATGATATAGCTGAGGGTCAATGCCCGGCTGGAAACAGCGTCCTTTTCAAAGGAAACCGCACGCACAACGCAGCTTGCGTCCACCGTAAAAGGTCCGGTATATCTGCTGCTTTTTGCCGTGGGAAGGCCGCCGTCTGTGGTGTAGTAGATCTCCCCTGCGGCCTCAAGCTCAACACGCACGCCGCCCTCTTCAAAAATGCCGTCTCTCGTCAGAGCCACGGGTGTAGAACTGACCATACGCCCACCCCGTCCGTTTTCCATACCGGGGCTGGGGATTTCGAAGAAAAAGAAGCCGTTTTCACCGCTCACCCTGCCGAAAGAGCGGTTGTGTGGAATATCCCTGAGGAATACGCTGTCCGCAAGCCCCGTACCCGCATGGCTCAGATATACCCGTTCCCTGTCGGAGCCCAGCTTGAAGGGGGCTTTCAGATAGTTGGAATCCGGGTAACCGTCCGAGTCGTCGCACATTATTACTTTCATTTCTCCGGGGTAGAGGATGCCCGCAGGCAGCCGCCACTGCGTAAGATAATCATCGTCATCGCTCAGATAGTAGTCTGAAAGCTGCACCGGCTCATCGGAGACGTTTTTCAGCTCCACCCAGTCACAATAGCCCAGAGAATATTGCTTGACGTAGCTGCTGTTGGAGGTCATGGCCTCATTTATCACAAGGGGAGAGGAAGTCTCCAGCGTCCCCTGCCAATGTATATATCCTTCTTTGTCGTTGGAAAAGCCGGGACTGGGATAAACACTCTCTTCCCAGTTTTCCTCCTCATTCATAACAAGTGCCACATCCGCCGTGTCGCAGTCTCCGTCGGCCTTATGGATAATGCGGCCTTTGTCATTGGTGAGATAGACCGTCTCCCCCAGAGAAAGGCCAAAACCGCAGTTTAACTGGCCTTCGCTCTTTTTGTCCTTATCGGCCAGTATCACAAGCTGCTCACCGGGCATAAGCTTCCTTGCCGGGAAGCTCCATTTTATTTCATCCTTGTCATCGGAAAGGCCGAAGCCCTCCAGCTCGAGCACATCTTCGGAAAGGTTCGTTATCTCTATGTAATCGGCAATGTCACCGGCGGCATTCAGGCGCGTGGCATGGTTTTTCACCATAAGCTCAGTTATGATCAGATCGCCCTTTTTTATGTTCTGCTTTCCGGGCTCTTGAGCGAAAGCGGCCTGCCCAGGCAAAAATATTGCCAAGGCCAGTATGGCACTGATTATTTTTCCGGTTTTTTTATACTTTTGCATTTTCTGTCTCCACAAAACGCGAAATTTATGTCATAAACCGTTTTATTATACCCCATTTTCAGCTTTTGTGTCAACAAATATATACCTTGTTGATTAAAAAGCCGCCCCTTGGTATAATAGGAAAAAACTTATCCACAGGCGGGTTGACAGCATGAAAACAGCAGTAGTTATCGGCGGCGGGGCCTCCGGCATGATGGCGGCGCTGACAGCGGCCGAAAAAGAAAATATCCGCGTTATTCTCCTTGAGCGGCAGCAGCGGGTGGGCCGCAAGCTCCTTGCCACGGGCAACGGCCGCTGCAACCTTACGAATATCTGCGCCACGGCTGCAAACTACCACGGTGAGCAGCCGGGCTTTGCCGACTTTGCCCTTGAAAGCTTCACGCCGCAAAATACGCTGGACTTTTTTGCCGACCTCGGCCTTGTGACAGTCACGGAGGACTCCGGGCGGGCCTACCCTCTGTCCGACTCGGCCAACAGCGTGGTGGATGTGCTGCGCTTTGCGCTGGATGAGCGGGGCGTGGAGCTGCGCTGCGGTGTCTCGGTGAGGGCGGTTTTCAAAAAGGGCGAGGGCTACACCGTCAGCACCGATACCGGGGATATTTACGCCGATTACGTGGTGGTGGCCTGCGGCGGCGCGGCAGGTGAAAAGCTGGGCGGTGTGATGGATGGCTACGAGATTTTGAAAAACCTGGGCCACAAGCGCACAAAGCTCTACCCCTCCCTTGTGCAGCTTATTACCGGCAGCGATTACCCCCGAGCCCTCAAGGGCGTGAGGGCGGATGTAAGGCTCTCCCTCCTCTGCGGAAATGAGCTTATGGCAGAGAGCGTGGGCGAATTGCAGTTTACCGAGAAGGGCGTGTCCGGCCCTGTGTCCTTTGATATTTCAAGGGCTGCCGCTGTGCTTGGCGATGAGGGCGCACTGTCGGTGGA
>JAFTXM010000062.1 GCA_017465025.1 Oscillospiraceae bacterium
CAAAAAGCTTATCGCCAATGTGAGCGGCTTTTCCGTGGATGAGTATGTGAAGGCCTGTGAGCTTCTGGATAAGGAAGAGCAGGTTGGGCTGCTGGAAGTGAATATAAGCTGCCCCAATGTGCACAATGGCGGCATGAGCTTTGGCACCGAGCCGAAGGCGGCCTATGAGGTGACAAAGGCGGTAAAGGCCGTGTGCAAAAAGCCCGTGTATATAAAGCTCAGCCCCAATGTGACGGATATCGTGTCCATCGCCAAGGCCTGCGAGGATGCGGGAGCTGACGGCATAGCCCTTATAAACACCCTTATGGGCATGAGAATTGACCTTAAAGCACGCCGCCCCATTCTTGCCAACACCACTGGCGGTTACTCCGGCCCCGGCGTATTCCCCGTGGCGCTGAGAATGGTGTATCAGGTGTATGATGCAGTGAAGATACCCATAATCGGCATGGGCGGCATCAGCCGTGCCGAGGATGTTATAGAAATGATGCTGGCGGGAGCTGCGGCAGTTGAAGTGGGCGCTGCAAACCTTGCAGACCCGATGATTTGCAAAAAGATAATCGACACTCTGCCCGCCGTGATGGAAAAATACGGAATAGAGAATTTAAGTGAAATAACAGGAGGAGCACACCATGGGTAAGGACGTAATAGTTGCCTGCGATTTTGCCGGCAGAAAGCAGGTTTTTGAGTTTCTGGACAAGTTCACCGATACAAAGCCCTTTGTCAAAATCGGCATGGAGCTTTTCTACGCGGAAGGCCCTCAGATAGTCCGGGACATCAAGGCCAGAGGCCACAAGATATTCCTTGACCTGAAGCTCCACGATATCCCCAACACCGTCACCAAGGCCATGCGCGTGCTGTCCGGCCTTGATGTGGACATGACAAATCTCCACGCCGCCGGTACTACCGCCATGATGGAAGGGGCTCTCAAGGGTCTGACCCGTGAAGACGGCAGCCGCCCCATGCTTATCGCCGTCACCCAGCTGACCTCCACCGATCAGGAGAGCATGGAACGGGATATCCTCATCCATGAGCCTATTGACAAGGTTGTGATGCACTACGCCCAGACCGCCAAGAACGCAGGACTGGACGGCATCGTCTGCTCTCCCCTTGAAAGCGGCAAGGTACACGAGGCCTGCGGCAAGGATTTCGTCACCGTGACCCCCGGTGTCCGCTTTGCTGAGAACGACAGCGGCGACCAGAAGCGCGTCATGACACCCGCCGAGGCCAAGCGCATCGGTTCTGACTACATCGTGGTGGGCCGCCCCATCACCGCCGCCGCTGACCCCGTAGCCGCCTATGAGCGCTGCGTAAGAGAATTTGTAGACTGAGTACAGACTAAGGAGATACAAAAATGACCGATATACAGAAACTTATTGCAAAAGATTTGCTCAGTATCAAGGCCGTATTCTTCCGCCCGGAAGAGCCCTTCACATGGGCCAGCGGCATCAAAAGCCCCGTATACTGTGATAACCGCCTCACCCTCACCGCGCCTGAAGTGAGAAACGATGTGGAAAATGCACTGGCTGAGACCATCCGTGCAAACTACCCCGATGTGGAAGTGCTGATGGGTACCTCCACCGCAGGTATCGCCCACGCCGCCATCACCGCACACATCATGGGTCTGCCCATGGGCTATGTGCGCTCCGGTGCCAAGGATCACGGCAGACAAAACCAGATCGAAGGCAGGCTTCTGCCCGGTCAGAAGGTCGTGGTTGTAGAGGACCTTATCTCCACCGGCGGCAGCGTTATCGAAGTGGTCAATGTTCTGCGGGAGGCCGGTGCTGAGGTGCTGGGCATTGTGAGCATATTCACCTACGGCATGAAAAAGGGCCTTGAGCGCCTTGCCGCAGCCAATGTGAGAAACATCAGCCTCACCGAGTTTGACGTTATTGCCAATATCGCCGCTGAGGAAAACTACATCAAAAAGGAAGACGTGGCAAAGCTTATCGCTTTCCGCAACAACCCCTCTGACGAGAGCTGGATAGGAGCATAAGATGAAAAATCTTATCAACATTCTCGACCTCTCCGTTGAAGAGATAGCCGAGCTTATTGAAGTAGCCGACGATATAATCGCAAACCCCGCCAAGTACCGCCACGTATGTGACGACAAGATACTGGCCACACTTTTCTTTGAGCCCTCCACCCGCACAAGACTCAGCTTTGAGTCTGCCATGCTCAACTTAGGCGGAAAGGTGCTGGGCTTCTCCGACGCAAACTCCAGCTCTTCCACCAAGGGGGAGAGCGTAGCGGACACGGTTGCAGTTGTCAGCGGCTACGCGGATATCATCGCCATGCGCCACCCCAAGGAGGGTGCTCCCATGGTGGCGGCAATGCACTCCACCATCCCTGTGATAAACGCAGGCGACGGTGGACACTACCACCCCACCCAGACCCTTACCGACCTTCTCACCATCCACCACGAGAAGGGCCGCTTTGACGATCTTGTGATCGGCCTTTGCGGCGACCTGAAGTTCGGACGCACTGTCCACTCCCTCATTGAGGCCATGAGCCGTTACAGCGGCATACGCTTCGTGCTCATCTCTCCGGAGGAGCTGAAGCTGCCAAGCTTCGTAAAGCAGGAGTATATAAAGAACAAGAACATCGAGTATGTCCAGTCCACCTCCCTTGAGGATGTTATAGGCGAGCTGGATATCCTGTACATGACCAGAGTACAGAGAGAGCGCTTTTTCAACGAGGAAGACTATCTCAGGCTCAAGGACAGCTATATTCTGGACAAGGCCAAGATGGAAAAGGCCAAGGACGATATGATAGTGCTCCATCCCCTGCCCCGCGTCAACGAGATATCCACCGAGGTGGACGATGACCCCCGCGCCTGCTACTTCCGTCAGGCCCACTACGGCAAGTTTATCCGCATGGCGCTTATCATGAAGCTTCTGGAGGTAAAGGTATGAAGGTTGACAGCATAGTAAACGGCATAGTTATAGACCATATCGCCGCAGGCAAGGCCATGACCCTCTACAGGCTTCTGGAGCTGGACAAGCTGGACTGCCCCGTGGCCGTCATCCAGAACGCACCCAGTGAGTTTATGGGCAAGAAGGACATTATCAAGATAGACAGCAATGTGGATGTAAATCTGGACGTTATCGGCTATGTAAGCCCCAATGTGACCGTAAACATCATCCGAAACGAGGAAATCGTTGAGAAAAAGCACCTGAGCCTGCCAAAGAAGCTCACGAACATTATCCGCTGCAAAAACCCCCGCTGCATCACCACCACCGAGCAGGGCATTGACCACATCTTCATGCTCCACGGTGCAGACAGGAACGAGTACCGCTGCTATTACTGCGACGCAAAGCCCTGAGAAACCTATAAACCTATAAAATCCAATGGACAGCAGATTTTCTGCCGTCCATTGGATTTTTTCATCTGTCATAAAATTCCTTCAAGCGCAAGGAGAAATTTTTTTCTTTCTATGCCGCCGGCGTAGCCGGTGAGGCTTTTATCTGCGCCCAGCACACGGTGACAGGGAATGAGAATGGAAATGGGATTTTTACCCACTGCCGCGCCCACGGCTCTGGCGCTTTTACACCCTATACTGCGGGCAATATCCCCGTAGCTTGCGGTGCTGCCGTGGGGAATGGAGCAAAGCTCCCGCCAGACCTTTTTCTGAAAGGCTGTACCCTGCGGGCAAAGGGGAAAATCTATCCCCTGTGCCTTTCCGGAAAAATAGGCATCCAGCCACTGAACGCAGCGCACCAGCACTTCCCTGTCCTTTGCATCGGGCAGCAGACTTTCGTCCAGACCCCGCTTTTCGTATTTCTGCCCCTCAAACCAGAGGCCGCATATTGCGCCCTCGTGGGCGGCGAGGATGATACTGCCCGCCGGGGAGGAATATTTTTCAAGTGTCATGTGCTTTTCCTCAGTTGACTATCTGATGGTGCATTCCGGGGCTTGTGGTATCCAGCGCCTTGAAGCTGTAGCCGTTTTCCTGACCCCATTGGAGCACCTTTTCCACCGCGTATACACTAAAGCCCTTTATATCGTGCTGCAAGACCACGGCGCAGTTTTTCCCCGCGCAGCCGCGGATTATGGCGTTTGCCACGCTGCCTGCACCGGTGAGACCGTCCGCATCGCCGCTGTTCACGTTCCAGTCAAAATATCTGTAGCCCATATCCTCAAGGCTTTGGCTGAGACGGGTCATTATGCCGTAGTTTACAAAGCTTGCGGTATTGGAGCTGCCGCCGGGGAAGCGGTAGAGCTGGGTATACTCACCGGTCTGCTCATATATGAGGTTTTGCACAGCCAAAAAGTCCTGAAAAAAGTTCTCCTCGCTGGAATAGATCTTGCCGTACCAGTGGGTAAAGGTGTGGACACCGATGGCGTGTCCGGCATCGTGAGCTCTTTTGATGCACCTTGCATACTCCGGGTACGCGCCGGTGACAAAGAAGGTGGCCTTCGCGCCGTAGGCATCGAGAATGTCCAGAAGCGTGTCCGTATAGGAGCCGGGGCCGTCGTCAAAGGTGAGGTATATGGTCTTTTCCTCCGGCTCGCATACCTCGCCGCAGTCGTCCATATCCACGGTGACTGTGCGCTTTGCCGTGACAGTATCCCCGTGCCCGTTTTCAAGGGAATAGACGATTTCATAATCCCCCGCTTTCGCACTGTCCACCTGACCTTCCACCTTCACATAGTCGGCATAGTCATTACCCTGAGCATCTGTGGCGGTAAAGCCCGGATCATTATACCAGGGCAGGGCGCAAAGAGAGAGTTTTTCCCCGCCATTCAAAGTGATGACGGGGAGATTGAGCTGATATTCTATTTCCCGGCGGAGGCTGGCCTTGTTCCCGGCCTCGTCCGTGACCGTGTACTCCACTGCCCCGTCAAGGCGCTTGGCGCTTACTTTCTCCGTCAGGTCGCCGTCGGCGGCATCTGTGGCGGTGTAGCCCTCCTCCACGTAGCCTACAAGCCAGTCGGCCTGATAGTCCGGGTCAGTTTTGAGGACGATCTCCGGGGCCGTGGTGTCCACCACTGTGACTGTGCGCTTCGCGCTGTGGGGTATGCCCATGAAGCGGGCCACATACAAAAGCTCATATGTTCCCACGCGGGTGCTGTCCACATAGCCCATGCGGGAAAGCTCCAGCGGCAGGCCCATGTTGGTAAAGGGAATTTTGAAATAGGCTTTCACATCGCTGTCATCGTATGTTTCGCCGCACTCCACGGCAAGGCTTTCGCCCTGAGGCATATGGATAAGCACACAGTCCCCCGTGATATAGAGCACAGCACACATCAAAAGGAGAAACACCAGCACCGCAATTACAGCGCCGATTACCAGAGGCGCAGTTTTTTCCTTTACAGCTTCATTCATATCTATCACCGACAAAATATTTTTATCTTCCGTGCATAAGCTATTGTCTGTCAGATTATAACACATTATGTTCCACTGTTCCAGCAATAAAAGTTTAATAAGGCAAAAACTTGCAATAGCTTGCAATTTCTGGTATATTATCTGGTTGTCGGGTGACGACAAAAATATTATCTCTGCGGCAGCCAGCCGCAGGAAAGGATGTAAAATGAAAAACACCGAAAAAACCATGGACAAGATTGTTGCATTGTGCAAAAACCGCGGCTACATCTTCGCAGGCAGCGAGATCTACGGCGGCCTTGCAAACACCTGGGACTACGGCCCTCTGGGCGTTGAGCTGAAAAACAACGTCAAGAAGGCATGGTGGAAGAAGTTCGTTCAGGAAAACCGCTACAATGTGGGTCTTGACGCAGCTATCCTCATGAACCCCCAGACCTGGGTCGCTTCCGGCCACCTGAAGGGCTTTTCCGATCCCCTTATGGACTGTCGCGAGTGCCACGAGCGTTTCCGCGCCGACAAGATAATCGAGGACTGGTGCAAGGAGAATAACTTCGAGCTGGGTCGCCCCATCGACGCTTTTTCCCAGAGCGAGATGAAGGAATTCGTTGAAGAGCACAACATTCCCTGCCCCACCTGCGGCAAGCACAATTTCACCGATATCCGTCAGTTCAACCTGATGTTCAAGACCTTCCAGGGTGTCACCGAGGACGCCAAGAACACCGTTTACCTGCGTCCTGAGACTGCACAGGGCATTTTCACAAACTTCGTCAATGTCCAGCGCACCACCCGCCGCAAGCTGCCCTTCGGCATTGCACAGATAGGCAAGTCCTTCCGCAATGAGATCACTCCGGGCAACTTCATCTTCCGCGTCAGAGAGTTCGAGCAGATGGAGCTTGAGTTCTTCTGCGAGCCCGGCACCGACCTTGAGTGGTTTGAGTACTGGCGCAACTTCTGCCACCAGTTCCTGCTGGCTATCGGTCTGAAGGACGAAAACCTGAGACTGCGCGACCATGACCCCGAGGAGCTGAGCTTCTACTCCAAGGCCACCACCGACTTTGAGTTCCTCTTCCCCTTCGGCTGGGGCGAGCTGTGGGGCGTTGCCGACCGTACCGACTACGACCTTACCTGCCACCAGAACGTTTCCGGTCAGGATCTGAGCTACTACGATCAGGAAAAGAACGAGCACTACATTCCTTACGTTGTTGAGCCCTCTCTGGGCGTTGAGCGCACCGTACTGTCCGTACTGTGCGACGCATACGACGAGGAAGTCGTGGGTCAGGACAAGAAGGGCAATGACGATGTCCGCACCGTGCTGCGCCTGCATCCCGCTCTCGCTCCCTTCAAGTGCGCCATTCTCCCCCTGTCCAAGAAGGAAATCCTCACCGGCCCCGCTATGGAGCTTTATCAGGAGTTGAGCAAAGATTTCATGTGCGACTACGATGAGACCGGCTCCATCGGCAAGCGTTACCGCCGCGAGGACGAGATCGGCACTCCCTTCTGCATCACCTTTGACTTCAACACTGTCGGCACCGAGACCGATGAGGCTGACCACTGCGTCACCGTCCGTGAGCGCGACAGCATGACTCAGGTGCGTATCCCCATCAGCGAAGTCCACGACTACATTGCTGAGCGTATCAAGTTCTGATTTTTTTCGAGGCGTCAAATGAAAGACGGATTTATTAAAGTTGCGGCGGCCTCTCCCATGATAAAGGTCGCCAATGCGGAATATAACGCAAATGCCATTATCGACTGCATGAAAAGTGCAGCCGATAGTGGCGTGAAGCTGCTGGTGCTGCCGGAGCTTTGCCTTACCGGCTGCACCTGCGGCGACCTTTTCGGACACAAGGTGCTTCTGGATGGGGCAAAAAAGGCTCTAGGCAGAATAATCGAGGCCAGCCGCGGCATGGATATGCTCAGCTTCGTGGGTCTGCCCGTGGCTGTGGGCGCAAAGGTATTCTCCTGCGCCGCTGCCGTGTCCAATGGTGAGCTGCTGGGTCTTATCCCCGGCGAGAACCGCCACCGTGCTTTCTCCACTCCCTTTGAGGAGACGATGGAGATAAGCTTTTGCGGCTTTGATGTGCCCTTTGGCTGTGAGGTCTGCTTTGACTGCGGCGGCATGGAAGAGCTGTGCATATCCGCGGAAGTGGGCTGCGGCATTGAGGACATTGTTCCCGCCTCCGCACTCCACGCCAGAGCCGGGGTCAATCTGGTAGCTCAGCTGGCAGGCTTTGCCGGCACAATAAGCTCCACCGATGACGCTGTGCTCTCTCTCCGCGCCCAGTCAAAGCGCCTTGCCTGCGGCATGGTGCTGGCTGCCCCCAACAAGGGCGAAAGCACTACCGACAATGTGTACACCGGGCTTTGCGCCATTGCCGAAAACGGCGTGGTGCTGGCACAGGACGAGCGCGCAGACAACATGGTCATAAGCGAGATCGACGTGCAGTATCTTACAAAGCAGCGCTTTGATCGCGGTGGCTTTGAAGAGGACGTGGATTTCATGGAGCACGTTTTCTGGGACTGTGAAGAGGCTGTCACCGCTCTCAGCCGCAGCTACTCAAAGCTCCCCAACCTCCCCTCAAGAGCCGAGGATGTGCCCTCCTACTGCAAGCGCGTGCTGGATATGCAGGTTTCCGGCCTTGTAAAGCGCATGGAGTACGCAGGACTCACACACTGCGTCATCGGCATTTCCGGCGGGTCAGACTCCACACTGGCGGTCATGATATGCGCCGAGGCCGTAAAGCGCATGGGTCTGCCCGCCACCAATGTTGTGGCCTGCACTATGCCCTGCTTCGGCACTTCCTCCCGCACCAAGAATAACGCCATCATCGTTTCCGAGCAGCTGGGCGCAGAGGTCCGCGTGATTGATATCACTGCCGCCGTAAAGCAGCACTTTGCCGACATCGGCCACGCCGAGGACGACTACAGCGTTGCCTTTGAAAACACTCAGGCCAGAGAGCGCACACAGATACTCTTTGACATTGCCAACAAGGTAAACGGTCTGAACGTGGGTACTGAGGATCTCAGCGAGTTTATTGACGGCTGGTGCACCTACAACGGCGACCATACCAGCTCCTACGATGTGAACATGGGTCTGACCAAGACCCAGATCCGCGCAAACCTGCGCTTCATCGCCCAGACCACGGATAATGAGGTGCTGTCCAAGGCGCTGTGGGATGTGCTGGACTGCCCCATCACCCCTGAGCTTCTGCCCATTTTTGACGACCAGATAAGCCAGAAGAGCGAGGACGCCGTGGGCTCCTACGCCTTGCAGGATTTCTTCACCTTCTGGATGCTCAAAAACGGCTGCACTCCCTCCAAGTGCTTCCGCCTTGCAAAGCGCGCCTACGGGGATGAGTTTTCCGATAAGGAGCTTATCCGCTGGCTGAGAAGCTACTGCAAGAGACTCTTCTCCCAGCAGTTCAAGCGCTCCTGCCTGATGGACGGCCCCTCTGTGGACAGCTTTTCCGTCTCTCCCCGCACAGGTATGCTCATACCCTCTGACGGCGAGGCGGCACTGTTTATGGCGGACATTGACGAGCTTGAAAAAAGCCTTGAGGCTGAATAATAAGACACAAAAAAATCCTGACGCTGTACAAATGCGTCAGGATTTTTGTTTTATGTCTTATTTCTTTTTCTTTGCGCCGAAGATGATGAACAGCACGGAGCTGAGAGCCAGCAGATAGGGGTAGAACAGGCAGGGCAGGATCTCAAAGGCGCTGGTGCTGCCGCCCAGCTCCACGGCGGTGGAGACGGCGATGAGCATCTGAGCACCGTAGGGGATAATGCCCTGGAACACGCAGGAGAAGGTGTCAAGCAAAGAAGCTGCTTCCTTGGGGGAAATCTCGTACTCCTCGCTTATCTCTCTGGCGATGGGGCCTGCCATGACGATGGCAACGGTGTTGTTGGCAGTGGCAATGTCCATTGCGCCAACCAGAAGGCCGACACCAAGTCTGCCGCCCACACGGCCCTTGAATACTCTGCGAATGAAGCTCAAAAGTGCCTCAAAGCCGCCAAACTCACGGATGAGGGCGCACATGGCGGAGACGAGAACGGTGACCATGATAGTCTCAAACATGCCGGAAGCGCCGGAGCCCATATTGCCAAGCAGATTCATGACATCGGTAGTGCCGGTGGCAAGGGTGATGATAATGCCGGAAACTATACCCACAAGCAGCACCGCAAAAACATTGATGCCCGCAATGCCGCCGATAAGCACCAGAACGTAAGGGATGAGCAGCATGAGATTATACTCAGGGCACTCAATCTGCTCGATGCCGGAGGAGAAGGACATTACAAGGATAATTACAAGAGTGACAAGAGCGGCGGGGAGAGCTATCTTGAAGTTTGCCCGGAACTTGTCCTTCATCTGGCAGCCCTGAGAGTTGCAGGCGGCGATGGTGGTGTCAGAGATAAAGGAGAGGTTGTCGCCGAACATGGCGCCGCCCATGACAGAGCCGATACAAAGGGGCAGAGAGAAGCCGGAGACCTTGGCGACTGCCACGGCGATGGGGGTAAGGAGAGTGATGGTGCCCACGGAGGTACCCATTGCGGTGGATACAAAGCAGGCAGCGATAAAGAGAATGGCTACAGCGGCCCATGCGGGAGTGACGGACAAAAGGAAGTAGGCCACGGCTTCGGCGCTGCTTCTGCCGGTAACGCCTACAAAGACGCCCGCGGCAAGGAAAATGAGGATCATGGTGAAGATGTCCTTATTGCCAACGCCCTTTGCCATCACCACCAGCTTTTCATCAAAGGAGAGGGCGCGGTTCTGGAAGCAGGCCACCGTCAGCGCTATAAGGAAGACCACCACGATAGGGATATTGTAAAAGCCCATCTCTATCTTGAGTATGTACTCAAACACAAGGCCCATGCCCAGATACAAAACGAGAAACACGCCTATTGGCAAAAGAGCTATGGGTCTGCTTATTTTTTTATCGGTATTCATATTCATTACCTTCTTTCCTGTTTTCAACGCGACATATAATAACAGCTCCCAACGCATTTTGCAATGCGTGGGAGCCGTTTTTCTTACCAAATGGCTTTGAGTTTTCTTACAAGGATGAAAAACGCCAGCAGCGAGGCTGACAGCATGGTGCAGACCCATTCAATGCCGGTGTTGCCGGTTTCAGGCGGGGCGGAGGGTTTCGGACTGGGCTGTATGGTGGGTGTAGGGCTGACAACAGGACTTGCAGATGGTGTGGGGGTGGCGGCGGCTGTGGCGGTATTCAGCACCACAGCGCTCTGGGCGCGCTGTATCTCATACACACCGGCGTAGAAAAGACTCCATACATTTGTCTTTTCAAAATCCACGTAAACTCCGCCGCTGTCGCTGCCCACGGTCACGCCTGCGTCAAAGTAAGCGGGCAGGCCGCTTTGAAAGGCCGTATTTGAAAGGCTCAAGTCCTTGCCGAAGCCCTGCAATCCGGCTTGGTTTATGGAGGCGAGCAGGCGGGTTTTCTGGGGGTCGCTGAGGGCGCTTTCAGTCCAGAGATAGTAGTCCCCGCCCTTGTTGGCGACTATCATATTGGCGCTGCCCACGCTGTAGCGGCTTTCGCTGGCAGGGGTGATCTTCTCGCCAATTTCTTTTATCTCTATGCTCTCTGCCTTGGGCTGGCGCAGCACGGAAAAGTCGTAGCCCTCAAGCCACATTTCCGAGACGGTATACTCAATGGGGCGGCCTTTATCATCGTACAAGGGCACATTTTCAAAGCTGCCCGTCCACTCGCCATTCTGTCCGGCGTTTGCATTGCTCATAACAAGGGTGCTGACGGTGGCTTCGCCGTTTTTGAGGTAGAGGGTAATGGACTGGGGCAGGGCATTGCCCCTGGTCTGCCAGTTTTTCTCAACGGCAATGCTGCCCATCTCTGCGGCGTGCACAGCGGGCGCAAGAGCAGAGAGCAGATTGCACAGCAGGATGGAGAAAACGAGGATATAAAGGCCGCGGCGAGCCTTTGAAGCTTTCATATTCATGGTAAAACCTCCAAAATTGGCTATCTGGAGCTATTATTTGCAGCTTTTACCGGAATATGCATGAAAAAATGCTCCCCGGCGGGGAGCATTTTGAAAGTTTCTCAGTTTCTCAGGCTGTGGAGAGGTGCGGGGATGCGTCCGCCGCGGGCAACAAATTCAGCGGCTGAGCCTTCATGGATGGGCATAACGGGCGCGCTGCCAAGAAGCCCGCCGAAGTCTATCCGCTCGCCTACTTTTTTGCCGGTGGCGGGAATGAGGCGGACGGCGGTGGTCTTGTTATTTACAACGCCGATAGCGGCCTCATCGGCAATGATGGCGGAGATGGTGTCAGCGCTGGTATCACCGGGGACGGCTATCATGTCAAGGCCCACGGAGCACACGCAGGTCATGGCCTCAAGCTTGTCAAGACAGAGAGTGCCGCACTCCACAGCGGAGATCATGCCCGCATCCTCGGACACGGGGATGAAAGCGCCGGAAAGGCCGCCCACATGACCGGAAGCCATGACGCCGCCTTTTTTAACAGCATCGTTCAAAAGGGCAAGGGCCGCGGTTGTGCCGTGGATGCCGCACTTTTCAAGGCCCATTATCTCAAGTATCTCGGCAACGCTGTCGCCGATTGCGGGAGTGGGCGCAAGGGACAGATCAACCACGCCGAAGGGCACGCCCAGACGCTTGGAAGCCTCCTGACCCACGAGCTGACCCATGCGGGTTATCTTGAAGGCGGTGCGCTTGACAGTCTCAGCCACCACGTCAAAGCTCTCGCCCTTGCAGGCTTTGAGAGCATGGGCCACAACACCGGGGCCGGATACGCCCACATTGATAACGCACTCCGGCTCGCCCACGCCGTGGAAAGCGCCGGCCATGAAGGGGTTATCCTCCACCGCATTGGCAAAGACCACAAGCTTGGCGCAGCCCATAGGGTCAATATCCGCAGTTTCACGGATGATTTTGCCCATGAGAGCCACCGCGTCCATATTGATACCGGCTTTTGTAGAGGCCACATTCACACTGGAGCAGACTATTCCGGTTTCCGTCAGGGCGCGGGGGATGGAGTTTATAAGTCTCAAATCGCTTTTTGTAAAGCCCTTGTGGGCAAGGGCGGAAAAGCCGCCGATAAAGTTTATGCCCACGGCGGCGGCAGCCTTGTCCAAAGTATGGGCAAGAGGGGTGTAATCGTCCTCAAGGCAAGAGGCCGCCACAAGGGATATGGGCGTGACGGAGACGCGCTTATTGACGATGGGTATGCCAAACTCCCGCTCAATGGTGCAGCAGCTTTCCACCAGATTTTCCGCTGACCGGCATATTTTATCATAGACCTTGGTGCAGCATGCCTCCATGCCGGTGTCGGCGCAGTCTAAAAGATTTATGCCCATGGTGACTGTACGCACGTCCAGATGCTGCTGGTCTATCATCTCTATGGTTTGCAGTATCTCACTGCTGTTCAAAAGATAGCTCATGTGCTTTTCCTCAGACCCTGTGCATTACTTCGAAAATATCCTGACGCTGGATGTGGATATCCAGAGAGCGCTCTGCGCCCTTCTCTTTCAGGTGGCTTGCCAGCACGTCAAAGGCTACGGTGCAGTCGGCAAGGTCCACCAGCATTATCATGGCAAAATACTCCTGCATGAGGGTCTGGCTGATGTCCAGTATGTTTATCTCTTTTTCCGCCAGAAGGGCTGTAACATAGGCGGTGATGCCCTTGGTGTCCTTGGCGAAAACACTGACTATTGCTTTCATCTTTTGTCCTCCATTGTTTTTCTTTTCCTATTATACTTGAAAAAGTGAAAAACACAAGAGCGTGAAGAGCTTACCGGCCTTGATTTGAACAGGCGCAAAAACTTCATATTCATATACTGTGCAATTTCTTGTAAAGTCCCGCTGTACATGTTAATATAAAATAAATACGGTCAAAAAGCCGTTTGGTGAGGTTTTTATCATGGATATACACCATTTTATAAAAGCTGTGCTGGCACAGGATGAGAGTGCAATAAGAAGCTACTTTCACGAGGATGCGTATGTAAACTGGCATTGCAGCAATGAGCGTTTTACAGTTGATGAGTACATTGTGGCAAACTGCGAATATCCCGGCGATTGGGACGGGGAGCTTGAGCGGCTTGAGGTATTGGATGAACTGTACATTGCCGCGATAAGGGTCTATCCCAAGGACAAAAGCGCATTTTTCCATGTGGTATCGTTTATAAGAACCCGGCAAGGCAAGATAATTTCCATGGACGAATACTGGGCTGATGATGGCACTGCCCCACAGTGGAGACAGGATAAGCACATAGGCACAGCTATCCGTACCGAATTGTAAGGAGCTATACTATGGACGACAGATGTATTTTTTGCGGAGCTGAATTGGGGCTTCTGAACAAAAAGAAACTGTATTGCGGAAACACAAATCAAGTTCTGTGTAAGGATTGTTACCCACAGTACGAAAAACTTTCCGCCGCGGAGAGAGCCGAAGCCGCTTTAAGCTCGGGGCGGGCTGAAAATGCCGATGAGCTGCGAAGCTATCTGGAGAATGTTCGTCAAGCACAGCAAGTGGAAGACGAGAGCCGCAAAGCGGATAAGGAGAAAAGAGTTTCCGGCATGACCTGCTTAAGATGCGGCGGGCAAATGCTGAACTACGGCAAGGCAACATTCAAGCTGGGCGAAGAGACTTATTTTTTCAGCGATTTGAACCGGCTTATAAGCGGCTCCGTTACAATGAATATATTCCGCTGTGAGCTTTGCGGAAAAGTGGAGTTTTTCGCCTTTGATGATGAGGAATTTGCAGGGCAAATAGCGGAATAGGTATATAAACTACGACAAAAAAGCAGCATCCACTATCAAAGTGGATGCTGCTTTTTTCATGCTTTGGTAAATCAGCCGACTTCCACAACGCCGTCTTCCTTGACGGTGATGGTCATGCCGGTCTGGGCATACTCAAGAAACTCATCGCCCAGCATATCCACAACGGGCATCTTTGCCTCAGTCCACACATCGCCAAGGATGGCGCCGGAGGCTGCCAGAGAGTCGATGGGCATGGAGAAAAGCATGCAGGCGGGCTGCTTGCCCAGAGCGCACACGGTGTAGAGCACCATGCCGCCGGTGGTGGAGCCGATGGTCATGGGCAGGCAGAGAGCCTTGCCTATCATGGGCTTTTTGTAGAGGTCGGGGTTATTCTGGTCGCTGCACTTGACCTGCTTGTCGCCCAGAAGCATGGGGGTCTGGTAGCTGGCGAGGGTGTTGAAGCCGCCCTTACTGACAAGAGCTTCGGCAGTGCAGGTGCCGGGAACTATTACGCGTCCTTTGAACTGTTTCATCACTTTACCTCCTTGCCGGTGATCATGTCGAGGATCTGGGCCTCGGTGTAGTATCTGGCGGTGGTGTAGGTGCGGAGCTTATTGGAGGAGGTAATGACCGCTTTTTTCTTGACGAGAGGATTGTTCATGTACATAAGGGGGCAGATGTAGCTGAGTACAATGCCCATGGACTTGAGCTTTGCATAAAGCACAGTCTTTTCAAACTCCTTGATGACGGCGGAGGGAGCGGTGAACACGGTGGGGATAGCGACCTTGGAAAGGCCGTTCGCCTCAAGGCCCTTTTCCACGGCCTCTGTCCAGTCGCAAAGCTGCCTGTAGGTCATGTGGGGGCAGCCAACGAAGCACAGCTGGGGCTTTGCGTTGATGTCCTTCCAGACAACGGGGTAGTTATCCTGAACGCGCTGAAGCTCGGCATCGTCTATAACATAGACCTTTGCGCCCTCCTTGATGAGAGCTTCGCCCTGCTCCACGGCTTCGGGAGTGAGATTTTCGATATGGTAAAGACCGACTGCGCCGTTGGAGGCGGTGGCAGCACCAAAGTCCTTGAGGTAGGTGCAGACCTCATCGTTAAGCTCGGTGCCCAGCCACTTCTCCATGCCCTTGATATAGGGCACATCCTCCATGACCTTCATGCCGATGGCAGAGCCTAAAAGCTGAGGCTCGGGGCGCTTTTCGCACTTGACCTCAACTATCCATGTGGCCTTGCGGCCCTCGTCGGTGAGAAGGCCGAACTCAGGCACAAAGCCTGCGATGGAGCCCATCAGCTCGATAATGCCGGAGTTGCGGTTGCACTTTGCACCCAGAACAGAGTTTGCATACACAACAGCAGAGGACTCGGCCCAGGAGAGAACTTCGCCCTTGAGGGGCTTGTTGTTGACCTGATCCAGATAGCAGGCGCAGGTAAAGCTGTCATCGTCGATAAGGCCCAGCTTCTCCATCTGCTTTTCAAAACGGGCCTGCTCGGTGTACATGAACTTGTTGAAAACAAGCTTTTCAATGAAGGATGCGGGAACATTGGGGTCCACAGGTCTGGGGTCGGCGGTGAACTTCTGGTCGGAGACAAGGCCGGCCTCGATGAGCTGATCATAGAGCTCATAGACGGGCTTCATGATCTTAAGACCGAAGGAAATAACGGTGTGGCCGAATTTGCTGGTGACGGGAACCATACGCTCCGCTCCGAAGGTTTCGCCGTACATGACAAGGGTCTTTACGACCTTGGCCATGACTTCGCCCTTTTCGCCGTTGAGCAGAGCCTGCTGTTCAGGTGTGAGCTTCAAAAAATCACGTCCTTATGTTTTTTAATATGAGCATTTCATGCTTGACAATAATCTAACACCGCGCACATCAAAAGTCAATGGAGAGCGATAAAAAGCTCTATTTTCGTATATTTATACTTCAAAAAATCAAATCAATATTTTTTGAGTGCCAAGGCGCAATGAATTGTTGAAATCGGGACAAATTGTGCTATAATTGATTATTAATGAAAATCTTAAATTGGAGGTTTATGCGATAATGGCAAAAAAGCAGTTCAAGGCAGAGTCCAAGCGCCTTTTGGACCTGATGATAAATTCCATATACACCAATAAAGAGATATTCCTGCGTGAAATAATCTCCAACGCATCCGACGCTATAGATAAGCTGTGCTATCAGTCTCTCACCGACGATCAGGTGGGGCTTAACAGGGATGATTTCAGAATAGACATCATTGTTGACAAGGAAGCGCGCACCATCACCGTCCGCGACAACGGCATCGGCATGAGCATAGATGAGTGCGAGAACAATCTGGGCGTTATCGCCAAGAGCGGCTCTTACCAGTTCAAGGGTGAGATGGCTGAGGACAACAAGGCCGGTGAGGATATTTCCATCATCGGTCAGTTCGGCGTGGGCTTCTACTCCGCTTTCATGGTGGCCGACAAGGTGACTGTATACACCCGCAAGTACGGCGAGACTCAGGGCGTCAAGTGGGAGAGTACCGGCGCGGACGGCTACACCGTGACCAACTGTGACAAAAATAAGGTCGGCACGGACGTTGTCATGCACATCAAGGCCGACAGCGAGGAAGAGATTTACGGCAGCTTCCTTGAGGTATGGAAGCTGAAGGCTCTGGTGAAAAAATACTCCGACTATGTGCGCTGGCCCATAAAGATGGATATTGAGCATCAGGAGCGCTTTGAGACCGGCGAGAAGTACGATGACGGCTCCCCCAAGTATGAGTACAGGATGGTCACAGAGAACGAGACTGTCAACAGCATGATCCCCATCTGGCAGCGCAGCAAGAGCGAAGTGACCGACGATGACTGCATTGCATGGTACAAGGAAAAGCACAGAGACCGCAAGGACCCCTGCGCCCTTGTGCGCATAAACGCCGAAGGCGCTGTCAGCTACAAGGCCATGCTTTTTGTGCCCGGTGAGGAGAATGAAAACGCCTTTACCGGCGATAACAAGGGCGGCATCACACTCTACTCCAACGGCGTTATGATAATGGAAAAGTGCGACAAGCTTGTGAAGGAGTACTTTGAGTTTGTCCGGGGCGTTGTGGACTCTCCCGACCTTTCCCTGAACATCTCCCGCGAGATACTTCAGCACGACAGGCAGCTTCGCATCATAGGCCAGAACATCGAAAAGCGCATCAAGGGCGAGCTTGAAAAAATGCTGCGGGACGACAAGCCCAAGTACGAGGAGTTTTACCGCAACTTCGGCGTGCACCTCAAGTGCGGCGTTTGCGACGAGTACGGCAGATACAAGGATTTCCTCCGCGACCTTCTCATCTTCTACACCTCTGAGGACAGGCAGATCACCCTCAAGGAGTATGTGGAGAATATGCCCGAGAGCCAGAAGGCCATTTACTTTGCCTCTGCCGACACTGTAAAGCACGCCATGAGCCTGCCCCAGTGCTCCGAGGTGAAAAAGCGCGGCTACGAGCTTATCTATCTTACAAGCCCTCTGGACGAGATGGTGCTGGAGTCTCTCCGTGAGCAGGACGGCAAGACCTTCTGCAACGTTGTGACCGATGACCTTGGCTTTGACAGCGAGGAGGACAAGAAGGCCGCCGAGGAGCTGGACATTGAAAACCGCGGGCTTCTGGACTTTGTGAAGGAGTCTCTGGGTGAGGATATCGTCCGCGCCAGACTTTCCAACAAGCTGGGCGATATGCCCTGCGCCCTGACCACAGAGGGCGGCATCACCCTTGAGATGGAAAAATACTTCCGCCGCGGCCCCAGTGAGGAGATGCGCAAGGTGCGCGCAAACCGCGTGCTGGAGCTGAACATTGAGCACCCCGCCGTAACCGCATTGAAGGAAGCCTACGAAAAGGACCGCGACAAGGCCGCAAAGCTTGCACGCATACTCTCCACCATGTCCCAGATGATGGCCGGTGTGGAGATCGAGGACCCGGCAGCATTCGTGGGGCTTGTAAGCGAGCTTTTCTGAAATAATCAGTATTATTTTCCGGAGACAGATATATGAAGGACAAAAGGCTTGGAATATATATCCATGTCCCATTCTGCGCCAGCAAGTGCGCCTACTGTGATTTCTACTCACTTGCCCATTGTGAATATATCATGCCCGACTATCAGGACGCGCTTTTGAAGCATCTGGATGAGTCCGCCCGCTCCATCAAGGACTATCAGGTGGACACCATATACTTTGGCGGCGGCACACCCAGCTACTACGGGGCAGAGCGCATTATTGAGATATTCAACGCCCTCAAATTAAACGGCAATGTGCGCCTTGATGCGGAGGTCACAGTGGAGTGCAACCCCGACAGCATGAAGCTGGACGAGCTTAAGGCTCTTCGGGCAGAGGGTGTGAACCGCCTGTCCATAGGCGTGCAGGCCACAAACAACGACCTTCTCAAGATGATAGGCCGCAGGCACAACTTCCAGCAGGCGGTGTACGCCTACACCATGGCCCGCAGAGCAGGCTTTGACAACATAAGCATAGACCTTATGTACGGCCTGCCCAGCCAGACCAAAAGCGACTGGGCAGAGACTTTGCAGAAGATCGTGGAGCTGCACCCGGAGCATATCTCCTGCTACGGTCTGAAGCTTGAGGAAGGCACGAGGATGTACAAGGAGTACAAGGGCTCTCCCATCCTGCCCGATGACGACGAGCAGGCGGATATGTACTCCTACGCTGCCGAAATGCTAAAGCGCTACGGCTACCGCCACTATGAGGTTTCAAACTTCTGTGCGCCCGGCTTTGAGTCAAAGCACAATCTCAAATACTGGAACATGGACGACTATATGGGCTTTGGCCCCGGCGCCCACTCCAGTGTGGGCAATCTCCGCTACAGCTATGTGAAAGACTTGAAGCAGTATATTTCCGCTGTGTACAGGGATGTGAGCATAGTGGATGAGTACAATAACATTGACCCGCTGGAAAGAGCGGTGGAATATGTGATGCTGGCAATGCGTACCTCAAGGGGTATCTCGGAAAGAGACTACAGGATGCGCTGCCAGTGTGACTGGAAGCCTATGGCAAAGGCACTGAGGGCCTTTGAGAAGAAGGGCTGGGCCGAGCAGACCAATGGACGCTGGCATTTCACCGTACCCGGTTTTCTCATGTCCAACACCCTTATCGGTATTCTCCTTGAGGTGCAGGCAACGGGCCGCCTTGAGGGTACACCATGGCTTCTTGAAGAGGACGAGCATTTTGAAATCAAGCAGGAGCTTGATCTGCCCATGGGCGAATACGAGCTTTTTGAGGAGCTTTATCAGCAGCAGACCGAAAAAAGCCTGAAATAAAAAATCTATTACTGGCGAGGTTACTTTAGTGAGAGAAAAAAAGACTCCCAACAAAAGAGGAAAGAGCACTCGCAGCAGCAAAAAAGATCAGCTTGTCAGAACCGAAAGGCGCGAGCCGGTCTACGAGGACGACAGATTCTATTACGACGAAATGCCGGAATCCGGCGGCGAGGGCTACTACGATGAGCAGGGCTATTACCGTGACGGCTATGACGCTTATGATGACTACAGTGACTACGATGAGCGCGAGGAGCTGAGCGTATCACGGCGCGGCCGCAGGGCGTACCCGCAGGATGACATCGTTGAGTATCAGGGCTATTACGAGCCGGACTATGACGATGAACCGCCGGTGTACGACAGGGCCGCAAGGCGCGCCGCCGCAAAACGCGAACGCCGCCGCAAAGCCAAGATCACGCTTATCATAATTGCAACGCTTGTGGTGCTGCTGGCAATCGGCGTGACGGTGGCGGCCTTCTTCGTGAGCCATATGCCCAACATTCTGCCCAATGTATATGTGGACGGGGTGGCTGTAGGCGATATGACAAAGGACGAGGCCAAAGCGGCAATCATTGCAAGCGGATGGGAAGAAAATTCCCG
Source organism: Oscillospiraceae bacterium (assembly GCA_017465025.1). Taxonomy (GTDB): domain Bacteria; phylum Bacillota; class Clostridia; order Oscillospirales; family Oscillospiraceae; genus Limivicinus. Next base: position 19,944 of record JAFTXM010000062.1, read on the forward strand.
GATGCTGGAAGTATCCCTTCTGGCCCGCAGCATATTTGAAGTAGACCCCTGTCAGGCCGGTGCAAGGCTCACGGTGGACGAGGCTGTTGAGGCGGCCTATGCCCACGGGCATGAGCGCAACTGGTACAAAAACCTTCTCTCCTATGTGGACTGCTTCTTCCGTCCGGTGGACGTGAACGAAAAGAGTCTTGTGCAGAAGAGGGATTATGTCCTCTCCACCGTTGAGCAGGGCATTGAGGAGCTGAACATAGTGCTGGGCGACGGGGCTTATACTGTGGATGAGGAAAACTCCGCACTGGTGCTGACCAAGGGCGCAGGACAGCTTGAGCTTGACAGCGAGGCCCTTGCCGATGCCATATATATCGCATTTGGTGCAGG
>JAFTXM010000063.1 GCA_017465025.1 Oscillospiraceae bacterium
CAACATACCCCCGGCAACTGACGTATGCCCACACGTCGCAGAATACTTGACCGAAGTCTTTGACTGCGCCCTCAGCGGTCCATTTGACAACTTGTTTCTCACCCGACTCTCAGCGCCACGGGCTCTCTGTAGAGGCATCATTGCCGTTATCTCCGCTTCAACGGTTTGGCTTATTAAATTATGGTCGGATTATAGCACTGCTTACCTACCTTGTCAATAGGTAATCTGCGTTTTTTAAACGACTATTTTCCCGAGCGGTCGCTGCCTACTAAATCAGCAATCGTGATACCGTCAAAGTACTCGTTGGTCAGTTGAAAGAAGCCGCTCCACATGGAGAGTGTTTTACAGTTTTCTTTGCGGCTGCATGGGGCAGCTCCAGTTTCAAGACAGGCTACCGGTGCGAGCTCACCCTCGGTCAGGCGCAGAATCTCACCAACTGTATACTCCTCCGGCTTTCTGCTGAGCCGATATCCGCCGCCCTTGCCGTGCACACCCTCAATCATATTGTTTTTAGAGAGCGCGGGCAGAATCTGCTCCAGATATTTAAGAGAAATTCCCTGTCGTTCTGCAACCTTTTTCATAGGTACGTATCCCTCACCACTTTGTTCCGCAAGGTCTATCATTACCCGAAGAGCATATCTTCCTCTTGTGGAAATCATCATGCCGGCAACCCGCCTTTCCGTTATTTTCTCAATTATACTATAACGTTGGTAGGTAAATCAAGTTGCAGCTGATACAATGGTCCCTCCGCCCAAAACAATGTCCCCATCATACAGCACCGCCGCCTGCCCGGGTGTTATTGCCCTTTGTGGGGTATCGAAGATAATGCGGACTTTATCATCGCCTATTGGCACCGCATATGCCGGCTGTTCCTTATGGCGGTATCGGATCTTTGCTTTACACCGCAAACCGGTATCAGGGACTTTTCCACTGATCCAGTTGAAATCAGACAGTTCAACTTCTCTGCCATACAAATCAGATTCATGCCCAATAACAACGGTTTCGTCTTGAGGATCGATCGCGCATACATACAGCCGGCGGTCAGAGGAAATGCCAAGACCTTTCCGCTGGCCGACGGTATAATGAACTATTCCTTTATGGTGGCCAAGTACATTTCCCTGCTTATCCACAAAGAATCCTGTTAGCAGAGCTTTTTGTGTGTGCAATTGAATAAGCCTTGCATAATCCCCGTCGGGTACAAAGCAGATGTCCTGACTGTCAGGCTTGTCCGAGTTTATAAAACCATTTTGCTTTGCAAGCCTTCTAACCTCAGTCTTATGTAAGGATCCCAGCGGAAACTTTGTGCGCGCAAGCTGTTCCTGTGTCATGGTGTAAAGAACATAGCTTTGGTCTTTTGTCTCATCCAGTGCTTTCTTAAGCAGAAAGCTGCCATCATGCTCCTCAATTCTTGCATAATGGCCGGTAACAAGCCAGCTGCAGCCCAAAATCTTCGCCCGCGTGTAGAGCTTATCAAATTTTATGTATCGGTTACAATCGATACACGGGTTTGGTGTGACTCCATTGCGGTAGCTCTCAACAAATTTGCATATTACTTTTTTGCGAAAATCCTCTGTGAAGTTGAAAACATAATACGGGATTTTGAGCTTATAAGCTACACTTCTGGCATCCTCCACATCATCGAGAGAACAGCAGGTGCGTGAGCGGTCTATTCCTGCATCCTCATTTTGATAGAGTTTCATGGTGCAGCCGATGCAGTCATAGCCCTGGTCAAGCATGAGCTTGGCTGCCAAAGAGGAGTCCACTCCCCCGCTCATTGCAATCAGCGCCCTGCGAGCATCTTGCAGGCATACATTGTCAGTCATCAAACAGCGCTGTGGACAGGTAGCGGTCTCCGGTATCGGGCAGCAAAACCACGATGGTTTTGCCTGCATTTTCGGGGCGCTTGGCAAGCTCTATGGCAGCAAATGTGGCAGCTCCGGAAGAAATACCCACCAGAACGCCCTCGCTTCTTCCTATCAGCTTACCGGTGGCAAAGGCATCTTCATTGGAAACAGGAATTATCTCATCATAGATTTTGGTGTTCAGAACATCGGGTATAAAGCCGGCACCGATGCCCTGAATTTTGTGGGGGCCTGCAACGCCGGTGGAAAGAACGGCAGATGTGGCAGGCTCAACGGCGACCACCTTAACGCCGGGATTTTTGGACTTGAGATATTCTCCCACGCCGGTAACTGTGCCGCCCGTACCGACACCCGCTACGAAGATATCCACCTTACCGTCGGTGTCCTCATAGATTTCAGGGCCGGTGCTTTCCCGATGTGCTCCGGGGTTTGCAGGATTGACAAACTGGCCTGGAATAAAGCTGTTGGGGATTTTGGTAGCCAGTTCCTCTGCCTTTGCGATGGCGCCCTTCATGCCCTTTGCTCCTTCGGTCAGAACAAGCTCGGCACCGTAAGCCTTCATCAGCTGGCGTCGTTCCACACTCATGGTTTCCGGCATGACGAGAATAATCCGGTAGCCCCGGGCGGCTGCCACGGAAGCAAGGCCGATGCCGGTGTTGCCGGAGGTGGGCTCTATGATCACCGAGCCCTTTGAAAGCTTACCCTTGGCCTCAGCGTCGTCAATGATTGCTTTGGCGATGCGGTCCTTGACGGAGCCGGCGGGGTTGAAATACTCCAGCTTTGCAAGAATTCTTGCCTTCAGGCCGTACTGCTTTTCAATATTGCTCAGCTCCAGAAGCGGAGTTTTGCCGATGAGCTGATCGGCAGATGTGTAAATATGAGACATTGTATTATCCTCCTAAATGTTATTTTTGTTTTACCGCCATGATTCTTTGCCGGGACACATTCGGCCAGAGCGGTAATTGGCTCTGACAAGCTGCTCAAGATGGTTTTTCATACAGAGCTCCTTTCTAAAAAAAAGACCGGGAAACCCGATAGGGTCTCCCGGTCAGAATATATCGCAAGCCGTAGATAATCAGACAGCCTGAGTTTAAGCATCTGAGATGGAGATCGAATCGAAAAATGAACGCAAAAAGACCAGGCACATACATGCCATGCCCATCTTCATGATGACATCAATAAGGTTCATCTTCATGTCCATATCTCCTTTCCGTTTTACCTACCCGTTTGATAGGTTGATAATAACTCCAAAATGTATGATTTGTCAATAGCCAATTTTACAAATCCGCCATGGAGTGCCCCACTATTTATATGTCCTAATGACGTTCTCAGCCACTTCTCTCCTTGAAATACGCATATCCATGGACTGCTTTTCAATATAGCGGTGAGCTTCGCCTTCGGTCATGCTCAGGCATTCAATAAGCAGCCATTTGGCACGGTTGACAAGGCGGATCTCCTCTATTTTTTCCTCGACCGTGGCCTGCTTTGCCTCCATGCGGCGCATGCGTTCTCTGGTGGCTCTGAGCACATGCAGAGCCTGAGAAACCATCTGCCGGTTTGTGGGTCTGGGAAGCGGGACCACGCCATAGGGCTCAGTCTTGGCGCATATGCTCTCAAACATTTCACTCTTCACCAAAAGCAAAACTCCGGCTCCGCTCTCTGTGCATATATCAATGGCAAGCCTCATTCCAAAGTCGTCGGGCAGGGGCGCATTGATTATTACGATATCGTAGTTTTGCTCTGCCAGACGGCGCTTTGCAGCTGAAACACTGGAGACGGTATCACAGGGCCAGTAGTCAGTCATAGGGAGCAGTTCAAAGATGGCGGTATTGAATTTTTCCTGTGCGGACACAAGGAGAACACTGTAGGTCTTTTCCTGAAAAACCAAGTCTGCCCCCTCCTTTCTTTCAGGCTGTTATCCGGTTCAGCGTTGGCAGTAGGCGTCGATAACGCTTTGAGGCAGATGCTCACGCACAAAATCGCTGGATGCTGCGGCCACCGCTGCCTCTTCAAGGCTCAAGGGCAGTTTTTCAAAACAGGAAAGGAACTCTGCCGGTGCGGTGTAGAGATTGACGTCTGTGGAATGTGGAGGATTCAGCTTATTTTTTATGCCGTAAATTCCTGCGTAAATCAAAAGAGCAAAGGCAAGATATGGATTTGCCATAGGATCGGGAGAGCGCAGCTCCGCTCTCGGATAAGCCTTGTGGGTTGCGGGGATGCGTATAAGCTGACTTCTGTTTTCTGATGACCAGGAAATATATACGGGAGCCTTATCGGAGCCAAAACGCTCATAGGAGTTTTTACAGGGGTTGAGGAAAACGGTAATTTCCCGGATTTTATCCATTATGCCTGCAATCACGTTGTATAGATGGGCACTGTCGCCTACGGAAATATTTATATGCATGCCGCTGCCTGCCTGGTCTTTGAGAGGCTTGGGCGAAAAGTCTGCATGAAGCCCGCTGCGCCATGCCACAGTCTTAACCACACTTCTGAAAGCGATAGTGTTGTCCGCCGCAGAAAGAGCGTCCGAATAGCGGAAGTCAATTTCATTCTGCCCCGGTCCCTCCTCATGGTGTGAGCTTTCAGGCAGAATACCCATCTGCTCCAGTGTGAGGCATATTTCACGGCGCACGTTCTCTCCCTTATCCTCGGGAGCCACCGACATATACCCGGCTCTGTCATAGGGAATGTTGGTAGCCTCGCCCTGCTCATCGGTCTTGAAAAGGTAGAACTCCATCTCAGGACCAAAGTCAAAGCTCAGACCGCACTCCCTTGCCTCGGCAACGGCTTTTTTCAGAATACTGCGGGTGTCCGTTTCAAGTATTGTGCCGTCAGGATAGCTTACATCGCAGAACATACGCACCACCTTGCCGCTCTCAGGCCGCCACGGGAAACGTGAGAGCGTAGTGGGATCCGGACGCAAAAACAAGTCCGAGCGCACCTCACCGCCAAAGCCTGCAATAGCGGAGGCATCTATGGCGATGCCGTGCTCAAAGGCCCGCTCAAGCTCATTTGGCATAATAGCAACATTTTTCTGTTCGCCATACACATCGCAGAACGCAAGACGGATAAACTTCACGTCCTCCTCTTTAACATACTGGAGAACCTCTGCAACTGTAAAATTCATATACTCACCCAGCCTTTATAAAAACGAAAAAACGAAAGGTTCGCCGGAAATGCGCGCAGCAATCCCCTGTGAACACCTTCGTCCATGTCTGAAATTTATCACATTACAGCAGCAGTTGTCAATTAAGTTTTTTCTGAAAAATTTATTTTCGCTTCTTGACAAATCCAAAAACCGGGCGTATATTATGCCCCATTGAGAGACAAAGACGTCTCAGAGCATAAGCTCTGGCGTCTTTGTCTCTTTTTTTATTCTCGAAAGGGTGATTTTTATGAAGAGTATTCCCGACTACTTTGGCAGCAAAGTCTTTGATAACAGGGTAATGAAAGCCCGGCTTTCACCTGATGTATATAATTCCCTCAAGCAGACCATCCAGCAGGGTAAAAAGCTGGACTCCGGCCTTGCCGACTCCGTGGCTTCCGCCATGAAGGACTGGGCTGTTGAGAACGGTGCTACTCACTTCACCCACTGGTTTCAGCCCCTGACAGGAATAACCGCTGAAAAGCATGACAGCTTTATTGCCCCGGCACCGGATGGCCGCGTGATTATGGATTTTTCCGGCAAGGAGCTTATCAAAGGTGAGCCTGACGCCTCTTCTTTCCCCTCAGGTGGCTTGCGCGCCACATTTGAGGCAAGAGGCTATACCGCCTGGGATCCCACAAGCTATGCTTTTATCAAGGGCAAAACCCTCTGCATCCCCACGGCCTTCTGCTCCTACGGCGGCGAAGCGCTGGATAAGAAGACCCCGCTTCTGCGTAGTATGGAAGCACTTAACAAGCAGGCGCTGCGCATACTCAGGCTATTCGGCAATGACAAGGTCATGCGGGTTGTCCCCTCGGTTGGCCCGGAGCAGGAGTACTTTCTTGTTGACAGAGAAATGTATGAAAAGCGCAAGGACCTTATCTATGCCGGCCGCACCCTTTTCGGCGCAAAGCCTCCCAAGGGTCAGGAAATGGACGACCACTATTTTGGAGCAATCAAGCCCCGGGTAGCAGCATATATGGAAGATTTGAACGAGGAGCTGTGGAAGCTGGGCATCTTCGCCAAGACTGAGCACAATGAAGTGGCTCCGGCACAGCATGAGCTTGCACCAATCTACACTACAAGCAACATTGCTACAGACCAGAATCAGCTCACAATGGAGATCATGCAGAAGGTGGCCGCTCGCCACGGCCTTGTGTGCCTGCTCCATGAAAAACCCTTTGCCGGAGTCAACGGCAGCGGCAAGCATAACAACTGGTCCCTCTCCACGGACAGCGGAGCAAACCTGCTCTCCCCGGGGGATACACCCTATGAAAATGCACAGTTTTTACTGTTTCTTTGCGCCGTGATTCAGGCTGTTGATGACTATCAGGGGCTGCTGCGCGCGTCTGTGGCCACGGCTGGCAACGACCACCGTCTGGGCGCAAACGAGGCACCGCCCGCAGTGGTGTCGATGTTTCTGGGCGACGAGCTGACCGGCGTGCTGGAGGCTATTGAAAGCGATAAACCTTATCCGGGCACAGAGAAGCAGAAAATAAAGCTGGGGGTGGACAGTCTTCCCCGTTTTATACGGGACAACACCGACAGAAACCGCACCTCACCTTTTGCTTTTACAGGAAACAAGTTTGAGTTCCGCATGCTGGGCTCCTCCAACTCCATTGCCTGCGCAAACATTATGCTCAACACCGCAGTTGCCGAATCGTTAAAGATTTATGCCGACATACTGGAAGGCGCTTCTGATTTCAAGACTGCGCTGCACGAACTTATCAGGACTGTTATCACAGACCACAAGCGCATCATCTTCAACGGCAACGGCTATGACGACAGTTGGATAGAAGAGGCCACTGACAAACGGGGCCTTTTGAACCTGCGCACCACACCGGATGCTATGGAAGAGCTGCTGAAAAAGAAGAATATGGAGATGCTCATCTCTCACGGTGTTTACAGCGAAAGGGAACTTCGCTCACGTTATGAGATCATGCTGGAAAACTACTGCAAGACGGTATGTATTGAGGCACAGACCATGAGCGACATGGCGAGAAAGCAAATCCTGCCTGCTATTGAGCGTTATCTGGCTGATGTTGCCGATGCTGCGGCAAGGAAAAAGGCGCTGGATGCCGGAATAAGCTGCGCTTATGAGAAAAGGCTTGCAAAGAAACTTGCAACTATGGTTGACAGCATCGACGAGAGAACAGACGCGCTGGACGGTGCAATCGCAAAGCTCAGAACACTCAGCAATGTAACGGAAGAGGCAAACTACATCCGTGATGAAATACTTTTGAAGATGTCTGAACTGAGAGAAGTTGCTGACGAGGCAGAAATTATAAGCGCCGAAAGCTATTGGCCCTTCCCCAGCTACGGTGATCTGCTGTTCGGCGTTAATTGAATATCAGAGGTTATTATTATGTGTTCTATTATGGCTTATTGCTCCGACGGCGCCTCATTTGAGCTTTTCAAAACCGCCTTTGACAAGACCGTTTCCCGTGGTCCCGATGACAGCAATATCATTGATACAGGTAAGGGATTGCTCGGGTTTCACCGGCTGGCAATCATGGGCCTGCAGCCGGAAGGAATGCAGCCCTTTGAACTGGACGGAAGCTATGTGGTCTGCAATGGTGAGATCTACGGTTTTGAGCGAATCAAACAGATTCTTCAGAAAAAAGGCTATTCATTCCAAAGCGGTTCAGACTGTGAAATCCTGCTCCCACTTTACATGGAATACGGCGCGGCCATGTTCCGGATGCTGGATGCGGAGTTTGCTTTGATTCTTTTTGACGGGAGAGAAAACAAATTCATTGCCGCCAGAGATCCTATTGGTATCCGCCCACTTTACTACGGCTATGATGCCGCTGGTGCTGTTGTTTTCGCCAGTGAAGCCAAAAACCTTGTGGGGATATGCGACAAAATCATGCCGTTTCCTCCCGGTCACTACTACGAGGATGGAAAGTTTATCTGCTATCGGGACATAAGCGCCGTTCAGGAAGTCTGCCATGATGATCTGGAAACTGTATGTGGCCATATACGCGAAAAACTGGTCGCAGGTATCAGAAAGCGTCTGATCGCTGATGCTAAGGTCGGTTTTCTTCTCAGCGGCGGTTTGGACTCCTCTCTGGTATGTGCTGTAGCGCAGAAGTATTCCGAAAAGCCCATCCGCACCTTTGCCATAGGCATGAGTGAAGATGCCATCGACTTGAAATACGCAAAGGAAGTGGCAGACTATATCGGCAGTGAACACACGGAAGTATATATGACACCGGAAGATGTGATTTATTCACTTGAAACGGTAATTGCACTGCTCGGCACATACGATATTACCACCATCAGGGCAAGCATAGGCATGTATCTGGTCTGCAAGGCCATACACGAGCAGACCGACATTCGCGTTTTGCTTACAGGCGAGATAAGCGATGAACTGTTCGGCTATAAATATACGGATTTTGCTCCATCTGCGGAGGAATTCCAGAAGGAGGCCGTCAAGCGTATCCGGGAATTGCATATGTACGATGTGCTCAGGGCCGACCGCTGCATCTCAGTCAACTCTCTTGAAGCCCGTGTGCCTTTCGGAGATCTGGATTTTGTGGAGTATGTGATGAGCATCGACCCGGAGCTGAAGCTGAACAAGTACGGCAAGGGCAAATATCTGCTGCGCCATGCTTTTGAGGGTGACTATCTGCCCCAGAGTATTCTTTACCGCGAAAAAGCCGCATTTTCCGACGCGGTGGGTCATTCTATGGTGGACTATCTCAAGAAATTTGCGGAGGTCTGCTATACCGATGCTGAGTTTGAAGAAAAGTGCCGGGCTTACGAGCATGCCCGTCCCTTTACCAAGGAATCCTTACTGTACCGTGAGATTTTTGAAAAGCATTATCCCGGCCAGAGCGGAATGATAGTTGACTTTTGGATGCCAAACAAGACATGGGATGGCTGCGACGTGAACGACCCGTCTGCCCGTGTGCTTGCAAACTACGGTGACAGCGGAAAATAAGCAGAGAATCTCAAGTCAGGAAGTAAGATATTTGAAAATACTTTACATCAATGTTTTGTTCAACAGCGGCAGCACCGGGAAAATCGTGTATGAGTTATACTCCCACGCCCGGGCCGAAGGACATGAGGCCGCCGTCTGCTATGGCAGGGGCAGGAAAAGGAATGAGGAAAACGTTTTTAAGTTCGGTCTGGACTGGGAGACAAAACTCCACGCCCTTCTGACCCGTTTGACCGGGCTGACCGGTTGCTTCTCTCCTTTCTCCACCACTCGGCTTATAGCATTTATGGATACTTTCAAGCCGGATATCATACATCTTCATGAGCCCCATGCTTATTTTGTCAATTTAAGACCACTTTTTGACTATATTTCCTCTCACAATATACCCTTGGTCTATACTATGCACTGCGAATTTGCCTTCACCGGCAAATGCGGTCACCCGCTCCGCTGTGAAAACTGGCGCACAGGCTGCGGAAACTGCCCATGCCTGAGCGACTATCCCAAAACTTTCTTTTTTGATTTTACAGCAAAAATGCTTTCAGATAAGCTGGGCCTTCTTAAAAAGCAGAACATGCTTATCGTTTCTCCCTCAGTCTGGCTTGCCAGCCGCATAAAACAATCTCTTATAGAAAACGAGGATATCCGTGTCATTCCCAACGGTATCGACACGAAAAGCATTTTTTATCCCCGTGCTTATGAACACCTTAAAATAAAGCACGGTATAGAAAATAAAAAAATAGTCCTCGCCGCAGCCCCCGGTATAATGAGCAGCCATAAAGGCGGCGCAGAGCTGCTGCGACTTGCGAAGGCACTGGAAAATGAGAATATAAAATTTATTTTCATCGGGATGAGTCCCGCCGAAGCCAGAGGCAGCTTTCCCGAAAACATCATTCCTCTTGCTCACACGGAAAATCAGCAGCAGCTTGCCGAATATTACTCCATGGCCGACTGCTTTGTTATCTGTTCAGATATGGAGAACCTGCCTACTACCTGCCTTGAAGCTGTATGCTGCGGTACACCGGTGGCGGGTTACGACACAGGCGGCACAAAAGAAACTGTGCCTGCTCCTCTGGGCCGCTTCGCCCCTTATGGTGATACTGAGGCCTTGGCAGAGAGCGTAATGCTGCAGTTGAAAACCAGTTTTGAGCCGTCGGATTATGAAAGTCTGCGTAATGCTTACTCTTCAAAAAGTATGTATAAAGCTTATGAAGCCCTTTACGATCAGCTGGTATGCGGCAGAAAGGAACACTTAAAGCGATGAAAAACTGTGCAATCGTTGGAATCAACTGGGGTGACGAAGGAAAAGGCCGCATGGTGGACCTGCTCACCCAGGATTATGATGTTGTTGTACGCTACCAGGGCGGCGGCAACGCAGGCCACACCGTTGTCAATGAGTACGGAAAATTTGCGTTGCATCTGCTTCCCTCCGGCATTTTCAGACCGGGTGTTGTTAACATTCTGGGCAACGGTGTCGCTCTGGACCTGAAAAATCTTTGGCTTGAAATCGAAAGTGTCAGGGCCAATGGCGTTTCCATCACGCCCGAAAATCTGAAAATCAGCGACCGTGCCTCTCTGGTGCTGCCCTGGCATATCGCTTTGGACGAACTGGAAGAGAACCGGCTGAAGGATAAAAAGTACGGCTCCACCAAACAGGGCATTGCACCTTTTTACTCCGACAAGTACCAGAAGAAGACCATTCAGGCCGGGGAACTGTTCTACCCGGACTATCTGGTGCGTCATCTTGAAGATCTTCTTGAATGGAAAAACCTGACTCTGACCGGTGTTTACGGCGCGAAGCCCTACACCATGCGGGAGTTGCTTGACTATCTCCACGAGTATGGGGACAAGCTGAAGCCCTTTATCTGCAACACCGGCGACTGGCTGCTCAGTGCTCAGGCCGAGGGTAAGAGCATCCTGTTTGAATCGCAGTTGGGCGCGCTGCGTGATTTGGATTACGGCATCTATCCTTACACCACCTCCTCCAACGCGGTTGCAGCCTACGCGCCGGTGGGTTCCGGCCTGCCTTCTGCAAAGCTGGACGAAGTGATAGGCGTGGTGAAAGCCTACTCCACCTGCGTTGGGGAAGGACCTTTTGTATGTGAATGGTTTGGACCCGAAGCAGAGACGCTGCGTGAGGCAGGATTTGAATACGGAGCCAAAACCGGGCGACCCCGCCGTGTAGGGCCCATCGACCTTGTGGCCACCCGCTACGGCGTACAGACCCAGGGCGCAACCACCATCGCACTGACAAAGCTGGATGTTCTCAGCTACATGGATCGAATCCCTGTCTGTACCAAATATGTGACAGATGGAAAAGAAACCGAAAAATTCCCCTTCCCCGCAGCACTGTCAGATGCCGAGCCGGTCATCGAATATCTGGAGGGCTGGGGCTGCGACATTTCAGGTGTTCGCACTTGGGAGGATCTGCCCAAGCAGGCACAAGCCTATGTGGAATACCTGGAACAGGCCATCGGATGCCGCATCGGTTATGTGTCCGTCGGCCCGGAACGGGATGCGTATATCAAGCGGTAACAGGAGGGCTTATGTGCGGAATTGTTGGATTTACCGGTAAGCAGAATGCAGCTCCCATTTTGCTGGAGGGGCTGAAGAAACTGGAGTACCGCGGATATGACTCTGCCGGGATCGCAGTTGCGCAGGATGGTGTGATCTCGGTATCCAAAGTGAGCGGCAGAATTGCGAACCTCTGTGAGAAAACGGAGGATGGAAAAACTCTGCCCGGATTTTCCGGCATCGGTCATACCCGCTGGGCCACACATGGAGCTCCTACAGATGTCAATGCTCATCCCCACATGAGCTGTGACGGGCGGTTTTCTGTGGTTCATAACGGCATCATCGAGAATTATATGGCTCTGCGGGAGGAACTGACCGCAAACGGCTATACCTTCAGCAGCCAAACGGATACAGAAGTGATCGTCCATCTGATTGAGATGTACTACCATGGGGATTTTAAGGAAGCCGTCATGCGAGCGACTTCCAGACTGACAGGCTCCTATGCCCTCGGCGTTCTCTGCGCCGACTGTCCGGGGAAAATCATAGCGGTACGGGAAGCCAGCCCCTTGATACTGGGTATTGGTGTGGGCGAAAACTTCTTTGCCTCCGACGTGACGGCGCTGGTAGCCTATACCCGTAACGCCCTGTATCTGGACGACGGAGAGTTTGCGGAGCTGACATCGGAGAGCATCACGGTATATGATTGCACCGGCGCGGTCATTCACAAACCTGTCAGCCGCATCACATGGAGTATCGAAGCGGCGGAAAAGGGCGGTTATGAGCATTTCATGCTCAAAGAGATCATGGAGCAGCCCTGTGCCGTGAAGACGGCTTTGGCTCCCAGAGTTCATGAAAACCATGTCCAGTTGGATGATTTCAGCTATACAGCCGAGGAACTTCGTAGTATAAGAAAAATCGTGATCACCGCCTGCGGCTCTGCGTATTACGCAGGGTGTGCGGGAAAATACGCGATAGAAAAGCTGTGCCATATCCCTGTGGATGTGCAGTTGGCCAGTGAGCTGCGATACGGTGAACCCCAGATCGACAGCGACACGCTTTTGATCGTTCTCTCCCAGTCGGGTGAAACGGCGGATACCATTGCGGCTATGAAAGAATGCCAGAGCCTTGGGGCCAGGACGCTGGCCATCGTCAATGTGGTGGGCAGCACCATCGCGAAACTGGCTGACCACACCCTGTATACCTGGGCCGGTCCCGAGATCGCGGTGGCCACAACGAAGGGATATACCACACAGCTTTCTGTGCTGTATTTGTTCGCCGTGTATGCGGCACATACCATGGAACTTCTTCCGGAACAGGAGTATGTCCGGCTGATCGGTGAGCTTCAGTCCATCCCGAAGAAGATCCAGCAGGTGCTGGACATGAACACTGCACTGCCTCAGCTGGCGAAGAAGTACAATTCCGGTCATTCTGTGTTCTATATTGGCCGCAACACCGACTACGCCGTAGCACTGGAAGGTGCTTTGAAGATGAAGGAGATCTCCTACATACATGCGGAAGCCTATGCCGCCGGTGAGCTGAAGCACGGAACTATCGCCCTGATCGACGAGGGGCAGAGCGTCATCGCCCTTTGCTGCAACAGCCGCATTGCGGAAAAGACTATGAACAACATTGTGGAGGTCAAAGCCCGCGGCGCACAGGTGTTGGCTCTCGCTGTAAAGGGCAACCGTGCGGTACTGGCGCAGGCAGACGATGTGATCTATATTCCCGACCTTGACCCGCTGTTTCAGGCGGTGGTCGAAATCGTCCCTTTACAGCTTCTGGCCTACTATGTAGCCAAAGAAAATGGCTGTGATATTGATAAGCCCAAGAACTTAGCAAAGTCTGTCACCGTTGAGTGAGAGAGGGCCCTGCCATGTATGAAAAATACGAATCTCCCCTGTCCTCCCGCTATGCTTCAGATTATATGCTCCATCTGTTCTCCCAAGAAAAGCGTATTCAAACATGGAGAAAGCTCTGGGTGGCACTGGCCCGGGCAGAGAATGAGCTTGGCCTGCCCATCACGGCGGAGCAGGTAGCGGAGCTGGAAGCGCACGTCGATGACATTGATTTTGACTGCGCTGCACAGCGGGAAAAGGAAGTGCGCCATGATGTGATGGCTCATGTCTATGCCTATGGCAAAGCCGCTCCCTCTGCAGCAGGCATTATCCATCTCGGTGCCACCAGCTGTTATGTGACCGACAACGGCGATCTGATCCTCTATCGGGACGGTCTGCGCTACCTGCGTGGGGAGCTGCTGGGCGTTCTTAAAAACCTTGCAGCCTTTGCTGATGAATATAAAGCGATGCCCACTCTGGGATATACCCATTACCAGCCTGCCCAGCTTGTCACGGTCGGAAAGCGGGCCACCCTCTGGATGCAGGACTTTTTCTTCGATCTGGAGGAACTGGATTTTGTTCTGGATCACATGAAGTTCCTCGGCTGCCGGGGAACCACCGGCACCGAGGCCAGCTTTATGGACCTCTTTGATGGCGACACGGCCAAGATCGACGAGATGAACCGTCAGATCAGTGCAGAATTTGGCTTTGACCGCTGCTTCGATGTCTGTGGGCAGACCTATCCCCGGAAGGTGGATAGCCGCATTCTGAACTGCCTTAGCTCCATTGCGCAGAGTGCCTATCGCATGGCAAATGACATCCGCCTTTTGCAGCATGACTGTCAAATCGAAGAGCCCTTTGAGAAGAACCAGATCGGCTCCTCCGCCATGGCCTACAAGCGCAATCCCATGCGCTCGGAACGCCTCTGCTCTCTGGCCCGCTACCTGATGGCAGACGCCATGAACGCCCACATGACTGCTTCTGTCCAATGGATGGAACGCACTTTGGATGATTCCGCCAACCGCCGCATTTCCATGCCGGAGGGCTTCCTGTGCGCCGATGCCATCCTGCGTCTTGCCAACAATGTGACTGGTGGACTTGTGGTAAACGAAAAGGTCATCGACAAAACTGTGCGGGTATATCTGCCCTTCATCGCCACGGAAAATCTGATGATGGAGGCCGTCAAGCGGGGCGGCGACCGGCAGGAGCTTCACGAGATTATTCGCCGCTGTTCCCACGCGGCCACCGCACGAATGAAGGAGGGCGAAGCCTGCGACCTGCTTCACCGACTGGCGGCAGAGCCCGCTTTCGGTATGACCGAAGAAGAGCTCAGCACCTTGCTGCACCCGGAGGATTACATTGGCCGCTGCCCGGAACAGGTGGATGCGTTCCTTGCAAAAGTACGCCCCTTGCTTGAGGGAGCCTCCGCTGCATCCGGTGACATTGAACTGTAAGGAGGCCCC
>JAFTXM010000064.1 GCA_017465025.1 Oscillospiraceae bacterium
GGCAGCGGACGAGGCGACCAGTTCGTCACCATCACGGTGGATGTGCCCAAGGGGCTCAACGCCAACCAGAAGGAGCTGCTGCGTCAGTTTGCCTCGGCTATGGGCGAGGAGCTAAGCGGCAAGTCCGGCATCTTCGGAAAGAAAAAGAAATAAGCTCATTCACGGAATGAATGTTAAAAAATTCAAAAATGTTAAAACAGGGCAAACCGAATAGGTTTGCCCTGTTTTTATGCCTATATGGTGAGCTTTTAATTATGCCGGGGAGGAGAGATGATCTGTCATGTCCTCTGAAATGAGAGAGACGTCCCGTCCGCTCAGATAGATTTCAAAGAGTCTGTGGCTGCCGGTGGAATCGGTGAAATAGACGGCGTAGGAGCTCAGATCCCCGGGAAAGTCCAGCGCGGCCACAAAAGCGGAGGTTTGGGAGAGGGAAGGGATGTGGCACAAAAGCTCTTTGGGTTCAAAGCTGCCGGGCTCCAGCTCCGCAAGATACAGGTCATGAAGATCCTCATTGGCGCGGAAGGCCAGCTTGCTGGGATAGCCGCTCTTGCTGCCGTCAAAAAAGACGAAATTGCCGCTTTCGAGAAGCTGCGCGTCGGCAAAGCTGATATCTATCGGGGAATGGGGCTTAACCTGGCGATGCTCACTCAGATTTATCCATAACTGACCCTTTGTATCCAGCCTGCCCCAGATGAAGCCTTCCCAGTCGCAGACCTCCTCATAAACGGTGTACACGCCGTCATAGTCCAGAAGTCCGCGAAAACCGGAGTCGTAGCCGGGGCCGTTGTAAAGGGCGGCGGAAGCGGAAAGGGCGAGACTATAGGGGGGAGTTTCATGTGAAGGTAACTGAGCGTGGTGGAGACATACCCAGCCCGCACCGGATTTGAGTTTGCCCCAGAGTGAGCCGGAGGCATCGCATCTTTCCTCGGTAATGGTATAAATGCCCTTCTCCCCCACATAAGACACAGGCGCGAAACCGTCATCGGGGCGGCTGTAGATGGGTGTGTCAGCGGAAAGACTGACGGTATATGGAAGGGCTTTGCCGGAGGAAGGCGCGGAAAAGTCAGCAGCGGCACTTATATTCAGCCGCAGCCAGCCCGCGCCGGATTTAAGCCTGCCCCAGAGCGTGCCGGCTTCGTCAGAGCGCTGTTCAACTATGGTATAAACGCCATCCTCATCCACGCTGCCGGCTCTGCCGTAAGAAGTTCCGGGACCGGCGTATATCGGTGTGCCGCCGGGGATGGAAAGGGTGTAGGGCGTATCACGCAGTGAGCCCACGGCAAAAGCGGATGAGCAGAGAAGAGAGAAAATGAGAAGGCCGGAGAACAGGGAAAGAATAAAACGACGCTTTGTCATGAACAGTCCTCCCTTTTGTGATATATACGAAAATTATAGTATAATAAGGGAAAACATGCAAATGAAAGTGAGCCCAAGGGAATGAAAAAGCCGGAGCAATAAAATGTGAACGGGAGCGGCGCTTAAAAATGCTGAAAAAATGAGAGGAAATTTGTGGCAAATGCCGATAATTTGCAGTTTGGCTTGATGGAGGGCGGAAAGAGGCTTATAATAAAAACCAATAACAGGAAAAGAGGACAGGAAATGGAACACACAGACAAAATTCAGGCGAGATGTCCCAAATGCAATTTTTCATTGCGTAAAGATTCGAAATTTTGTCCCGGCTGCGGAAGCGCCATACCGGCGAGTACCTGGTCCATGGAGAGCACATATTACACACAAATATCAAAATGCCCCGGCTGCGGTGCCGAGCTTGTGCCAAAAGCGCATTTTTGCCATAACTGCGGCAGGATCATTGATGCCGTAACATCGGTAGAGAACAAGAAGGAAACGAAAGTCCGCAGCGGCAAAAGAAAAAAGGGATGGATCATCCCTGTCATTCTGAGCCTGATACTTATAGCGGGTGTTGCCGCAGTGTATTTTTATCCATGCCTGATGGGAGAGCATCAGTGGAAAACGGCCACGTGCACCAGTGCAAAAGCATGTGAAGTATGCGGGAAAACAGAGGGTAAGGCGCTGGGGCACAATTGGAAAAATGCCACTTGCACAACAGCCAAGACCTGTACTATCTGCGGTAAAACGGAGGGCAGTGCGCTGAGCCACGATTGGAAAAGTGCCACTTGCACAACAGCCAAAACCTGTACTATCTGCGGTAAAACGGAAGGAAACGCACTGGGACACAAGTGGAAAAACGCTACTTGCAATGCACCGAAGACCTGTACCGTCTGCGGCAAGACAGAGGGCGGAAAGCTCAGCCATAGCTGGACCGAAGCCACGAGCAGCGCGCCCGCAACGTGCAGAAACTGTGGAGAAACAAAACCTATGGACAGACCCAAAACGGGTGATGTGTTTGTAGGAAAGGGTAAATCGCTGGGCTCCACTTTCAGGGCAATCAACGAATCGGGGAAGGATTACTACATCATGCTCAAGGATGAAAACTACAATGAGGTATATTCCTTCTATATACGCGCCAATGAAGAAAAGCATGTGCCTGTTCCTTCCGGCAAATTCTATGTATATACCTGCAAGGGCAGCGAATGGTACGGGGTGGATAAATGCTTCGGTGCCGGAAAGCCCACTCTGGATGACGGAGATCTTTTGGATTTCAACGCCTACTGGTGGACCTATACACTCAGATAATAACACAATCCCCGCGGCAAAAAGCCGTGGGGATTACAAATTACTGTTCAAGGGAGCTTTTTCTGTGATCGGCCTGATATCAAGGTGAGAGGACAACATGCAAATGAAGGTGAGCCCAAGGGACTGAAAAAGCCGGAAGCAATAAAATATGAGCTGGAGTGACGGTTAAAATGCTGAAAAAATGAGCGTAAATTTGTGGTAAATGCCGATAATTGGCAGCTTGGCTTGATGGAGGACTGAAAGAGGCTTATAATAAAAACCAATAACAGGAAAAGGGGACAGGATATGGAGCACACAGAGAAAATTCAGGCGAAATGCCCCAAATGCGGCACTGTATTGCTGGAAGACGCAAAATTCTGCCAGAAATGCGGCGGCCTCATACCCGACAGCGCGTGGACAGCGGAGCCTTCCAACGTACAGCCAGAAAAGCGGAAGAACAAATGGATAGTTCCGGTGATAATAGTTTTGCTTTTACTGGCTGCGGCCGCGGCAGCCTTTGTTTTGGTGCCCTGCCTGACCGGACACGACTGGCAGGCGGCCACCTGCACAAGCCCCAGTATATGCGCCCAGTGCGGCAAAAGCGAAGGCGCCCCCTTCGGGCATAAATGGGACAAGGCTGACTGCGTGACGGCGAAAAC
>JAFTXM010000065.1 GCA_017465025.1 Oscillospiraceae bacterium
AGTTCGGCAAATTTTTCCCAGGCTGCCTTCAGACTGTTCTCGTTTCGTAAAATAACTACCTTGCTGCTCATGTTTTCCACAATGTCCTCGTAAAGCTTTTCCACAGACTCAGCACCCTCGATACCGCCAAACCGCTTTGCAAGCAGAGAAATATCCTCTTCTGCGCAGGCGCGGAATTTACTCTCGTCAGGGTAAGCGCTCTTCAGGACATATTCAGCCGCAGACTTTCCAGCGATGCGTCCGAAGACAAGAGTCTCTGCTCCCGCATTGCCGCCGATGCGGTTTGCACCGTGCACGCCGCCAATGACCTCGCCGCAGCCAAAAAGGTTGGACACGGTAGAACGGCAGTCTTCGTCCACCCTTATACCGCCGAGACTTGTGTGGCCGCCGGGGGCCACCTCGGGCAGCTCCTTGTGCAGGTCGATACCTGCGTCCACCGCGGGCTGGGTGAATATTTTGCTGTCCACAAAAAGAAGCTTATCAGGCAGCTCGCGCACATCATAGTATACACCGCCATGTGGGGTGCCGCGGCCTGCCAGTATCTCGGAGTAGATAGCCCTTGCAAGAGGGCCCTTCTGGGCGTTTTCAGGAGTGAGGCCATAATCAGGCATAAACTCATGCATCTGGCCGTTATAAAGCTTTGCACCCCGGCGTATAAGGGTGGTGACAAGGACCTTACCCTTTATCTCGGGGGGGTAGACGTACAGGCATGGCTCAAATTGCTGAAACTCCATGTCTATCATTTCAGCCCCTGCCTTATAGGCCAGAGCATAGCCGGAGCCATAGATATTCTTAGTGTAGGTGGAAAACTTCTGCATAGCTCCGTAGCCGCCGGTGGCCAGAACTACGGCTTTGCACATGCAGCAGCAGAGCCGGCTTTCCTTGTGGTCATAAAATATAAGTCCTGCGATGCGGTCATCAAGCTTCAGCAGAGACAGAGCAATAGCTGTGCCTATGATGCGTCCGCCTTTTTCAAGGAGCCTTTTATGAGTGAGCTCCATGGCCTTAACGCCGGTCTTGGACTGGTAATGCACAAGGCGGGGGACGGTGGCGCCCAGAGTCTGGATGGTGTTATAGCTGCCGTCCTCGTTCTTGTCGAAAGGGAAACCAAGCTCTTCAAGATATTCCACTTCCTGCAGCGCGACAGCACTTAGTTTTTTTGCAAGCTTGGGATTGTTGATCCCCTGAGCGCTGGACTCTATATCGCCAACACAAATCTCAAGGCTGTCCTCACAGCGGACAGGGGCGCTGAAACCGGAAAGGTCGGGGGACGCGCTGGGCCCACTTGTGAGCAGAAGCACATCAACGCCTTCCTCTGCGGCGGCCGCAGCCGCGCGAAGACCTGCCAGACCACCGCCGACTACCACAAGTTCGGCGCGCATTTGAACGATTCCTTCCATATCCGCGGAATCTCCTTTCAGAAAATAGACACCGTGTCAGGGTAATAAAATTTATTCTTAACATTTAGTTAACAGCATTTTTTGTGCCAACTGCGAACTTTGGCACGCACTTTGCAGAATAATTTGTCTGTGGAAGCATATTCCATCCATAAATTGACTTGCACTTTTGTTCTTACACAGATATAATTAGCTTAAAATGTAATAAAAACGGAGTGATAATATGAAATTTGGTACTGCTAAGGCAGCCAGCATGGGTATGCTGTTGGCTGCGCTGGCCATCGGTGTCGCGTCCCTTTTCATGTTTGAAGAGGGCAGCAGCGCTTATATGGGTTCGGCTGTGCTGCTTATTATACTGCTATTCAGTTCTGTTGCGATCATGATCATCTGGGGACGCTGCCCCTACTGTGGAAAGCGTCTGTTTTACAGCCTTTACAAGTGGAAGAACTGTCCCAAATGCAGAAAGGCCTTGAAGCCCGGGGATAAATACAGCCCGGCAAGCATGCTTAAAAAACGGCGCTGAGTTTTTTATTTCAGCGTACACAGTTGTAAAGCCGAAACGAAAAAGAATTTTACACATAAATGAAACGCTCCCTTTGTCGGAGGACAAGGGGAGCGATAGTATAATTTAGTTTCAAAGCTTTGCTTTTGATTTCATTCAGCCTATGGAAATATCACTTAGAAGAGAAACAAAATTAGTACTTGGCCAGCGCATGTACCAGTCGATGAGCCTGCTTCAGATGGGCGCGGCTGAACTTGATGCATATCTAAATGAGCTGAGCATGGAGAACCCCATGCTTGAAGAGACTCCGCCCAAAAGCAGCATCGAGACCAAGTATAAAAACAGCTATTCCAGTTGTGTTAAAAACCGCAGCACGGGGGACAGCATTGAGCTGCCTGTGCCGGATAAAAGCAAGAACAGCCTATGCAGTTTCCTGGAAGAGCAGCTTTGCACCATGCGTCTGGACGAGGAGCTGGAAGCTGCTGTGAAATTTTTGGTGATCAATCTGGACAGCAGGGGATACTTGCCTTCAGGGCTGCTTGAGAGCGGCGTGTGCAAGACAAAAAGCGCTGTCTTTGAAAAGGCGATGAAGCTGCTCCGCTCCATTGAGCCTGCCGGTGTTGGGGCCAGCAGCCTTGGTGAATGCCTGTGTATCCAGCTTGAACGCATGGGCGAGAAGGACAGCCTTGCCTACATCATTTGCCGGGATTGGCTGGAGCATCTGGGCAGAAACCACATAAACCACATTGCCAAAGCCCTGGGAGTAAGCGAAGCAAAGGTAGCCAGAGCCAGAGAACGCATAAAGTCTCTTGAGCCCATCCCCTCCAACGGCTATGATGACGGCGGATGTACTGTGTGGGTGGTGCCTGATGTGGAGGTTGCTTTTGAAGACGGGGAGCCTGTGATATACAGCAGCGAGCGATATATGCCCAGCTATGATATCAGCCCATACTACAGCCGCATGGCTGAAAGCGCGGACATAAGCGCGGAAGAAAGGGAGTATTTCCGTGAAAAGCTGGGCCAGGCCCAGTGGGCTGTAAGCTGCGTTAACCGCAGGCGTGATACACTGTTAAAATGTGTATCGCTCATAGTGGAGGAACAGAGGGATTTTTTTGAAAACGGCAGCTCCCAACTGCGTCCCTGTTCCATGGCGGAGCTTGCGGGCCGGCTTGGTATTCACCCTTCAACGGTGTCAAGGGCCATGAAGAACAAATACATAGCCTGCAAGTGGGGGCTTTTCCCCATGTCTTATCTCTTTGCACAGGAGCTATGCGGTGATACTCCGGACTACATCAGTTCTCTTATAAAAGAGATAATAGCGGGGGAGGACAGGGCAAGTCCGCTCAGCGACAATGAGATAAGCCGCATCCTTTCAGATCAGGGCTATGATATTGCACGGCGCACTGTAGCCAAGTACCGGGATAAGATGAATATCCCCTCTGCTACAGGGCGTAAAAAACGTTGAGCGTAAAAGAAAATTACAGTACATGGAAAAAGATTTTACTGCTTTTGCTTTATACTCAGTTAAAAATGTACCCGGCGGCACAAGTACTTAGAAAAAGCTGGAAGTACATGCTTGATTAAAAATGAGCACATGGCCTGCAAGTTGGCACGCTCTGTGCTGTAATAAATTACATGAAGAATTGGAGGCACTTATGAAGGTTCTTGTCAGCAATGTCGGCAGCACTTCACTTAAGTTCAAGCTTTTTGACCTGCCTGAGGAGCGCGTGCTCTGTGAGGCGAAGGTAGAGCGTGTGGGCAATGTGGAGGACGCTATCTACTCTTACAAAAATATTATTACGGGCTATTCTGAAAAGAGGGACAAATGCTCCGTGCCTGACTACTCCGCCGGTATCAAAATGTTCCTTGAATCCATGACAGACAAGGTAAACGGCGTTGTAGACAGCACGGATGTTGTGGAGGCTGTAGGCTTCAAGACTGTCCTTGCAAAGGGCTATTACGGCATACATGAGCTTACAGAGGATGTCCTCAATGCGATGAAGGATTTCCTGTTTGTGGCTCCCGCGCACAATGCTCCCTACCTTGAGGCCATTGCCCAGTTCAGAGAGGTCATGCCCAAGGCTGTGCCCGTTGGCGTGTTTGAGACTGCTTTCCACACCACCATTCCTCTTGCAAGAAGAATGTATACGATCCCTTATGAATGGTATGAAAAATACGGAATCATGCGCATGGGCTACCACGGTGCATCACACTCCTATATTGCAGAGCAGGCCAAGGCGCCGAAAGTTATTTCCTGCCACCTGGGCGGTAGCTGCTCTGTCTGCGCTATTGAAAACGGCAAGAGTGTTGACTCCAGCTTTGGCTTCTCCCTTCAGACCGGTATTCCTCATGCAAACCGCGTGGGCGATGTGGATCCCTACATAATTCCCTTCCTCATGAACGAGGGCATGAGCATGGACGAGGTGCTCCGCGGTATGAGCAAAACCGGCGGTATGCTTGGGCTTTCCGGCGTGGGCAACGATATGCGCGAGATAGAGGACGCAGCCGCTGCGGGCAATGAGCGTGCGGAGCTGGCTCTGGATGTCTTCGCTACCTCCATCATCCGCCACATCGGCTCCTATTATGCTGAGCTGGGTGGGCTTGATAAGCTGGTATTTACCGGCGGTATCGGTGAAAACTCCGGTATCCTGCGTAAAAAGATATGCTCCGGACTTAAGCAC
>JAFTXM010000066.1 GCA_017465025.1 Oscillospiraceae bacterium
AAAATAGTTGGTGTTTTTAACGGTGAGGGTCCACCTGTTCCCATTCCGAACACAGAAGTTAAGCTCACCAGTGCCGAAGATACTTGTCTGGAGACGGACCGGGAAAATAGGTCAATGCCAACACAGCGCTGCGAGAAATCGCAGCGCTGCTTTTTTATCTATACAAATGTCATGCTAAAATCAGGAAAAAGCCCAAGGAGAAAAAACATGAAGCTTGAAAGCATACACCATGTGGCAATAATCGTTTCCGACTATCGGCGTTCCAGAGAATTTTATGTGGATAAGCTGGGCTTTGAGGTGATAAGGGAAAATTATCGCATTGACAGGGATGACTGGAAGCTGGATCTGAAATGCGGTGATATGGAGCTTGAAATTTTCGGCGTGAAAAATCCTCCGGCAAGGCTTTCCTACCCGGAGGCCTGCGGACTTCGCCATCTGGCTTTCCGGGTGGAGGATATCCATGCCGCTGTCCGCTGGCTGGAAGACATGGGGATAGAGACCGAGCCTATTCGCATCGACAGCTACACCAATGCAGCCATGACCTTTTTTCACGACCCGGACGGCCTCCCCCTTGAGCTGCACGAATAGTCCAGCCCACACATAAGCCTGCAATAGTTTGGCCTTTCCCTGATTTACGGGTTTTTCCAGAGGGAAATCAGCCCTCTTTCGTTGAGCTGCTGCAAGGCCACAAACAAAACAGGGAAAAGGAGCATCCCGCCCACGCCCCAGACCTGCCAGCCTACGTACACCGCCAGCAGCGAGGCTATAGGGTCAAGGCCTATCTGATCGCCCACCAGCTTGGCCTGGGCGCAGTTTCTCACCAGCGTCACCAGCACCCAGCAGATGAGAAGGGCTATCCCCCTGTCGCTGTGACCCAGCAAAAGGCAGTAAAGCCCCCAGGGTATAAGCACTATGCCTGTGCCGAAAACCGGAAGCGCGTCAATAAGCGCAGTCAACGCCGCCAGAGCCGCGGCGTTTTCTATTTTCATCAGCAGAAAGCCCAGCAGCAGTTGAAAAAAGGTCAGCCCCATCAGGATAAGCTGCGCCCTGAACATCCCGCCGAAGCTGGCCTTCATATTCTGCCCCATACCGGCCCAGCGCCGGTGTACGCTCTGGGGCAGCTGAGCCCTGAGAAAGGCCAGCACCGCAGGATAGGAGGCAGAGAAAAAGTAGCTGCCAATACCCGCCGTCACAAGAAACAAAAGCGCGTCGGGGCTGCTCTGGGCGGCCTCGGCCAACATATCCAGCGCCCATTGGGAGAGCACAGCGGGCAGGTCGTAAAAGCTTTCGCCTATGGAGCGGATGGCGGTCTCAAGATACTGTCCGACCCCGTCGGGTGCGGCGGACACATAGGCGAAGGCGCGACTTTCAAGCCTTGTAAGGTTTTCCGTCAGCGCCTCCATAAGCGCCGGAACTTCCCCTGCAAAGCTGTTGACAGCCGAGACGCCCCACACGGTCAGCTTCACCGCAAGCCAGGCCAGAAGCCCCAGCACCGCCAGCGTCAGAACCGCCGAGGCCAGGCTCCTTTTCCAGCCGTGCCGCACAAGGGCGCGCACCGGAAATTCCAGCACCGCCGCCACCGCAAAGGCCAGAAGGAAGGGTGCGGTCCAGGGCAGCACAAAGCGCACCAAAAGCCATGCTCCGCCCACTGCCGCCGCTGAATAAACCAGCGCCGCAAGCCATCTGGCCGCCCTCTGCTGCATGACAAAGCCCTCCCCGAAACCAATTATTTCACATATATTTTGTTGCCAGTTTCTTCCCGGCTTATACTGACACCAAGCGGCTTTTTCTGTATATAATGGTGCAGGAGCCAAAGCTCCCGTATTTCGACGGCCTGCGCCTCGATACAGAAAAGGAAAAGAGCCGCCTGCTGCGCAAAAGGCCGGGCAGCTCCTTTCGCAGGAGGAACATAATGCTCATTATTCAAAAATTCGGCGGCAGCTCCCTTGACGGGCTTGAGAGGCTGCGCCGTTCGGCACAGATAGTAAAGGATGCGGTAGTGTCGGGGCATAAGTGCGTGGCAGTGGTGTCCGCCGCCGGGGACAGCACCGACGCTCTGGCAGAGCTTGCAGGAAAAATAGACCCCGGACACTCCAAAAGGGAAAAGGATGCGCTTATGAGTACCGGAGAGCAGCAGAGCGCAGCCCTCATGGCCATGATGCTTGGCAGCATGGGCGTGGAAGCCCTGTCCCTCACCGGCTGGCAAAGCGGCATTTACACCAACAGCATACACGCCGATGCGGATGTGGAGCAGACCCTGCCCTGGCGTGTTACGGCAGCCCTCAGACAGAACAAAACTCCCGTGGTCACAGGATTTCAGGGCCTTGATGTGAAGGGCGACGTGACCACCCTTGGCAGAGGCGGCTCCGATACCACGGCAGTGGCTCTGGCAGCGGCGCTGGGCGCTGAGCGCTGCCGGATATACAGCGATGTGGCCGGGGTGTATACTGCCGACCCCAGGCTTATAAAGGACGCAAGGCATATGCCGCTGATGGATATGAGGGATATGCTGACCCTTGCCCACTCCGGCTCTCAGCTGCTGCACGCAAAGTCCGTGGCTCTGGCCATGGCGGAGGATGTTGAGCTGGAGCTCTATTCCAGCTTTGGAGAGGATCAGATGTCGGTAGTGCGGCGGCTGGAGGATGAAGAACGACCGGACTACGCCGGGGTAACGAGAGATACGGAACGAAGCCAGCTTACCCTTGTGGGCAAGGCTTGCACCGTGCAGACGCTCAGGGATATCTCCGCACTTTTGAAGGACGAGGGCATGGAGGTCCTTGGCGGCAGGGCAGGGGAGGGCTTTTGCTGGGTAAGGCTTGCGCCAAAACAGCTCAGCTATGCCGCGGAGCTGGTGCATAGGGCATATTTGATTTGAAAAAAGAAACAGCGGGTGCAGCTCACACTTAGCACCCGCTGAATTATTTATTTTCTTATAAGCACACGGTTGCCGTGGATGACAAGCCTGCCCGCACAGTAGAGAGCCACGGCTCTGGAGAGAAGCTTCCACTCGCCCTCTTCCATCACTCTTCTGCGAAGAGTCTCCGGGGTATCATCGTGCAATATGTCCACAGCCTTCTGCAAGATTATATTGCCCACG
>JAFTXM010000011.1 GCA_017465025.1 Oscillospiraceae bacterium
GGGAATACCTGGGCAAACATACACCAGAGCGCCAGAGTGTTGGCGCGGTTCTGAATCCAGCCGCCCTTGTTCCACAGAGCATTTGCCACGGTGGGAGCAAGCAGCAGAGCAAGACCGCAGTACCATGCGTGAGTGGGGAGATTCAGATAGGTGTACTGGAAATTCCAGATATCGTAAGCGACGATGTAGAGCCAGATCATGTCGGGCCAGAGCATATCCTTCTTGTCCTTGGATACATAGATGCCCCACCAGCCGGTCATGCAGAAAATGTTGATGATACCTGCAATGCCGTTGAGCCAGTTCCACCAGCCGCCGTAGAGCCACACACCCTCGCTGGACAGCCACCAGCCGTCCGGGGACATTGCGCCCTTGATGCCTGACTCAAAGTCGCTGACAACGGCGATAAGGATATTGGCAGCCACGATGAGGAAGGGGAATACCTTGAACCATTCGGTCTTGCCAATGCTCCACTTGTACTTGAGCATCATGAAGCCTATGCAGCCAGCGGTGGCGGCGTAGAGCTTGAAGTAGTGGAACCAGCCGTTCATGTACACATAGGTGGGGTTGTTCAGCGCCCACTCTGCACCCTTGGCGGCGCCCACGTAGATGGCTACAAAGTAGACGGTGAGAGCTGCGGGGATAACAAGGAAGCAGGTGATGCCGCCGAACTTGCTGCGGCGGGCAAACTCGTTTGCAAGGATAAGTCCGACGAATACCATCAGCCAGCCTATAAGCTGGTAACCAGCATTTTCGCCATAGATTTGGAATAACATTTTTCTTTCCTCCCTTTTTTCTGCTTATACTTCTACTTCTTTTATGTTTATCTCGTTTCCCGTTTTAAGATAGGTGCTGGCGCTGCCGCAGTTGGGACATATCTTGCCGTGGGTCACGGTGGGATATATCTGCTTGCAGTCCTCGCAGTAGGTGTAGGCAGGCAGGACATTCACTATCATCTCGCAGTTGATGAGAAAGTCCTTTTTCTTGCGCGCCCACTGCCAGCAGTCGGTAAGGTATTCGGGGATAACGGCAGATACCTCGCCGATCTCCAGGGTCACGCTGTGGATGGCATCAAGCTGATTTTCCTGCGCCACCGTCTCCAGCGAGTCCATAATGTGAAAAACTATTCCCAGCTCGTGCATAGCGCTTATTTACCGGCAAGCTTGCGCTTGATGGCCTGTTTTGCGCCGTTGAGCAGCACGTATTTGAGCTTTTCCTCACTGGCTATCATCTTGCTGCACTCGGGACGCTCACGGTAGAGCTTGATGGCGTCAAACTCGCACTTGGTGGTGCATACGCCGCAGCCAAGGCACTTGTTGGGATCCACCACGGACGCGCCGCAGCCAAGGCAGCGGGCGGTCTCCGCCTTGACCTGCTCCTCGGTGAAGGAGTAACGTCCGTCACGGAAGGAGGTCTTGGAGTCAATGTCCTTATTTCTGGCGGCAACCTGTCTGGGAGTATTGTCGTAATTTTCAACGCGGATATTATTCTTGTCCAGCTCGATGAAGTCACGGCGGTTACGGCCGATGGTCAGGCTGGAATTGGGCTGTACGAAGCGGTGCAGGGAGATAGCGCCCTCTCTGCCGCAGGCGATGGCATCAATGGAGTACTTGGGTCCGTAATACACGTCGCCGCCAACGAAGATATCCGGCTCTGCGGTCTGATTGGTGAGCGGGTCGGCCACAGGGTAGCCGCCTGCGCCCAGTTCCACCTTGGTGCCCTTGAGCAGCTCGCCCCAGACAACGCTCTGGCCGATGGCCATGTACACATGCTCGCACTCGACGGTGATGGTGTCATTCTCATCGTACTTGGGAGCAAAGCCGCCCTTCTCGTCATAAACGCTCAGGCAGCGCTTGAACACAACGCCCTTGACCTTGCCGTTTTCGGAGAGTATCTCCTTGGGGCCCCAGCCGTTGTTGATGGCTATGCCCTCACGGCGGATCTCGCCAAGCTCGTCGGCTGTGGCGGGCATCTCCTCTTCCTTTTCAAGGCAGTAGACCTCAACGGAGTCGGTGCCGCAGCGGTAGGCGCTTCTGGCAGTGTCCACGGCCACGTTGCCGCCGCCGATGACGATGGCTCTGCCGGGGACCTTGTAGCTTTCATCGCCTGCGACCTGGCGCAGGAAGCGCACGGCGGACATGACGCCCTCGGAGTCCTCGCCGGGGATATTGGCTTTTCTGCCTTCCTGAAGGCCGATGGCGATGTAGAAGCCCTTGTAGCCCTGCTCGCGAAGCTGCTGGATGGTGACATCCTTGCCCACCTCAACGCCGCACTTTATCTCAACGCCCATGGCCTTGATAACGTCTATCTCGGCATCGACGATGTCCTTTTCAAGGTTGAAGGAGGGCACGCCGTAGCGGAGCATGCCGCCGGGTTTTTCGTTCTTTTCAAATATGGTGGGAGAATAGCCCTTCTCAGCAAGGAAGTAGGCGCAGGAAAGACCTGCCGGGCCGGAGCCGATGATGGCTATCTTCTCATCCCAAGCGCCCTTGAGGGTGGGCACTACCTTTTTGGGGATATAGCGGGTCTCCGCCTTGAGATCCTGCTGGGCAATGAAGTCCTTGACGGCATCGATGGCGATGGCCTGGTCGATGGTGCCTCTGGTGCAGGCATCCTCGCAGCGGTGGTTGCAGATACGGCCGCAGATGGCGGGCAGGGGGTTATCCTTCTTGATGAGGGCGAGCGCCTCGGTGTAGCGCCCCTGTGCCGCCATTTTCAGGTAGCCCTGAATGGCAATATGGGCGGGACAGGCGGTCTTGCAGGGGGCAGTACCGGTGTCATAGCAGTTTTTGCGGTTTACGTTGCGGTAGTCAGGCTCCCACATATGGCGGCCCCACTTGACCTCGCCGGGGAGCACATGCCTGGGATATTCTATCTCGCCGCCGTCCTTGGTGCACAGCTTCTGACCCAGCTTTACAGCGCCGGCGGGGCAGTTCTCAACACATTTTCCGCAGGCAACGCAATCGTCCTTGTTGACGCGGGCAACATAGGCGGAGCGGGAGAGGTTGGGGGTGTTGAAAAGCTGAGAGGTGCGCAGGGCGTAGCAGACGTTCACATTGCAGTTGCAAATGCCGAATATCTTGTTTTCGCCGTCGATATTGGTTATCTGGTGTACAAAGCCGTTGTCCTCGGCCTGCTGGAAGATCCTCAGGACTTCTTCCTTTGTGATGTACCAGCCGCTCTTGTTGGTCTCGACCACATAGTCGGCCATGTCGCCCACTGCGATGCACCAGCCTTCGGGGTCGTCGGCGCAGCCTTCATCGAAGGTGCGGCGGGAACGGCGGCAGGAGCAGGGGCTGCAGGCATACTTGCCCTCGTACTTGTCAAGCCAGTGGGAGATATG
This sequence comes from Oscillospiraceae bacterium, assembly GCA_017465025.1. Classification (GTDB taxonomy): domain Bacteria; phylum Bacillota; class Clostridia; order Oscillospirales; family Oscillospiraceae; genus Limivicinus. The sequence continues at coordinate 3,341 of JAFTXM010000011.1, forward strand.
CTCCAGAGGAATGGTGTTGTTGATGGCGCTGATGGCCTTTTCCACCGGAATAACGTGCATGCCGATGCCTGCGCCTCCGGGAGGCACCATGGGCGTGACCTTCTCAAGGGGCAGACGGCTCATCTGCTCGAAGAAGCGGCCAAAGTCGGGGTACTTTGCCAGTATATCCGGGTTCATGTTCATAAACTCAGCGCTGCCGGGAACGAACATGGGCACTACATAGCGCTTTTCGTGGTTGGGGTTCTTGCCGTCCAGATTTTCCCAGTGGTACTCGATGATGCCGATATAGCTCATCTCGTCCAGAATTTTCTGTAGCTTTTCATCGTCCATGCCTGTGAGGGCTTTGATCTGCTCGAAGGTTTTGGGCTTACGCACCTCCATCTTCAAGGCGACCTCTGCCATATCATCGGTGAGGATCATTGAAAGACCCCAGTATTCAGGGTCATACTTGGTGAGCTTTTTAAGCCCAAGCTTGATGGGGATGCGGTTTGTTATCATCGCACCCAGCTTCAAAATAACTTCTCTTGGCTCTTCATTTTCCACAAACGCAGGTACATATTCTGCCATATACTGTCCTCCTCGAATTTTTCTCTGGTCATACCAACCGTGATACACCGGTACTATTTCAGTATTAGTGTAAAATTTGACACACTCAAAGTCAATATTGTTCCTGAAATTTCAGCACTTTGGCTGTGTTTAACTATTGTATTTGGAAATATTGTATGATAAAATTCTGTACATGGTGTGTGGTATGTCCACGACATTTGGAGGATGGATAAAATGGAATTCGAAAAACTTTATGCCCCCAGCCTGAAAGACCTTTTTGTGAAGAACCTGCAGGGTCTTATTCTCTCCGGAGAGCTGCCCCACGGCAGCAAGCTGCCCTCGGAAAGAGAGCTGTGCCAGCAGATGCAGGTAAGCCGCGCCGTGGTAAACGCGGGGATCAGCGAGCTTGCACGGCAGGGCTTTTTGGAAGTGCGTCCAAGGCAGGGCGCATTCGTGGCAGACTACCGCAGCTGCGGCAATATGGACACGCTCAAGGCGATAATGGACTATAACGGCGGTATGCTGGGCAAGGAGGAGATACGCTCCATCCTTGAAGTGCGGCAGGGGCTTGAATACATGACTGTCAGCCGCGTGATAGACTTTGCCTCCGACGATGAGCTTGAAGCCCTCGGCCGTCATGTGGACGCTCTGGGCGCATTTCCCGCCCCCTCCTTTGCGCAGGCCTCGGAGATCGCCTTCGCCTTTCAGCACAAAATGACCCTTATCGGCGGCAACAACATCCTGCCCCTTATCTACACCTCCTTCAAAGTGCCCTGTATTTCCCTGTGGATACGCTTTTGCCGCAAATACGGCGTAGCAGCCCTGCACAGCAATGTGGAGCGGCTATACCGCTTTTTGCTCAACCGTGACAAGGCAAGCGCCTTTGACTGGATAGACACTTATCTGGGCGAGGCCATATACGGAAATCAGCAGATCTACGAGGAATAAATATGAAAAACACAAGTCTCTGCTATATTGAAAAAGACGGCAAGTACCTGATGCTCCACCGGGTCAAAAAGGTAAATGACGAAAACCACGACAAGTGGATAGGCATAGGCGGTAAGTTTGAGTACGGCGAAAGTCCGGAGGACTGTATGCTGCGGGAGGTTCGGGAGGAAACCGGACTGAGCGCAGAGGATTGGCGCTATCGCGGCATCGTCACCTTTGTGTCCGATGAGTGGGGCACGGAGTATATGCATCTATTCCACTGTCAGGGTTTCTCAGGCCAGATAAAGGACTGTGACGAGGGTGTGCTGGAATGGATTGAAAAGGAAAGGCTTTTGTCCCTGCCCATCTGGGAGGGGGACAAAATATTCCTCAGGCTTTTGGACAGCGACGAACCCTTTTTCTCACTCAAGCTCACTTACAGCGGCGATAAGCTGATGGGTGCGGCGCTGAACGGAAAAAAACTGGAGATATGAAAAGAGAGCAGCCGACGGCTGCTCTCTTTTCATATTGCTCTATATTACTCGATACCCAGAACCTTGTAGTCCTGTGCTTCAACGGCGGACTTGAGAGTATCGTCGCTGACGGCTTCAAAGGTGACGACGGCAGTACCGGCGGTGTGGCTGACCTCAGCGCTGATAACGCCGTCTATGGCTTCGAGAGTCTTTTTGACTCTGGCCTCACAATGGCCGCACATCATGCCTTCGATTTTCATGGTCTTGGTCATATTTTTATTCTCCTTTTCAATTTGTTTTTTAGCTTTTATTTTCCTGTCATGACCGGGGTCATGGAGCTTGAAAAAGTTCAGACGCAGAGCATTGGTGACCACGCAGAAGCTTGAAAGACTCATAGCTGCCGCGGCCAGCATGGGATTGAGGGTTATGCCCCAGTGAGCCAGCGCCCCTGCCGCAACAGGAATACCGATGGTATTATAAAAGAATGCCCAGAAAAGATTTTCGTGGATATTTCTGAGGCTGGCTCTGGAAAGGCGGATGGCAGCGGCTGCATCACGGAGACTGCCGTGCATCAGCACCACATCAGCTGCATCCACGGCAATATCCGCACCCGCGCCTATGGCAATGCCGATATCCGCCCTTGTGAGGGCCGGGGCATCGTTGATACCGTCGCCCACCATGGCTACCTTGCCCTGCTGGGAAAGTTTTCGAATCACGCTCTCCTTCCCGTCAGGCAGCACGCCGGCAATGACCTCGTCCACACCGGCCTGAGCACCGATGGCCTTGGCAGTGCGCTCATTGTCGCCTGTGAGCATGACCACGCGGATACCCATATTCTTAAGTTCCTCCACCGCCTGAGGGCTGTCGGACTTTATAACATCCGCCACGGCAATAATGCCGGAGAGTTCATTGTCGTGGGCGAAGAACAGCGGGGTTTTGCCCTGCTGTGCGTATTTATCCGCCTGAGTGCGGAGTTTTTCATCAAGCGCAAGGCGGCTTTGGATATACTTCATACTGCCTGCAAAGGCGGCCTTTCCATTGAGCTTTGCCTCAATGCCGTTTCCGGGAAGCGCCTCAAAGTTTTCCACCTCAGAGGCCACGATACCCTTTTCGCCCGCGTAGCCCATGACGGCCTTTGCCAGAGGGTGCTCGCTTCTGCTTTCAAGAGAGGCTGCAAGGCGCACAAGCTCCTCCTCGCTGACACCGTCCACGGGGTAAACATCGGTGACCGTGGGCGCGCCGGCGGTGA
>JAFTXM010000067.1 GCA_017465025.1 Oscillospiraceae bacterium
GTAGGAACGGGAGTATTTACGGTGACGGCGCAGCTTGCAGTAACATTACTGCCGTCGGTTGCAGTGGCGCTGATGGAGGCAGTGCGGGGAGCTGCGGCATAAATGCTGCCGTTGTCAACGGACACGATGCCGGGATCGCTGCTGCTCCATGAAAGAGCCTTGTTTGCAGCATCTTCATTGACGTAGGCGGAAAGATAGGATCCCTCGCCCACATTCATGGTCACGGAAGCGGGATCAATGCTGATCCACTGAACAAGCACGGGAGCCACATAAGGCTCGCTGACGGTGACGGCGCAGTTTGCGATGGCTGCCGTGGCCAGCTGCTCTTCGGGCAAGCTGAGGTCCACATCGGCGGCAATGGCGCTGACAGTTGCAAAGCCCGCTGCATGGGCGGTGACCACACCGTTTTCGTCAACAGTGACGATGTTTTCATCGGAGCTGACCCATGCCATATACTTATTGGTGGCATTTTCAGGGGCGACAGTTGCCTCGAGAGCGGCAGTGCCGTTCGGCTCAAGATTGAGGCTGGTCTGCTCACCAAGGCTGATTGAGTCGACAGGGACAATGGGAGTCTCAGGTGTCTCGGTAACGACGGTGACAGCACACTCGGCAAAGGGCTGCCCTTCGTATACGGAGGCTTTGATAACAGCTGTGCCGTTGGCAATGGCGGTAACATTACCGTTTTCGTCAACGGTGGCCACGCCGGTGTTATCACTTTCCCATTTCACGGCAGGATTTGCACCCTCCGGCTCAAAGCCGGCCTTGAGCTGGAAAGTTCCGCCCACGGCAAGGGTCTTGCCCATGAAATTGAGGGAGATCTCACTTGCGGTGATCTCGCTTGCTGCGGCAGGAACGACCAGCATGGAGCTGATCATGCAAAGCAGCAAAACGGTTGCCATAACTTTCTTGATCTTTTTCATATAATATTCCTCCCATGAGGTATTTTACACTTATGTACCCGCTTAATACAGGGTATACTGTACGATTTTACAATACCATGTTTTCAGCCCTTTTGCAACAAAAAGTTAACATAATCGTAAAACCATATAGTGGAAAAGATGCTATAAACATCTTGTGCTCATATGACGGGAAAGCTTTAAAAAAAGTTCCTTGCATTTTCAGGAAAGTCTGAGAAATTTTTCCAGCAAGGCATTTTCAGCGCGAAAAATGCAAATCCACGCATGATATCAGTGAACTTTTACCGATTTCATCCGTCATAAAAAGGCAAAGTTTTCCAATATATCTGTCATTTGCAAAATAACTGTGGCATTATCCTGTCAAAAATGGTAAAATAGAGAGAAATTCCAAGGAAACATATCAAAGGGGGGTGTGCCATGAAGAAGGCTGCCGTCTTGTTTCTGGCTTTTATGCTGCTGGGGCTTTGCGCCTGTTCAAAGGAGGACAGTGTGCCCGCAGCGCAGGAGCCTGTCAGCGACCCCGAAGCCGTCAGCACTGCCGCGCCGGTTTCCGATGCAATGGAGACTGTGGGCTTTTATAAGGACATACAGTTTTACGATCAGTGGAACATGGACACGCTTTTGTGCCGCGTGGAGTACCCGGTACTGATTCCCGCCGGTGCGGGGGCTGAGCTCTCCGCCGCCGTGGACGCCCTGAACGCCCGTACCGCCGCCACCGCGCAGGAGATCTACGCGAAGCTTTCAGGCTCCGTGCAGGCAGATATTGAGCTGAAGGTTGAAAACGCCTCCAACTACCTCAACTACACCGATGCGTACATAATGCGTTCCGACAGCCGCGCCCTGTCAGTTGTTTTCAGAACCGAAAACTACACCCGGGGCATATACGATTCTCTCAGCTTCGCCTCGGCAAACTTTGATGCCGCCAGCGGAAAGGAGCTTGCTCTGGGCAAGGTCGTGTCCGATATGGGCGAGCTTGGCGCAATTTTGAAAACCGCTCTTGAGGAAAAATACCCCAAGGTGGAGTTTTACGGCCTTGAAGCCTCCATGCAGCAATTTGTGGAAACGCCGGAGCGTTTTGTATGGGCGCTGGGCTATCAGGGCATCAGCTTTTACTTTGCACCCTATGAGCTGGCAGGTATGGACGCGGGCACATTGACGGTGGGTCTGCGCTATGAGGACTATCCCCAGCTTTTCTCCCTTTACTACACACGTCAGCCCTATTCCTACGTTGTGCCGCTTGTAGAGGGCGAGTGCCTCAACTATGATCTGGACATGGACGGAGTTTCCGATGAGATACGCCTCATGCCCCATGAGGAAAAGGGAAAGATAAACGGCCTTGACATAAGCGTGGCTTCAAAGACCTTTACTATAAATACGGTGATCGAAAGCTACGATGCCTACGTAATTTATGCCGGACTTGGCAGAAGCTATCTTTTCATGAACGCCTTCAACGGCACAGGCTACGGCTATATAAGCGTGTACAGGCTTGAACGCAGCGGCGCAAGCCTTGTGGGCATGATATATGACACCAGCCTGCAGGCCGCCGGCTTTACGCCCGAGTGCCCCGGTATTCCCCTGCTGACCCAGCCGGAGAACATCCTGCTTGGCAGCAAGATCGAGCTTCTGTGTACTCTTACCGGAGTGAAAACCTATTTTATCGGCGCATCCGGCTTGCCGGAGAGCGGCGATGAATACTACCGGGTCTACGCCAACACAACGCTCACCGCAAAAACGCCCTTTGCCACCGCCGCCATTGACCCCGCCAGCGGACGCGGCCTGAACACCGCCGCAAGGGTTGAGCCGGGCACAAGGATGTACTACCTTCGCAGCGACGGGCGCAGCTTTGTGGACATGATGAGCGAGGACGGAGTATGCTGCCGGATGTACGTCAGCGGCAGGGGCGACGCCCAGACCGTAAACGGAATGAGCGTGGCAGACTGCTTTGACGGAGTAATATACAACTGAGCAAAACGAATATACATTGAACGGGGCGGACAAGCCCTGAACAAAGGGGACGGCATCCGCTTTGTCCCGCAAAAGAAAAAAGCAGGAGGTAAATAAAATGAACAATCTGAGTAATATGCCCACAGCGGGAGTCGTGGTAATAATGGTGATAATCGCGCTTTTCGCCCTGTCACTGGTGCTGCTGTTTTCCGTGTACCTGCGCTACAAGGGCCTTACCAGAAGCGTGAAGGAGTCTCCCGACCCTGCAAACCGCTTCATGCGCAGCCTTGTGAATGACTATGCCGCCGCATACAAGCGCTACGGAACCGATGTGAATACCCCCGCCATTATCGAAAACACCATAGCCACAAGGCTTGGCAGCTCCCTTATGTGTGAGCGCTTTTTGAATAACGCAGTTTCCCTTTTCGTCACTCTCGGCCTTTTCGGTACTTTCCTTGGTCTGAGCCTGTCCGTTGTCTCTCTTTCCGAGCTTCTGGGCTACTCTGACAGCTCCGAATGGCTCAGCGTACTTGACAGCGTGGGCAGCGGCCTTATGTCCGCACTGTCCGGCATGGGCGTGGCCTTCTACACCTCTCTTGTGAGTGTCGCCTGCTCCATTCTGCTGACCATCCTGCGCGTCATCGTAAACCCCGAAAGCCAGAGAGCAAAGCTTGAGACCCAGCTGGAGCTGTGGCTGGATCACTCTGTCGCCCCCACCCTCAAGACCACTGCCGCAAAGGACGATGTGGATCTGGTGCACCAGATGATTGACGCGATGAACGACGCCGCCAACGCAATGGACAAGACCCTTGGCGATGTCACCCTCAAGCTCCAGCAGACCATGGATGCAAGCCGCACTCACCTTGGCGCATTCAACCAGACCGTCAACAACTTCAACGAAGGCGTGCGCGACTTTGACGAGTTCAACTACAATCTGCGCGGCACGGTGGAGCGTCTGGATGTGGCCATACGCGACGTTGTGTCCGTCGTGCGTCAGACCGGCCGCGACCTTGAGAGGAGTGCAAAGCAATGAGAAGGCGTTATTCCGGACGCAGCGATTCTCATGTCGGTTCCACGCAGGGTGAGCAGGGCTTCTGGCCCTCCTACGCGGACATGATGAGCGCCGTTGCACTTATCCTGTTTTTCCTGATGCTCCTTGCCTACATACAAAACCTTATCACCGGCAACGACCTGCAAAAGACCAAGGAGACCCTTGAAAGCACCATCATGCAGCTGGCTGACACCGAGACTCTGCTTCAGGAGACTCAGTCACAGGTAAACCAGGCCGAGGAAGAGCTGAACACCATAACCCTTGACCTTGAAAGCGCAAAGCTCATCCTTGCCCAGCAGCAGGCGGAAATGCTTTTGCAGCAGGACGAGCTTGCAAAGCAGCAGGAGCTTATTGCCCAGCAGAAAGAGTATGTCCTCGCCGCCGATGAGGAGCTTAATTCCATGCGAAGCCAGATGCAGACTATAGCGGTTTTGCGTCTTTCCATCCTTGAGCAGATACGCGACAGCATAGTTGGTGTCATGGGCGATGCCAGCAAGGTCAGCATAGGCGAAAACGGCAGCATCATACTCAGCGAGGGCGTGTTCTTTGACCATGGCTCTTCCGAGATAAAGCCGGAAAGCCAGCCTGTCCTTGAGCAGCTTATTCAGGTTTTCGGCACTTTCCTCTATGACAGTGAGAATGCCCAGTATGTGGACAGCATCGTTATCTCCGGCCACACCGACAGCACCGGCACGGCCATGGAAAACCGCACACTGGCTACAGACCGCGCAAACTCCGTTTTGAACTATATGCTCACCCAGCATGGCGGCGCACTCAACCCCTACGCGCAGTTTTTCTGTGCGGCGGGCTACGGCGCGACCCGCCCCGTGGCAGATAACAACACCATTGAAGGACGCGCCGCAAACCGCCGCATCGAGATTTCCATGATACTCAAGGATGAGACGGTTCTGGATATCGTGGAGAGCTATCTGGCCATTGAAGTGCCCGACACCCGCTCAGCCCTCGGCGAGAGCGAGCCTGTGGTTGCCGCAGAGCCTCAGCCCACGGGCGAACCCTCCGGTGGCTTTGCCGGGATACTCAATCTCTTCGGCTGAAATCAACTGAGATAATTTGAAAATTTAAGGGAGGGGCTGCCCCTCTCTTAAATTTTTTTACGCATATGTATAGCGGCGGACACAAGGCCACGCCCTACACAAAGACGCTCCATTTATGCAGCCTTATACAAATCCGAGAATACCTGTATATAAACTAATGAGCCGCCTGCAAATGCAATTTGCAGGCGGCTTTTTTATTTTTCTTTAAGCTCCATGTGATCCAGCGCATACTGTAAGGCCATGCCGATAAGCTCATTTCTTGAGCGGTTGGTTTTCGCTGAAAGCTCATTGTATCTCTCCTGAAGCTCCCTTTCTATGCGTATGGTCATGGTTATGGTCTTGTCTTCCTTGGGGGTGATGATGAATTTTTCCATTTTTCTGTTACCTTACAATTTATTTTTGTATTTATTATAGGGTTGACAGAAATGGCAAAACCATAACACGAAATAAATTAAATTTTTACTTTACTTTTGTGTTACAAAGTGTTATGCTAACAGCGTTAAGCCAAGCTGAAGATTTCAATACATTAATGGAGGATATACACAATGAAAAAGCTTTTGAGCATTGTAATGCTCGTGTGCATCGTTGCAAGTATGTGCAGTGTCAGCGCATGGGCTGTAGGAATGCACGGTAAGCCCTATGATGTAAACGGTGTAGGCTTTGATACATGGGCAGATGCTAAAAGTTATGCCGACACGCTGCTAGGAGATATAACTGTCAGTTTCAGAGGTGAGGTGACTTTCGCTGAGGGTGGAACTCATGGGGTTGATCAAATATTTCCGACACCCGGCAAAGTTAGTTTTGTAGGTTTGGATAATACAGCTGTATTTAAAACAACGGGTTCAGGTATCCGTTGCATATATCAGCCCGGCGGTCTTTCTTTCAGTAATCTGACTCATGTTGATGCATCGACCCCATATAGTTATGACCGTGGATTTAGATATACCGAATTCGTTGGTAACGTTAGCTTCACCGGTGTGTATTTTGGAGCAAACAGTGGTGTTAGAGTGGAAGCACAGGATGGTATCTTCGGTAATCTGCAGTTTAATTCCTGCGTTTTTGAAGGAACATCCGATGAGTATGGGTTATGGGTGGCACAGGGAAGTGCAACAGTTAACGGTTGTACTTTTAGCGGCAACAGGGCGATAAAAGCCTGCGATGAATACGCAAAAGGAAGTCCTGTTAATTTGAGCGTACAAAACAGTTCCTTCTCACTTAACAACAAGGCTGCTGTAGAAGCAGATATTTACTCAAATAACCATCAGATCAATCTTGGGCCAGGCAATAGTTATAATTGCAATATTATAAATCTTGAAAACTCCGCAAAAAACGTCACACTGCAACCCAACGTACTTGCTATTACACCGGAGTCTGTACAAGTAGTGATAAACAATACGATTCAGTTAGGGATAAATCCTGCGGGTTTACTCAGCAATGATAAACCAATTCCTGTTCTTTGGGTAAGTAGTGATTCTAATGTAGCCACAGTGGATGCTAATGGCTTGGTTACGGCTTGTGCACCGGGACAGACTACTATAACCGCTTATATGGATAATACTTCTCTTGGTTCATCCTGCACGGTTGTTGTAACAGAAGCGGGAGCTGCACCTCCTGTAATCAATCCCAATAATCCTGCCCCCGCAGCACCTGTGGTGGAGGATATATATTACATCCCCGCAACGGATGATAATTCCAATATGGCTCTGTGGAGCATCCTTGCATTGGCTCTGCTGAGCACCGCCTTTGTCACCAGAAAAAGAAAGAACGAAAACTAAACCGATAAACTGTAGGGGAGGGGCTTGCCCCTCCCCTACGGCCTTGCCCTCTCCGCCCAGTGTGCGCACTGGGCACCTCTCCCAAGGGGAGAGGCAAGAGGGAAGAAGATAATAAAACAACGGAGATAAAACCATGGCCTATCGAGGAAAACACGAACAAAGTGAATATACCCACTCCTCCCGCCGGACAAGGGGCCGTGAGGATTATCGCCGTTCTGCGTATACATATGGGGATGAATACGCCCCCGCAAAGGGCAAAAAGAAAAGACGCAGCGTTCTGCGCCCTGTTATCCACTTTGGCTCTCTGGCCTTGGCCGCTGTTTTCATCTTCCTTATGGCGCGGCATATCTTCTGGGGCGTGGAAAATGACAGGCTCAACGAGGAAATCGTCTCTCAGGCGGTACAGAGCGCAGAGGAAACCGCTGTACCCACGCCCACTTCAACACCAGCACCCACGCCATCCGCCACGCCTGAACCTACTCCCCAGCCCACTCCAACGCCAACTCCCGAACCCACGCCCGAACCTACACCCAAGCCGGAAATGGCCCCGGTGAAGATAGACTTTGACACACTCAAAGCCCAGAACAAGGACACCATCGGCTGGATATACCTTGAGGGTACGCCCATAAACTATCCCATCGTCCGCCGGGATAATGACAACGAATACTACCTTGACCATCTTTTCAACGGCTCACAGAACGAAAACGGCACTATTTTTGCCGACTACCGCAACGCTCAGCCCTTTGAGGAATGGAACACCGTTCTCTACGGACACAACATGAAGGACGGGGCGATGTTCGGCTACATGGACGAATACAGCGCCCAGCCCTTTTACGATAC
>JAFTXM010000068.1 GCA_017465025.1 Oscillospiraceae bacterium
GAAGTAGTGGAACCAACCGTTCATGTACACATAGGTGGGGTTGTTCAGCGCCCACTCTGCACCCTTGGCGGCGCCCACGTAAATGGCTACAAAGTAGACGGTGAGAGCTGCGGGGATAACAAGGAAGCAGGTAATGCCGCCGAATTTGCTGCGGCGGGCAAACTCGTTTGCAAGGATAAGTCCGACGAAAACCATAAGCCAGCCTATAAGCTGGTAACCGGCGTTTTCGCCATAAATCTGGAATAACATTTTTCTTTCCTCCTTCAATTTTCTCTCGTTTTGTGACCACTTCACAACTGAACTCAGACTAAACTTTCACAATGTCAAAGTCAATAGACAGTATTCGGCAAAATGTTGCAACATGACTTGGCTTTTCTGCGTGAAATCAGCGGAAAAGTAAAGAAATAATGAGCCAGGAGGAACTATTGCGCTTGCTTTTTCGTCTGAAAATCCATAAAATGGAAGCAGGGGGAAGCTATGAGAAAATTAGTGTTTTTGATTTTGGCGGCGGCGCTGTGTGCATTGGTCTGCCTGTGCTTTCTGCCGCAGCAGGAGAAGACGCTGCTGCACTGGTCGGAGGATGATCATAGCCTGGAATTGCGCCAAAGCGCTTCACTTTTCGGAAAAGAAAGGAGCGCTCTGCTTCTGACAAAGAGGGGACGCACCATTGCGGAGCAGGACATGGGCGAGGTTTCAGATGCACAAATTTGGGACTATCGTGTGCAATGGCTCTATAATACTGTGCAGGTACTTACGAATGCTCCCAATGAGCGCACCTATGTCATGAGCTATAAGGGCGACAGCGCAGTGCTGCAGGGCGACAGCGGCAAAGCAATGCCCTGCGGTTTTGATATTGAAAGCTTTGTGGAAGGCTACAACAGCGTTGCTGCGGCCTACATGGGGGATGCTTTACCCGCAGGCGCAGAGAGCGGATGGAGCGAGACAAGCAGCCCCTCTCTTTTAAACGGAGAAAGGGTCTTGCGCTGCGCCCATAAGCTGGATAATTCAAATTCTCTTGAGCCGGAGCTGGTATTGTACCTGAAAGAGGACAGCGGCCTTGTAGAGCTTGTTGCCATAGGCTTTGAAAATCACGGCTATACTGAATGGGGAACGAGACTTTCAAAGGAGAGAAGCTTCTTTTCCCTCAAAACCCTGCTGGGAAACCGGCGGGACAGCCAAATATGGGAGATATACGAAAAAATATATGCGCCGGTGCATAGAGCGGAGAATTTCAGCCCCAGCGGGGAACGCCCTCAAATACCTCGGATGCACGTTTTCGGCGGACTGGGTATGTTCTCTTACTTTTCCGGCGGCATATCCTGGCTTTGCCTGTGCCCTGTGGATGATGCACAGCTTGAGCATTTTGAAAGCCGCGGCTGTGAGCTTATATACGTGGACTCAGCTGCGCCATAAGTTCGCAATACAATATTAAATAATGCAGAAAAGGACACTTCTGTGCAGAAGTGTCCTTTTTGTGTGAAGGATATAAAATTTTACTTAGCGGCTTCGATGCCGGCGAGGAGGGCGGCCTTGTTGCCTTCGAAGAAGCGCATCTTCTTCTCGCCCAGCTCTATCTTGATGGCCTCTTCCATCTTGTCGAGGCCGACAATAGGCTCCTTGGCCAGCATTGCGCCCAGAATGGCCACGTTTGCACCCTTGGGGTTCTTGACCTGCTCGGCAATGCCCATAGCATCGCAGTAGACAACGGTCACATCCTCGCGGACGCTCTTGCGCTCGATAATGGAGCTGTTGATGACCAGTGTGCCGCCGGGCTTGACACTCATCTCGAACTTGTCGAGAGAGGGGCCGTTCATTGCCACGACCACATCGGGAGCGTCAACGATGGGAGAGCCAACGTCCTCGTCACTGACGATAACAGAGCAGTTGGCAGTACCGCCGCGCATCTCAGGGCCGTAGGAGGGAAGCCAGGAAACGTGTTTACCGTCGAGCATGCAGGCCATAGCCACGAACTTGCCTATAAGCAGCATACCCTGACCGCCGAAACCGGCAAAAACAAACTGTTTAGTCATGATTATTCAGCCCCCTTATCTTTGTAAACACCCAGAGGATAGTAAGGCATCATGTTCTCTTCCAGCCACTTGAGAGACTCAACAGGGCTGAGACCCCAGTTGGTGGGACAGGTGGACAGAACTTCTACCATGCAGAAGCCCTTGCCTTCCATCTGGTACTTGAATGCTTTCTTGATGGCCTTCTTGGTCTTGAGAATGTTTGCGTTGTTGTTGACGGCGCAGCGCTCTATATAGTAAGAGCCGGGAACCTGGGCGAGCATTTCACTCATCTTGATGGGTGCGCCGCACCAGTCTTCGTTACGGCCGTAGGGGGAGGTAGTGGTCTTCTGGCCCACAAGGGAGGTGGGAGCCATCTGACCGCCGGTCATGCCGTAAATGGCGTTGTTGACAAAGATGGTGGTTATCTTCTCGCCGCGGTGTGCCACGTGGACGATCTCGGCAGTACCGATGGAGGCAAGGTCACCGTCGCCCTGATAGGTGAAGACCAGAGCATCGGGCTTGACGCGCTTTACACCGGTGGCAACGGCGGGGGCGCGGCCGTGGGCAGCCTCTATCATGTCAACATTGAAGTAGTCATATGCGAAAACGGAGCAGCCGACAGGAGCAACGCCCACTATGTTTCCGCCCATGCCGCTCTCTTCCAGAGCCTCTGCCACCAGACGGTGGATGATACCGTGGTTGCAGCCGGGGCAGTAGTGGAACTGTTTGTCGGTCAGGTAACTGGTTTTTTCAAATACGACGGACATTTATATTCCCTCCTTCATTTCGAGGACTTTTGCGACGATCTCTGCGGTGGTGGGCATAAGGCTGCCGCAGTGACCGAAGTAATCAACAGGGATTGCGCCGTTGACTGCAAGCTTTACATCCTGCAGCATCTGGCCTTCGTTGGCTTCCACGTCCAGAATGGCCTTGGCATTCTTGGTGACCTCAGCCAGCTCCTTGTAGGGGTAGGGCCATACGGTGATGGGACGGAAGAGACCGACCTTTATGCCCTGTGCGCGCAGCTCGTTGACTGCGGACTTGGCGATGCGTGCAACAGTGCCGAAGGCAGTGATGACGATGTCGGCATCATCGGTCAGGTAGGTTTCATACATGACCTCGTTGGCTTCGATTTCACGGTAGGTGGCCTGCAGGAGATTGTTATGCTCGGTCAGATCCTCGGTGTTGATGAACAGGGAGTTGATGACGGCTCTCTTTGCGGGATCATCGCCGGGCTTCCAGCCGGTGGTGGCCCAGGGCTTTGCCTCGGGATCGATCTTGAAGTCGATCATCTCGGGCATTTCCACAGGCTCCATCATCTGGCACATGATACCGTCTGCCAGAAACAGCACGGGAACTCTGTACTTTTCGGCCTTGTCGAAAGCAAAGGAGAAGATGTTGATGGCTTCCTGAATGGATGCGGGAGCGTAGGTGAGCAGATGGTAGTCGCCGTTGCCGCCGCCCTTGACCGCCTGGAAGTAGTCGCCCTGGGAGGCCTGGATGCTGCCGAGACCGGGGCCGCCGCGCATTACGTTGAGGATGACGCACGGGAGGCGGGCGCCTGCACAGTAGGAGATACCTTCCTGCTTGAGGCTGACGCCGGGGCTGGAAGAAGAGGTGATGACGCGGGCGCCGGTGCTGGCTGCGCCATAAACCATGTTGATAGCGGAAACTTCGCTCTCGGCCTGAAGATAGCAGCCGCCGATCTCAGGCATACGGGCGGACATATATTCGGGGATCTCAGTCTGCGGGGTAATAGGATAGCCGAAGAAGAAACGGGCGCCGTTGCGAATGGCGGCTTCCGCGATAGCTTCGCTACCCTTCATAAGAGTCAATGCCATTTTTTCTTTCCTCCTTATTCCTTCTCTATCCTGATTGCCACATCCGGGCAGGTGCGTGCGCAGGATGCGCAGGCGATGCATGCCTCAGGCTGCACAACCTCAGCAGGATGATAGCCTTTGGCGTTGAGCTTTGTCTTGGAAAGGGCAAGCACGCTCTTGGGACATGCTCTGACGCAGAGACCGCAGCCCTTGCAGACCAGCTCATTGATCGTTACCTTTACCATGATACTACCTCTTTTCTGTTATATTTGCCTAAAAATGATTTTTATTTTAAACCGTTTCCACGGTTGTTTACTTATTGAAGGCCGTCTATCCAGCTGTCCCAGTCGCGCTGCATATAGGTGTCAATGGCGATGGGAGTGCCGATGTACTTGGGGTCGTGACCCTCGGCCAGGAACTTATCCAGAAATTCCTTTTTGCCGGAGGTATACAAAACAGGCTTGCCGGTCTCAATGGAAACCTGCTTTATGATCTCATACCCGTCTCTGAGGTCGGCCTCGGAAGTGGCGGTGGCGAGATTGGTGTTATTTATCATGCCGGTGATTTTCAGGCGGGAGTAGCGCTCCATATCCTGCTGGAGCTTGACTATCTTCTCCACGGTGCCGGCAAGGGGACGGCGGGTATTTACAACGTTGAGCACTTCCAGAGCGCCCTCTTCAAGATCCATGAAATCCTGATAGTAGCGGCCCAGAGCGTTTGCGCCGGTGGGGTCGCCGCCCACGTCGAATACAACAGTGTCCCAGTCCATAGCAAAGGCGGAGGCCACTTCAGCCGGAACGGAGAGGGTCTCAATTCCCGAGCAGGCGAAGTTGGGGGAAACCAGTCTTATCTCCTTCATGCGGGTCATCTTGCCCCGCTCGGTGAGGCGGAAATAGGTGTTCACCATATCCAGGTCCAAAAGCTCTGTGCGCTCGCCGCGCTCAGCGGCCTTTATGGCGAAGTTCAGGGCAAGCTCGGTCTTTCCGCTGCCGTAGTTGCCGATCAAAACATACATTTTCTTCATAACGAACTCCAAACGTGAATTACGCTAATATTCCAGTCTCATTTTATACTGTCCTCATTCTATCATTGCAAAGATTATGCGTCAATAAACAATGTGCCGATAATCGCCTTGCATTTAATTGCAAAGTGACGAAATATTTTGCGATTTGAATTTGTTTAAATGCAAAAATCTGTATTTTAAGAGAATTATGCTTTTTGAAATGCGCCGCATTGGCTGAACTGACGGCTGCCGCAGAGGTAGATTTGTATAACAATCACATTTTATTGACGGATTTTTTATGCAAGTAATACATATCGTCATCCGTGACTTTTCCCGTTGGACTAAGCTGTGGTGTCTGCTCTGAGCGCGGGAAAAACAAAAATTTATTTGCATTTACAAGTGCCTGCAATTAATTTATAATCACGGGTAATAAGCCGTTGTTAATACTCATGCCCTGCTGCAATCCGGGAAGGCCGCCGCGCAGAGTAAGGGCTTGCTTCAATCTGTAAAGGAGCTTGGAACGTATGAAAAGAACACGCATAGGAATCATGGGCTGCGGCGCTATAAGCGATATCTACATCCGCAATTTTCAGGGTATGCATTCTGACGCAGTGGAGCTTGTGGCCATATCCAGCCGCCGCATTGAGCGCAGCCGCGCCTGCGCCGAAAAACACGGTATTCCCTGCGCTATGGAAGTGGAGGAGTTTTACGCCTCAGACAAGTTTGACCTGATAGTAAATCTCACCGTTCCCAAGGCACACTATGAGGTTTGCCGCCGCGCTCTTGAAGCGGGCAAGCACGTGTACACCGAAAAACCTTTGAGCCTCAGCTTCCGGGAGGGGCAGGAGCTTATCGCCTTTGCCGAAGAAAAGGGCCTCTATATTGGCGGTGCGCCCGACACTTTCCTTGGCGCCGGTGTACAGACCGTGTGCAAGGCCGTGAGAGACGGGCTTATAGGCAAGCCCGTAGGCTTCACTGCCTTTATGCTCTGCCACGGCTGGGAGCCTTTCCACCCCAATCCGGACTTTTATTATGCCAAGGGCGGCGGCCCCATGTACGATATGGGTCCCTACTACCTGACAGCTCTTGTGAATATGCTGGGGCCTGTGAGCGCCGTTTCCGGCATGAACTCCAATCCCATACCCCATCGCGAAGTGGTGGTAGGCCCCCGTACAGGCGAGGTGCTGCCGGTGGAGACACCCACTCACATTGCAGGCACAGTGAAGTTTGAAAACGGCGCCATCGGCAATATGATGACAAGCTTTGATGTCTATCCCATTGAGCTGCCCCATATCACCCTTTTCGGCACAAAGGGCACTATTATTGCCCCTGACCCCAACACCTTCGGCGGCGAGATACGCTATCTTGACGGGGAGAGCGGCCAGTGGTCCACGCTTCCCTATGTGAACGAATATACGGAAAACAGCCGAGGCCTCGGTGTGCGGGATATGTGCCTTGCCATTGAAGAGGGCCGCGCTATGAAGGCAAACGCAAGGATGATGAACCATGTGCTTGAGGTGATGGACGCATTTCACGAAAGCGCCGACAAGGGCATGGAGGTTAAGATAAAGTCGCGCTTTTAAAAAGCTTCAGCCATTAAAAAGACAGCAGACACTTCAAGCGTCTGCTGTCTTTTTCAGTACATCTTCAAAAGCTCGATCTCTTCTCCGGAGGGACCAATGAAAAACCAGTTGTCAAGTCCGCCAAAGGTGTTGGGACATACCGACTTTTCGGGAGTCTTGAAGCTGTCCACTCCTGCGGCTTTTATGGCTGCGGCTGCCTTGTCCACATCGTGTACCAGAAGTGCAAAATGTGGAATGCTGCCGGAGATAAGGGGCCTGTCGTCCGGGTGCTGCAAAAGCTCTATCGTTACCCCGCCAATGTCCACAAGGGACAATAGCAGTGTGCCCTCCGGTTTTTCTATTTTGTCCTCTACCAGAAGTCTGCCGCCTATCTTCTCATAAAACGCTATACTTTCCGCCATACTTGCAGTATTTACTGCAATGTGTCCCAGACCTGCATAGATATTTTCCATTTTTTCTCCTTCGTTTTTATATACTGGTATACTCGGTCATGAGCAAGCCCGCTCATCGTATGATATCCACCTGTACGCTCCGGCAGAAAAGCCTGCGCACCTCCTCCGGCTCCCGGCTCTGTCCCATTGCCCACATGAGCTTTGTGACAGCCGCTTCCGTGGTCATGCTGTAGGTTTCAATAAGCTCGTACTTTTTCTTGACCCGCTGCCCCACCTGATATACTGTCATATCGCTGCCCTCGTAAGGCACCTGAGTCATCATTATGATGGTCTTGCCCTGAGAAAGCCAGTTTTCAAGGGCCAGTGCCAGCTCACCGGTGTCGCTGCCGGGCAGACCGCCCACGCCGAAGGATTGCAGGATCAGCGCCTGATAGTCCTCCACCAGCTTGTTCAGGGCGTGGGCCTGCATACCGGGGATAAGGGTCAGAAGCAGCACCCGTTCATCCATACTGTCATAGAAAACAGGGCCTCCGCTGGTATCTGCGGGGCTGAGATAGCGTATAAGATGCCCGTCACGGATGACGGCGATCTCCGGATAGTCCACGCTGGAAAAGGCGTTGTAGCTTTTGGTGCGCTCTTTTCTGGCTCTTGTGCCGTGGATGACCTTGCCGTCAAATACGATGCTCACCTGATCTGAGCGTTCATCGGCGGCGTAGAGAAAGCTGTCGTAAAGATTGCGGCGGGCGTCGGTGTCCATAAGGGCGATGGACTTCTGAGCGCCGGTTATCACGATGGGCTTGGGGGAGCGCTGCACCAGATAGGAGAGAGCGGCGGCGGTGTAGGCCATGGTGTCCGTGCCGTGGGTTATGACAAAACCGTCAAACTCGTTGTAACGCTCTTTTATGGTGCGTGCCAGTTCCAGCCAGTGAGAGGGCAGGATGCAGGTGCTGTCCAGATTGAAAAGCTGTATGGTCTCCACATCGCAGAGCGCCGCTATCTGAGGCACATGCCCCAGAAGCTCCTGAGAGGTGATGGCGGGGGCAAGGCCGCTGCCGGATTCCTTTGAGGCGATAGTACCGCCTGTCGCCAGCATCAGTATACGTTTTTTGGAAGATGAACAAGAGTTCATAATAATCATCCTACTTGTGTTTTTTTGAATTTCGTCCATTTTATTACAGCGACAGCCCGAACGCAAGTATATGGCAGCAAAAAAGAAGGAATATGTGCTTTTAACACATATTCCTTCTTTTTTAAGTTTGAATTATCAGCCGATGCTGTAGTTATAGAGCAAATCAGCGGGCAGATCGGCAGGCATAGTCATATCGGACCATCCGCCAAGGCTGCACTCACCGTAGTAGTTCTTACCGGCGGTGACCACAGTGCCGTCAGACTTGAGGCCTATTACGTGCTTATCGCTGGCAGAGATTGCCACGATATCGGTCCAATCGGATACTTCGCACTGGCCCTCATCGTTGTCGCCGATGGCCAGAACAGTGCCGTCTGCGCGCAGACCCAGAGTAAAGCGCTGACCTGCGGCAACGGCGACTATATTGGTCCAGCTGGAAACTTCGCACTCGTCCACCTCGTTGCCACCTACTGCAACCACTGTACCGTCGGACTTAAGACCCACAGTGTGCCAGGTACCTGCTGCAATGGAAACGATGTCGCTCCAGTTTTCCACGTTGCATTCACCGTACTGGTTGGGGCCGTCTGCAACGACCTTGCCGTCGGAGCGAAGACCTACGGTCTGCCAACGGCCTGCGTCGATATCGACAATTTTGAACCAGTCTTCCAGATAGCCTTCCTTGGTGGAAATTATGGTACCGTCATTTTTGAGACCCAGTGTGAAGTCGTGACCTGCAATTACAGACACGATGTCAGCCCAGTGGTTGACGGCGCAGAGGGTGGAGGAATTGTGCTGGCTGGCTGCCACGACTCTGCCGTTGGACTTAAGACCCACAATGTGGTTGGTGCCCACATCAATGGACACAATATCGCTCCATTCGCGTACTTTTTCCTGCTCATACACGGTCTCGTTCATGCCGCCCTTGACGATTATCTTTCCATCGCAGCGGATGCCGACGCTGAAGCGGTTGCCGGCGCCGATAACATGGGCGCGGGCAAACTGTGTGCCTTCATCTGCAAAGCAAGTATCGAAGCTTGCAAGCATCATGACACACAGCAAAAATGCAATAATTTTCTTCATTTTCTTCCCTCCGGTTTATTTTTCAGCATAAACTAAGCTAACCTTAGCATATTTACTCTGAATTTACAACAAATTTTTACAATTCTTCCAGAATATTCAGCTGGCTTATTATTTTTGAGTGGCGCTCATAGAGCATGAGCTCCTCATTGTGCCTGTAGTAGCTTTCGCAGCCGTAGCGGGAGATGAAGCGGGCGGCGTACCAGCTTATGGTCAGCTCCGTCACAAGTATCAGCATTTCCTGACCCTCCAGCCAGACCTTTTCGGCGAAGGCAAGCATATTTTCCATCTTTACCTTTGCAGCCGCGGCATCGGCACGCATGGCGGCTACCATGCCGTCAAAATCTGCCTTGATGGCGGCAAAGTCTGAGCGCCTGGCCTCGTGGGCGGACATAAAGGCCAGCATACGCTCGTACTGCCTGAGCCTTTCGGGGGAGAGCGTGCCCCGCTTTTCCTCGCGCTGTTTCTGGGCTTTGAGGGCTTCCAGCTTGTCGGCAAGGGAAGCGCCGCCCTTGACCTCTTTGAGGATGGGCAGAAGCTCGGATATCACGTCCTCCGTCTCCATGACGGCGCGCACATCCGTGTGAAGCCTGTCCAGCATCAGCCCGATGAGGCTGAGCCTTTCGTCAAAGCCTGCTCTGGATGCTCTCTCCGCAATATCGGCAGGGGCCTTGCCGTCCAGAATAAGCTCGATCTTGTAGTCGGACTTATACTTGTTGAAAAGCTCATAGTATACGGCAAAGTCCTCTGCAATGTCCTTATCCTGCACGTACTGGGCTATAAGCAGCTTATCCACAGGCAAGTTATTCAGCTCATAGAGCTTTATCATGTCGCTTAGGTCCGTCCAGCTTCGCACCGTCACAAAGTGCTTGCCCTCAACGCTCAGCTCCACCCGGTAGAAGTTTTCCCGCCTCGCCTCAAGGTAGCTGAGTATGGCGGCGTGCACGCCCTTTTTCAAAGCAAACTCCCGCCATGCGGCATAGTCCGGCTCAATGTCTATGCGCTTGAGTCTATCCCATGTTACAATATCAAATTCCCTTGCACTGCGGTTATATTCAAGGGGGTTGCCGGCTGTGACCACTATCCATCCGGGTGGTACGGCGTGCTTGCCGAAGGTTTTGTACTGCAAAAACTGGAGCATGGTGGGGGTGAGAGTTTCGGATACGCAGTTTATCTCATCAAGGAAGAGTATGCCGTTTTTAACCCCGCCCTTTTCTATCATGTCGTAAACGGAGGCTATTATCTCGGACATGGTGTACTCGGAAACGGCGTAGTCCTCTCCGCCGTAGTCCTTGTGTACTATCACCGGCAGACCCAGCGCGCTCTGGCGTGTGTGGTGGGTCATGGAGTAGCTGACAAGCCCCACGCCCAGCTCATGGGCTATCTGCTTCATTATGGCGGTCTTGCCTATACCCGGAGGGCCCATCAGGAAAACCGGACGCTGGGCTTCGGGGGGGATGAGGAAATTGCCGAACTCGTCCTTTGTGAAATAGGCGGTCATGGCATTTTTTATCTGCTCTTTCGCTTCGGCTATATTCATAGTTCAAATTCCTCCTCATCACTGCCGCTTACGGCCTTTGCTTTGAGTAAAAGGGCGCTTATCTCGGTCTGCCCGGCGCTGAGCGCAGCTTTCAGGTATTTATCTATATTCGCCGCCGCCAGCAGGCCGCGCTGGGCAAGGCCGGTCATGGCGGGGATATTGTTCATTTTCAAAATGCGCTCCATTATAAGCGCCTCCTGAGAGCGTATGAAGCTCTCAGCTCTTTTTGTGGTGGCCTCACTGTGTTTTTCCGGGCAGGAGCACCATAAAAGCGTGTAGAGAAGCTCGGATGAGCCGCTCTGCTCAAGCTGGGGGTAGCCGGGAGCGATAAAGCCGGAGAGCAGGGCATAGTTGCTGCCAAAGGCATTGAGCCCTATCCTTGTCTCATGGCCCAGCACATCCGCGTGCATAAGGGACGGGCACTCAAAGAAAGCCTCCTCACCGATGCTCTTTACCGTTGCAGGTACGCTTATGCTCTCAAGCCCGCTGCTTTGAAAAGCGAGGGAGGATATTTCCTCAAGCCCTTCGGGCAGCTCTATGCTCTGTAAACTCTCGCAGAAAAGGAAGGCCCCGTCATCAATGCTCTTTACGGTGGATGGAATGTTTATCTGTCTTAAAGATACGCAGGAGGCAAAGGCTGCCACGCTTATGTTTATAAGCCCCTCCGGAAGAATTACCTCTTCCAGAGCCTCGCACTCGGCAAAGGCCTCATCCTCCATAAAGCCCACGCCCTCAGGGATGATGAGCTTTCGTATTTCCGGGTTCTCGCTGAACTGCTGGCTTTTGATGTACTGGGTGCCGGGGGCAAGGGTCAGCACCCCGTCAATAAGCTGAAAATCGTTTGTCAAGTATATCCTCCTCACTTAAAGTAAGGTGCATTGCCCATGAGGGGACTTCCGCCTCAGCATAACCGTCGTTGTGGAGAATAAAGGCGGAGTCATAAGTGGGCTTTTTCTCAGGAAAAGTACCCTTTCCGTCGGTAAAATATATAAGGCCCTGCAAATTTGAAAGCTCCTTTGTGCGTATAAGCTCGTCCACATATTCAAATACAGGGCGAAAATCCGTTTTTCCAAGACCCAGTATCTCCATGGTTTTGAGATATTGGTCAAATTCCTCCTTGCTGTGTATGCAAACATCCTCCCGTATCCTGTCGTCGCACTGGATGATGTGCATATTTACCCTTGTGAAGAAGTTTTCCTGCCGCTGGAGTATGTCGTGGGTGTGCTGTATGAAGGACTGCACCACATCGCCCTTCACGCTGCCGGAGGTGTCGATGGCTATCACAAATTCCCGTATGCGCTTTTGCTCGGAATATTCAAGAGGCTCAATGAGCGGGATGTTTCCGTAAAGCTCCATGGAGTAGCTGTAGTAGTTCTGGTCAAACTCGTCCTCGGAAAGGCGCATCACCTCGCCGCGCATACCAAAGCGTCTTAAAAACTCCGTGTAGCTGTAGCGGGAGCGGTTGAGACTTTTAAGGTTTTGCACAAGGGCGCTGTTTTTGTCGCGGTTCATGGTCTCAAGCTCGGTC
>JAFTXM010000069.1 GCA_017465025.1 Oscillospiraceae bacterium
GCTTTTTCAGCGGATTTCCTGATCCGCTCTTTTGCCATGCTCCTTTTGCAGAAAAACAGCGCCCAGCTCGCTTTCGTTTTGCTGTGCGCTGCTTTTCCCGTTTTCTGCTTTTGCCTCTTAGTTGTTAACTAAGTGACATTGGGGTTTACCCGTTCCGTTTTTTATTCGCCTTTTTCCTGTTGGGCTGCGGCCTTTATCCGCTCTATGCTCTCGTCCAGAGCAGCCAACAGCTTGTGGGTCTCTTCCAGCAGCACCTGACCTGCCGGGGTGAGCGCACTCACATGGTTATCCCGCTCCACAAGCTTCACGCCCAGCTCCTTTTCCAGTGCGGACACCGCCCGGCTTGTGGTGGAGTGGCTGATATAGAGCCGCCTTGCCGCCTCGCTGAAGCTTTTGTACTTTGCCACCGCAGCGAATATCCTCAGCTGCTCGCTTTCCATATCAGTAATTGAAAGCGTGGGGCATAAGGGCGGAGAGCTTATAGCTTACATAGCGGTCACCGGCCTTGGAGCAGAGGATCTCCATGTCGGGTGCAAACTCATAGAGGAACTGGCGGCAGGCGCCGCAGGGGGTGGGCCAGTTTTCGCTGTCGGCATAGATGGCAACGCGCTTGAAGCTGCGGTGGCCTTCGCTGACGGCCTTGCAGCAGGCAGTGCGCTCGGCGCAGATGGTGCTGCCGAGGGCGGCGTTCTCCACATTGCAGCCGGTGAACACGGTACCGTCCTCACACTCCAACGCTGCGCCCACAGGGAAACGGGAATAGGGTACGTATGCGTTCATGGATGCTTTCTTTGCCAGTGATAAAAGTTCTCTGTCGGTCATTTTTTATTTCTCCCTTTCCTCTTGAATATTGAAAATATTTTACTCTACAAATTCCCAGTTCATAAAGTCGTAAAGCGGGTTGCCGAAGTTGGCGTTGACACCCTTGACCACGCCCCTGTGACAGATGATCTGCTGCTTTTCAAAGCCGATGGGGATGAGCATGGCGTTCTGAGCCACAAACTCAGCCAGATTTCTGTACAGCACCGGTCTGTCCGCCTCTCTGGCGGCAAGGTAATTATTCACATAGGTGATGTAGCTTGTATCGGTGGAACGGGAGAAGTTGAGGTTGCTGCCCGGTTCATCTTCATCGCGCACCTGTACAAGCTCGGTAATGTCAAAGTTGTTGCGCAGCTTTATCTCCCCGTAGTAAAGGTCAAAGTTTCCCTCTTCAAGGGCCAGAAGATAATTGTCCCATGAAAGCTCCTTTACTGTGACCTTCAGGCCAAGGCTGGCCATGTCCTCGGCAAACTGGCGGACAACGCCGGTCTTTGCGCTGGAGTCGGAGCAGACCACAAAGATAA
Source organism: Oscillospiraceae bacterium (assembly GCA_017465025.1). GTDB lineage: Bacteria > Bacillota > Clostridia > Oscillospirales > Oscillospiraceae > Limivicinus. Next base: position 1,344 of record JAFTXM010000069.1, read on the forward strand.
GCTCTATCTCCTGCGGTGTGCCGGACATATACTCCAGCATACCGTCCCCGTCATAGTCCTGCACACCGGCGTTTTCCATGACGGTCTTGCACATATCCAGATCATAGACCAGATTGTTTGCAAGCTCGGTGGGGTAATCGGCGCAGGTGGGGTACATGGCTACGGGAGAGGCCACCGCATTGCCGTGGAGCAGATCCACGAAATTGGAGCGGTCAAAGGCAAAGTTCATGGCGTAGCGGAAGTTTGAGTACTTGCCCAGCACGCCCATCTCGTTGAACACAACATAGTGAAGGTTCGTGGTGGGATAGGTGTGAATTTCGTTGGTGCTGGCATAGCCCAGGTTTGTGTAGCTGGAGGGGTCATTGATGACCACGTCTATGAGAGAGTCCTCAAAGGCTGAGATAACGCTGCCCGCATCGGTGTACTCCTTAAGATAAATCACATCCACCGGATGTTCGTACTCGGCGTGGAGTATCTGCTGAGGGCCGCTCTCCTCCTCGGCATCGGAGGCAAGGGCAAAGCCGGACTCGCTCTCTTCCTCCTCTTCCTCGTTCTCCTCCGGCTCTATGGGCGGGCCCACATAGCCCTCATAGGGTATGAGCTGAGTGTGATCCTCATTGTACATATAAGGGCCGGAGCCGCCGGGGAAGTCGTCCCCGTGAGTGCCGTACTGGATGACGGGGATATTGAGAAGCTTCATAAACTGGGCATCGCCTATACCGAGGGTCACATAGAGCTTGTCATCGGTGTAGGATGCGCCCTGAAAGCTGGCAAAACGACCGGAAAAGCGGTCGGAGGTGACGGCCCGCTCAAGGGAGTAGCGCAGGTCACGGCCTGTGACGGGAGTGCCGTCATGGAAGGTGTGGCTGTTGTCGATGGTGAATATCCAGCTTTTGAAGTCCTCTGAATAGTCCCAGTCTACTATAATATTCTTTATAACATTGAAGTCATTGTCCAGCTCCACCATATTCTCGTACACCAGCGCGCACACCAGCTGATTGGAGTGGTTGGTGGCGATTATGGGGTTGAAGCTGTATTCGGAGTTTGAGTTGAGGGAGAACACATCGTCTGCCGCGGCAGAGCGCTCCACATCCTTGCCGCCGGTGGATTCGGGCAGATTGTCATACGTAAGGGTGGAGGGATTGGAGGCGCAGGAGGCGCCGGCAAAAAGCATGGACAGCGCCAGCATGATGCAAATATATCTCTTTATCTTCATCTTTCGCCTCTCAGTCCAGCACTATGGCCGCCGCCTGACTGCCCCTTTTGCCCTTGGTATATCGGTGGGACCAGTACTTATCGTGGCTGCACATGGTACATTCCTCGCTTATGTCTATATTCTCCGGCAAAAGCCCCAGCTTTTCAAGCCGTCTTGCATTGGCGGCGCGAAGGTCCACCAGATACTTGCCGTCTTCTCTTATTCGCCACAGCCCATTGGTGTCCCCGTCAAGATACTTTTCTATGGCATCGGGCACATCCCGGTCTGTTTCAAAGCAGCATTTGCCGATAGCCGCGCCCATTGCGGCGCATATCTTCTCCGGCTTTGCACCCAGCGCGCACATTTTCTCGACCGTGTTGCCCAGAATATCCGCCACCGAGCTTCTCCAGCCGCAGTGGACTGCGGCGATAACGCCGTTTTCACTGTCACAGAGCAAGGCCGGCACACAGTCGGCCACAAAGCACATGATGGGCAGACCCCGCTGGGCGGTGATTATGCCGTCGGCCTCGTAGGGCACCTTGGACATACATACGTGCTTATCCGCCATAGTGACAACGCGCACTGCATTGCCGTGCACCTGCAAGGTAACGGCGCAGTCATCTATCCCCGCGCCCATAAGCTCGCAGAGGCGGCGGTAGTTTTCCCGCACGGCTTCAGGCTCATCGCCCCGGTTGGAGCCAAGGTTGAGGCTGTAGAAATCCCCGGTGCTCACGCCGCCGTATCTTGTGGTGAAGGCGTGGCGGGCGGCTATCTTGTCCGAGCGCATATAGATGAGCCCGTTTCTGTTTTCCTGTACAAAAGACATTGTTGTTCCTCGTCATGCGGCGGGAGCAAGCCCCCGCCCTACACTATTTATCACTCATTCCTGCCGCAGCATTCCTTATACTTGAGGCGGCGGCTGCCGTCCTCCTTCATCTTGCCGCAGGGGCAGGGATCGTTGCGGCCGGGCTTGGGCGCTTTCTTCACGGGCTTTTTCTTCACAGGCTCGCCGCCCACGTTGGCGGCGGCATTTTTGGCCACGGCCTTACGCTCGATGGGGGCTTCCCTTCTGACCTGAACGGTAAAGAGGCGGCGTACAGTCTCCTCACGGATGCCCTGAACCATGCCCTCAAACATTTCAAAGCCCTCGTGCTTATATGCGTCAATAGGCTTTACAGAGCCGTAGCCCCGAAGGCCGATACCCCGCTTCAGCTCGCTCATGGCGTCGATATGGTCCATCCAGTACTCGTCCACCACCCGCAGCATCACGACCCGCTCCAACTCACGCATCAATGGCGCGCCGTTGCTGCCCGGGCCGAAGGCCGCTTCACGGGCGGCGTAGACCCTGGCTGCAATATCGTTTACGGCCTTGCTGACCGCCTCGGGCTTTGCATGGCCGCCGAAGCTTTCTATCTTCAAAGCCCCACGGGGCATAAAGAGCTTTTCAAAGGGGGCAAGGGCATCGTCCAGCATTTGCTGGTTTTCTGCCGCCGCGCCGCCAAGCCCGTCCATGACGGTGCTGCTGACAAACTGCTCCACCATGGAGCTTATCTGCTCCCTTATATCCTCCCCGTCCAGCACCTTGCGGCGCTCGCCGTAGATAATGCCGCGCTGCTGGTTCATAACGTCGTCATACTCAAGGACGCTCTTTCGGGTCTGGAAGTTGCGGCTTTCCACGGTTTTCTGGGACTGCTCTATGGCATTGGAGAGCATCTTGTGGTCAAGGGGCATATCCTCGTCCACATTGAGAGCCTCCATCATGTTCATTATGCGCTCAGAGCCGAAAAGGCGCATGATATCGTCGGTCAGCGCCAGATAGAATCGGCTTTCGCCCTCGTCGCCCTGTCGGCCTGCGCGGCCTCTGAGCTGATTGTCGATACGTCTGGACTCGTGGCGCTCTGTACCGAGGATAAAGAGGCCGCCTGCGGCCTTGACCTTTTCGGCCTCGGCGTTGGTGACAAGCTTGTGGGCAGCGAGGCGCTCGGCAAACATGGCGCGGGCTGCGATTATATGCTGATCATCGGTATCGGCAAAGCCGGTGGCCTCGGCGATAACTGCTTCTTCAAAGCCGGCCTTTCTCAGGTCGGTCTTGGCAAGAAACTCCGCATTGCCGCCCAGCACGATGTCCGTGCCGCGGCCTGCCATATTGGTGGCAATGGTGACAGCGCCCAGCTTGCCTGCCTGAGCCACTATCTCCGCTTCCTTCTCGTGGTACTTGGCGTTGAGCACCGTGTGTGGTATGCCCCGGCGCTTGAGAAGGGATGAGATATACTCGCTCTTTTCTATGGAGACCGTACCCACCAGCACAGGCTGTCCCTTCTTGTAGCACTGGGCTATCTGCTCGATGATGGCACGGTTTTTGCCCTGCTCGTTCTTGAACACCACGTCGGAATGATCCTGACGTATGACGGGCTTATTGGTGGGTATCTCCACAATATCCAGCCTGTAGATGGCTTCAAATTCCTCAGCTTCCGTGACTGCTGTGCCGGTCATGCCGGAGAGCTTGTCATAAAGGCGGAAGTAGTTCTGGAAGGTGATGGTGGCAAGGGTCTTGTTTTCCTTCTGCACATCCACGTGCTCCTTGGCCTCGATGGCCTGATGGAGCCCCTCTGAATAGCGCCTGCCCAGCATAAGGCGGCCGGTGAACTCATCAACGATGATGATCTCGCCGTCCTTGACGATGTAGTCTATATCCCGCTTCATGATGCCGTGGGCCTTGAGCGCCTGATTTATGTGGTGGGTGAGGGTGGCGTTTTCCATATCGGCCAGATTTTCAAGGCCGAAGGCCCGCTCCGCCCGCTCCACACCTCTGGCGGTGAGAGTGGCGGTCTTGGCCTTTTCGTCCACCACGTAATCCACATCCTCGGCCTCGTGCTCCTCTTCCTTTTCGTCCACAGAGGCGTAGACCACCTTTTTGAGCCTTCTGACAAAATCGTCGGCCTGGCGGTAAAGGTCGGTGCTCTCATCGCCCTGACCGGAGATTATAAGGGGGGTTCTGGCCTCGTCTATGAGGATGGAGTCCACCTCGTCAACGATGGCGAAGCTGTGGCCTCTCTGCACCATATGCTCCTTGTACAAAGCCATATTGTCACGCAGATAGTCAAAGCCCATCTCGTTGTTGGTGCCGTAGGTAATGTCGCAGGCGTAGGCCTCACGGCGCTCGTCATTTTCAAGGCCGTGTACGATAAGACCCACGGAAAGCCCCATGAACCTGTGCACCTTGCCCATCCACTCGCTGTCACGCCTTGCCAGATAGTCGTTGACAGTGACAATATGCACGCCTTTGCCTGCAAGGGCGTTGAGGTAGGCGGGCAGTACCGCCACAAGGGTCTTGCCCTCGCCGGTCTTCATTTCCGCAATGCGGCCCTGATGGAGAACGATGCCGCCTATAAGCTGCACCCTGAAGGGCTTCATGCCCAGAACGCGCCATGCGGCCTCTCTTGCGGCAGCAAAGGCTTCAGGGAGAATGTCGTCCAGTGTTTCGCCCTGGGCAAGGCGGGCTTTGAACTCCTCCGTCTTGCCGCGAAGCTGGGCATCCGTGAGCTTTGAATAAGGCTCGTCCAGCTTTTCTATGGCATCGGCAATGGGGTATATCCTTTTAAGCTCTCTCTCCGAGTAGCTTCCGAACAGTTTATCAAAAAGACCCATGATATCTACCTTTCGCGTATAGTTATTGGCAGGGGCATTTATACAGTGTTGAGTATAGCATAAAATTATGAATAAAAAAAGTATATTCTTGTCCTTATGAAAAAACTGTGGTAGAATGCATTTTTGTAAAACTATGGTGGGGGAAGGTGTTGACACCATGCAGCAGTTGGGTTTTGACAACAGTAAATATGTAAAGCTCCAGTCCCAGAACATCCGCGACCGTATTGAGCAGTTCGGCGGCAAGCTGTATCTGGAATTCGGCGGCAAGCTTTTTGACGATTACCATGCATCCCGTGTTCTGCCGGGCTTTAGTCCGGACAGCAAGGTGAAGATGCTCCTTGAAATGAAGGATGTGGCTGAGATAGTCATCGCCATTTCCGCCGATGATATAGAGCGCAGCAAGCGCAGAGGGGATCTGGGCATCACTTACGAGGATGAGACTCTCAGGCTCATTGACGCTTTCCGGGGCATAGGTCTTTATCTGGGCAGCATCGTCATCACCCACTACAGAGGGCAGACCATTGCCGACCAGTTCCAGAAGCGTCTGGAGATGCTGGGCATAAAGGTCTATAAGCACTATATAATCCCCGACTATCCTTCAAACGTTCCCTTCATCGTCTCCGACGAGGGCTTCGGCCGCAACGATTATATAAAGACGGAGCGTTCTCTGGTGGTAGTCACCGCCCCTGGCCCCGGCAGCGGCAAGATGGCCACCTGTCTCAGCCAGCTCTACCATGAGCACAAGCAGGGTGTGAACGCAGGCTACGCCAAGTTTGAGACCTTCCCCATCTGGAATTTGCCGCTGAAGCACCCGGTCAACCTGGCCTACGAGGCCGCCACTGCGGATCTGGATGATGTGAACATGATAGACCCCTTCCATCTGGAGGCTTACGGCATCACCACCGTAAACTACAACCGTGATGTGGAGATTTTCCCGGTGCTTGAGGCCATGTTCCGCAGAATGTACGGGGAGAGCCCCTACAAAAGTCCCACCGATATGGGCGTGAACATGATAGGCAAGTGCATCACCGACGATGAGGTCTGCCGCAAGGCCGCCATGCAGGAGATAATCCGCCGCTACTATGCCTCCGCCTGCTCTGTGCATCAGGGTCTTTCCGATCCTGCCGAGGTACGGCGGATAGAGCTTGTGATGAGCACGCTGAATATAGGCGCCGCCATCCGGCCCACTGTAGCCGCCGCCCTTGCAAGGGCCGAGGAGACCGGCGGCCCCGCCGTGGCCATAGAGCTTCACGACGGCAGGGTCATCACCGGCAAGAACAGCTCCCTTCTGGGCGCCGCCTCCGCCTGCCTTATGAACGCTCTCAAGGCTCTGGCGGGAATAGACAAGAAAATGCTCCTTATCCCGCCCAGCATTATCGAGCCTATACAGCATCTGAAGATCGAGCATCTGGGCAACCATAACCCCAGGCTGCACACGGACGAGCTGCTCATTGCCCTTTCCATCTGTGCCGTTACAAACCCCATTGCAGGCTATGCGCTCGATCAGCTGGGCAAGCTGAAAGGCTGCGAGGCCCATTCCTCCGTCATCCTTTCCCATGTGGACGAAGAGCTTTTCAAGAAGCTGGGCCTGAATCTCTCCTGCGAACCCAGATATCAGGTGAAAAAGCTTTTCCATAAGTAAAAAAGGCATAACAAAGCACCGTGTCCTCTGACACGGTGCTTTAAGCTTTATATTTTGTTTCTTTAGTAGGCAACGCCCCAGTAGATCATGTGCTTGGCCTTCCTGCCGCAGCAGGCGCAGGTCTCGCCCAGGTCTTCCTGCTTGAAGGGGATGCAGCGGGAGGACATTCCGGCCTTTTCCTTCATCTGAAGCTCGCAGTCAAGCTCGCCGCACCACATGGTCTTGATGAAGCCGCCCTTTTCCTGCTGGATCTGGGCTGCCTCTTCCACGGAGTGAGCCACGTAGCAGTGCTCGTCCAGATTCTTCTTGGCCTTGTCGTAGAGGCCCTGCTGTACCACATCCAGAAGCTCGCCCACGCGGCCGACGACCTCGTCCAGTGTCACGGAGACCTTCTCGCCGTTGTGGCGGCAAACAGCCATGCAAACACCGTTTTCGATGTCCTTGGGGCCAAGCTCCACACGCAGGGGAACGCCCTTCATCTCGTACTGGGCGCACTTCCAGCCGAGGCTGTTGTCGCTGGTGTCTATCTTCACGCGGACACCTGCGGCCTTGAGCTTTTCATAAAGCTCGGTGGCCTTTTCGGTAACGCCGGGCTTGTGCTGGGCCACGGGTACAACGATGACCTGAACGGGGGCGATGCGGGGAGGCAGCACAAGGCCGCTGTTGTCGCCGTGGGTCATGATGATGCCGCCGATGATACGGGTGGACATACCCCAGGAGGTCTGGAAGGGGAACTTCTGCTTATTGTCCTTGTCGGTGAAGGTGATGTTGAACTGACGGGCAAAGCCGTCGCCGAAGAAGTGGCTGGTGCCGGACTGGAGCGCCTTTCTGTCGTGCATCATGCACTCGATGGTGTAGGTGTTCACAGCGCCTGCAAACTTTTCCTTCTCGGTCTTGTTGCCGCGGATAACGGGCATGGCCAGATAGTTTTCGCACAGGTCTGCGTAAACTTCAAGCTGCTGCAAAGTCTCCTCGCGGGCTTCCTCCTCGGTGGCGTGGAGGGTGTGGCCCTCCTGCCAGAGAAACTCACGGCCTCTGAGGAAGGGGCGGGTGGTCTTCTCCCAGCGGAGCACGGAGCACCACTGATTATAAAGCATAGGCAGATCGCGCCAGGAGTGAACGACATTGCTCCAGTGGTCGCAGAAGAGGGTCTCGGAAGTGGGACGGATAGCCAGCTTCTCAGTCAGTTCCTCACTGCCGCCCATGGTGACCCATGCGCACTCAGGAGCAAAGCCCTCAACATGATCCTTTTCCTTCTGCAGAAGGCTTTCGGGGATCAGCATGGGCATGGACACGTTTTCATGCCCGTCTCTCTTGAACATGGCATCCAGCTCTTTCTGGATGTTCTCCCAGATGGCGTAACCGTAGGGGCGCAGGATGAAAAGGCCCTTGACGCCGGAGTAATCCACCAGCTCAGCCTTGGTGCACACATCGGTGAACCACTGGGCGAAGTCCACCTCCATATCGGTTATCTGTTCTACCTTTTTGTCTTTAGCCATAGTAAAAATTCTCCTATCATTCGCCAGGGCCCTTGCCCCGCCGTATTATGTGCGCTGGGCACACCGTTGTATTTTATCCCGCTCCATTTCCTTTGTCAATATGCACTCAAGGCTTTTTTCAGGCGCATTCCCGCATTTTATTCCCCACTTAACGGCACTTTTTTGCTTGACCTGAGCCGAACTTACATATATAATACTTTTGATTGTTTAAAACACCCGGAGGTGACTGACATCAACAGGCACAATTTTATCACTGAGCTTTCCAAGCTTCTGACCTTTATGTACGAAGAGGACAGGCTCACTGCCGTTAATATGTATGAGGACATGTTTGAGTCCTGCCCGGATGAGCAGCAACTTATCCACCACCTTGTTTCCCCCACCCGTCAGGCCGTGGTTCTGGCCCGCACCTATGACTCCAAGGAGCGTATGCTCCATGTGGATACCCGCACCAAAAAGAGCGACCTTTACGTGGAGGAGGAAGATATCGTTCCCGCCTTTGTGCTGGCTATCGAGAAGATAGGCACGGAAGCCCAGCAGCTTTTCGGTACAAAGGCCGCCGCTCTCCCCGTGTCGGAGGATCAGTTTTCCCTTTTCCCCGCCGCGGACGGGGCGTCCGATATTCCCACGGTGGGCGAGATAATCGGGGAGACCGCAGAGAATGAGGCTTTCGCTCCCGCAGCCGGAGACGGCGCTGACGTGCCCGGCGAGGAAATAGTCCCCGTGGAAGAGAGCAGCGGAGACTCTGTGGATGAGTTCCTCTCCGAGTACGAAAACGGCGCTGCCATTACATACAGGGAAGAGACTTTGCCGCAGGAGCCTTCCTATCAGGACGCTCCCCGTGTACGCAGCATCCGCCGCGAGCGCAGTGTGCCCCTGCTCATTCTCTATTCTCTGGCAGCCATCCCCGTTTGCCTTGTGGGGCTTGTTCTGCTTCTGGTGCCCACTCTTATATCCCTCGTCTTTGCTTTCGTATTTGCCGCTGCGGGTATCGCCGCTGTAAGCTGCGCTTTCGGCAGCTTCGTTATCTTTGCGGATATACTTGTGGTTCTGGGCGCAGGTCTTGTGCTTCTGGCTCTGGGGCTTCTTTTCCTGTGGCTTTTCGTGTGGTTTATCGGCGGCGCCATTGCTGGTATGATAAACGGCGCCATCAAGCTCGGCAACAGACTTTGCACTAAGGAGGTGGCCGCATAATGAGAAAAGCATGGCAGATAGTTATGGCGGTGGTTCTCATCGTGGTGCTTATCGGTGCGGTCAGCGTGGGTGTTGGTCTTATTACCGGCGCCAACATGGACAGGGTCTTCAACGTGCTGGACAATGAGTACAACCTCACCATATACCATGAGTATATCACTCAGGAGCTTATCCCCGCTCTGCTGGATGCAGGTCTGATAAGTAAATAAAGACAAAAGGCTTGCTGCAAAATAAAGCAGCAAGCCCTTTTTTAAGGAGTTCATATGGAAAATATTAAAATAAGAGAAGCTCAGCGTACCGACATTCCCCTGATACTGGATTTCATAAAGAAGCTGGCCGAATATGAAAAAATGCTCGATCAGGTTGTGGCAGACAGCGGAACATTGGAAAACTGGCTTTTTGATAAGAGCATCGCAAGGGTGATTTTCGTCATGGACGGGGACAAGGAAGTGGGCTTTGCCCTTTTCTTCCACAATTTCTCCACCTTCCTCGGCAGGGCGGGCATATATCTGGAAGACCTCTATGTGCTGCCCGAATACCGGGGTCGGGGCTTTGGCAAGGCGCTGTTGAAGGAGCTTTCCAAAATCGCGGTGGACATGGGCTGCGGCAGGCTGGAATGGAGCTGCCTTGACTGGAATACCCCCAGCATTGAGTTTTACCGCTCTCTGGGCAGTGTGTCCATGGACGACTGGACAGTCTACCGTCTCACCGGCAAGGCCCTTGAAAATATGGCAAGATAGTTGAAATGACAGGGTTTACCCCTGTCATTTCAAGTTTCTGTCGTCTCTTCTTTTTATCACAGCCGCCGCCACAGCCGCCGTAAACCTTGCCGCAGGATTTGCCAGCCACACACCCAAAAGCCCCGCAGAGGGCGCAAGCACAAGGAGAAAGGCCAGTACCAGCACAGGCTCGGCATAGACCAGAAGGTAGGAAAGGCTGCTCTTCTCCGTGGCGTAGAGATAGGAAGAGCTCATTCTTGTGTATGCCTCGAATATGAGCGCCGCCATAAACCAGGGCAGGATGCGGGCCACCATCAGATTTGTTTCCCCGGAAGCCCCGAACAATAGCCCCGCCTGCTCTCTGCAAAGGACACATACCAATATGGAAAAAAGCGTTATCGCAAAGCTTGTAAGATAGGAAAGACGCCGTGTATGAAGCATGGCCTCTTTGTCCCCCGCGCCGTAAAAGCTGCTCATAAGCGGCTGGCAGCCGTCGCCCACCCCCTGAAGCAGCAGCAGAACGATGTAAACTATATAACCGATTATGCCGTACACCGCCAGAGCCTGCTCGCCGCCGTAGACGAGAAAGAAGCGGTTCATGAACAAAAGGGTGATGTTGGGGCAGAGCACAAGGCCAAAGGGGGCTGCGCCCACCTTGAGGATTTTCCCGGCAATACCCGGCAGCGCCCTTACAGACGGCAGGCTGATACGGGCCTTTTTTGCCCCGATATAGCCCAGCGCCATAAACATGGCGATGGCCTGACCCAGCACACTGGCCCAGGCAGCGCCCGCAAGACCGCAGGGCCAGACCCAGACGAAAAGCCAGTCAAAGAGAATATTGCCGAAAAAGCCGCAGAACATGGCCAGCATGGCAAACTTCGCCCCGCCCATATTGCGGATAAAGGGCACAAGGCCCGTACCAAGCACCTGAAAAACCGTACCCAGCACAATATAGCGCACATACTCCGCCGTAGGCTCGGTTATGGCCCCCTCCGCACCCAAAAGCCGCAGAATGGGATAGAGCCACAAAAGCACCGCCCCCGTTATCACAAGGCTCAGCACCAGCATCATGAGGCTTGCCGCACCCAGCATATCCTCGGCCTGCCTGTCCTCGCCGCGGCTTTTCAAAATGGTATAGCATATGGCCGCGCCAAGCCCCAGCCCGGTGCCTGCCGCCTGCACAAGCGCCGTCACCGGATAGCCCAGAGTGATGGCGGCAATGCCCATATCCCCCATGCGGTTTCCGATAAAATATCCGTCCACAATGGTGTAGACCCCGGAGAGGGCAAAGGCAAATACGGAAGGCAGCACGTATTCAAAAAATTTCCTGCTTACTTTGGGCATTTATTCCTCCGGCGCGTCAGGGTACTCGTTGCAGAGCAGTCTGTAGGGCGGCTCGTCCTCCTCAATTGACGGGAAGCGGCCCACGGGAGGATTGAAGCGGTTGTCGGTATTGTCGTCGTTGCACTGGCTGACCTCGCCCAGAAGCACGCTGCCTGTACCCGCCTCCACTTCAAAATCGTGGTACATATACTGCTGAATGTGTATGCTCTCGCCGGGCGTGAGCTTAACTTGTGTTCCGGCAGGGACGGTGCAGGTCCTGCCGTCGGTGTGGACGGTCACATCGGACTCATAGTCGATACTCTCGTCGGGCAAGGAATTGTAGACCCGGATGAGAATGTTGCCGCCGCCCCGGTTTATGATGTCCTCGGTCTTGTACCAGTGGAAGTGATTGGGGGAATACTGCCCTTCCATCATATAAAGGAGCTTTTCCGCATAGACCTTGGGGTATTTCTCCGCCATGCTCCGGTTGCCGTTTCTGATGGTGATAAGGCTCATGCCTGTTCTGGCAAAATCACCAAGGCCGTAGTCGGTAATGTCCCAGCCCAGCATGCACTCTCGCACCTCGTCATACTCGTGACCCTTGTCTGCCCAGTCTTCGGGGGTAAAATGGCAGAAGGGCGGCAGATAACAGCGCTCCCTTTCGCATATGGCCTCCAGCTCCCTGAGGGCTTTATTGATTTCGGAACGTTTCATGGCGGCTCCTTTCGCGGTTTTTTCTGATTATACCCTCTGTGTGCCGCAGCCGCAAGGGTGTTTTCCCCACAGACAGAGGACAAATTTTGAGCCTCCCCATTTGGAGAGGCTCTTTTCACTTAATTTTATCGAGAAATTCCGAGCTTTTTCGTATCATATACACCGCATCTGCCGCGATAATTGCGAAAACCGCCATTCCTGTGCCCATGTTCATGTACTTTTCCCAGGGGCTTCCATCCCCGAACACGGAAAACAATGAGCACTGTAAAAAGTACAGCGACACAAAGGCACTCGCAAAGGAAAGCTGCTTTCCCGCCCGGAACACCGGGCTTTCCAGACTTCTGTACCTGAACTGGTTTATGATGGCCATGGTCAAGGAATAGAAGGTAAAGGCCGCAGCCGCATATATCATATAGCCCGGATATTCGATGGCCCTTCCGTGGTAAACGGTGTGAAAGCTGATTACGGCAAGGGCAAGGGTCAAAACCAGCAACAGAAGGGCGCAAAGCCGGTATAATCGGTACTCTCTCAGCCTGTCGTGTCGGCCCTTGCGGATATACATGAACAGCAGATACCGGGCAAAAGTCAGCAGAATATAGTAAAGCGCCAAAGCTCCAAGCCATGCTGAGCCATACCATAAGCCCGCTGCAGCTTTTGCTGCACTGTAAAAGGCTGTGACCACAAGTGAAACGTGGATGGACAGCCGGATTTTATATTCCAAATCGCTTTTGTATCTTACATATACAGCATTTTCATTGAGCTTCTGTCTGCAAATACCAATAAGCCTTATCCCATGAGGAATTGTCATCACAAGGGAATAGGCTGAAAGAGCGTAGCATGAATAGGCAAGCACGCTCTCCTCAAGGCCTCTTTGAAATACCGCTGTAAGCAATATTCCGCTCAGCAGGGCCATACATATTGTCTGTGCCCCGTCAGGCCGGAGCACCGTGTCCAATATCCGCTTGCAGTGCTTCAAGGCGCTGCCTCTACTTCAGCCCCAGGCAAAGGGGGATAAGGCACATAAGCAGGACAATACCTGCAATGCCCACAGCTATGCCCCATACCATAAGGCCATCCCATACCATTATCATGCAAAGGCCAAGGCCGAAAACAATAGCGCCCACGATGCCAAGGATTATTGCGCCAAGGGTCTTTTTGCTGAGCTTTATGGGTGCTTTGCCCAGCATCTTACGACGGATAACAAGCATTGCCAGCAGTACAGCCGCACCCAGTGCGCCCACGATCAGGCCCTCAGTGAAAAGTCCCCATTCGGGCAGAAGGCACATACACATACCCAGCGAGAACAAAAGTCCGCCCACGGTTCCGAGGATTAAGCTTATAAAGTTCTCTTTTTTCATTTTTCTTCCTCCTTGTCTGCCTTTTTGCCGCCAAGTCTCGCTCTGGCTTCCTCCACGCTCTCGCCTTCGCGGATGAGGAAGGTGTCGATAAACTTATCCTCAATGGCCGTATAACCGGAGACAACTCCCTCCTCAATCTTCTTATAGCCGGAAACTACGCCTTCTTCTATCTTCTTGTAGCCTTCCACTACGGCATTTTCAATCTTCTTGTTTGCTTCTGTTAACTTAGACATTTTTAACCTCCATTATCTCAACACTTGTTTGTGTTTACGGCTTGTAGTATAATAAGGCCGGAGAGAAAATACAATCAGCAATATTCAAACAAGCGTTGAGATAATGGAGAGAGCGCAATGAATACAGCCAACAACAAACGCCGCAGGGAGTCCCGGCAGCGGATAGAAAATGCCTTTGTACAGCTTTTGCAGGACAGGTCCCTACAGCAGGTGCGGGTCTCTGATATCTGCAATCTGGCAGAGGTGAACAGAACCACTTTCTATGCAAACTATGTGGATATCTATGATCTGGCGGATAAAGTACAGCTCAGCCTTGAAAACGAGGTTTTGGGTCTTTATCAGGATGAGATCGATGCCCGGGAGAGTCGGCACGATTTTTTGAAGCTTTTCCGGCATATAAAGGAAAATCCGCTCTTTTACAAGACCTATTTCAAACTCAATTCCGACGGGAAGCTGCGTTTTGCCATGTATGACATGGAGGAGGCCATGCACCGTTTTGACAATGAACACATCGAATACCACATTGCCTTTTTCGCTAACGGTCTTAACGCCGTAATAAAAAAATGGCTGGAAAACGACTGCAAGGAGACTCCGGAGGAAATATTCTCCATCATCCGTGAGGAATACAAGGGCCTTGACTTGCACATAGACTAAAAGAACAGCGCGCTGCAAAGATGCAGTGCGCTGTTTTCCTGTTTTTTGATCTTTATTCTTCCTGCTCACTTCCTCTTTCAAGCCCGGTCAGGAAATGATAAAAAACAGCCTGCAATTTAAGTTTGACTTTGAGAACTATTCTCTGGTAAACTATGGTCGGCTGTGGACTGACCGTGCCGGTCTCACCGCAGGCAGCGTAAAGGGCTAAATCCACTGTAAACCCCCAAAAGGAGTTTCAAGTAACATGAAAAAGGCAAAAATCATTCTCGACCACGATTATACCATCGCAAAGATAGACCCACGTATCTACGGTTCCTTTATCGAGCATCTGGGCCGCGCCGTGTACGGCGGAATTTATGAGCCGGGCCACCCTGAGGCTGACGAGCTGGGCTTCCGCAAGGACGTTATGAGCTTTGTTTCAAAGCTCAATGTGCCCATCGTCCGCTATCCCGGCGGCAACTTCGTCTCCGGTTTTGACTGGGAGGACAGCGTAGGCCCCGTGGAGCAGCGCCCCAGCCGTCTGGATCTGGCCTGGTTCACAAGAGAGAGCAACGCCGTGGGTCTCCATGAGTTCCACCGTTGGGCAAAGAAGGCCAACTCCGACGTGATGTACGCTGTCAATCTGGGTACCCGCGGCGCCGATGCAGCAAGGAACATTGTTGAGTACTGCAACCACCCCGGCGGCAGCTACTACAGCGATATGCGCATCAAAAACGGCGCAAAGGAGCCCTTCAACATCAAGCTCTGGTGCCTTGGCAACGAAATGGACGGCCCCTGGCAGATGTGCCATAAGACCGCATATGAGTACGGCCGCGTAGCAAACGAGGCCGCCAAGATGATGAAGTGGGTTGACCCCTCCATCGAGCTTGTGGCCTGCGGCTCCTCCAACACCGCCATGCCCACCTTCGGCTCCTGGGAGATGCAGGTGCTGGACGAGTGCTACGACAATGTGGACTATATCTCTCTCCACCAGTACTACGGCAATCCCACTCAGGACACTCCCGGCTTCCTTGCCCGCTCCATGGACATGGACGACTTTATACACACCGTGGTCTCCATCTGCGACGCCATCAAGGGCAAAAAGCACAGCAAAAAGACCCTCAACCTTTCCTTTGACGAGTGGAACGTATGGTATCACTCCAACGAGCAGGATCAGGAGATATGGAAGCAGGACAAGTGGAACAACGCCCTGCCTCTGCTGGAGGACATCTACAACTTTGAAGATGCCCTGCTGGTGGGCTCCATGCTCATGACCTTCATCCGCAACGCAGACCGCGTGAAGATTGCCTGCCTTGCCCAGCTTGTAAACGTCATTGCCCCCATCATGACCCGCAACGGCGGCGGCTGTTGGGCACAGACCATTTTCTACCCCTTCATGCACGCCTCCGTCCACGGCCGCGGCACTTCCCTGCGGGCTCTTGTGGACAGCCCCGTGTACGACTGTGTGGACTTTGAGAAGGTGCCCTACATCGACGCGGCAGCCACCCAGGCCGATGACGGCAGCGTTACCGTATTCTGCGTAAACCGTCATATGGATGAGGACTTTGCTCTGGATATCGCCCTGAAGGACTTTGGCAAAATGCGCCTTGCGGAGCATATCCTGCTGCACCACGACGATGTGAAGGCTGTCAACACCGAGGATAATCCCGATAACGTCGCCCCCACTGCCGGCCCCGGCGGTGTCATTGACGGCGATGTAGCCACCATTAAGATCCCCGCTCTCAGCTGGAACGTTCTCCGCTTTGAAAAACTCAGCTGAAAAAAGCTAAAAATTATCTCCTGACCGGACACGGTCAGGAGATTTTTTGTATGTTGTGTTATTTTTCAAAATACGCCTTTGTCAGCTCTGCCACGGCTGCGGCAAGCTTTTTCATATCCCAGCCGCCGGTGTTGACGATGAGGTTGTAGGCATCCCGCTGTCCCCACTGGGAATTTGACAAAAGCGAACAGGTGTCGGCGCGCATTTTATCTATCTGCCTGATTTTGCGCTTCAGTTCCTTTTCGCCGACATCCTCGCCCTGTGCCGCCCGCTCGGCACATCTTTTCAGCTTTGCGTCCATGTCGGCGCAGACGAAGATTTTGAAAGGCTCATGCTTGCCGAGGATAACATCCGCATTGCGGCCTACAATAAGGCAGTCCTTCCCCAGCCCTGCAATTTTTTCCAGCACCTTTTTCTGCTTCAAAAGCGCCTCAAGGCGGCTGGCCTGCACATAGGCGGATGAGCCCATGCTGCCCCGGAAGGTCACCGGGTACTTGCGCCAGCCGTGCTCGCCCAGCGCATTTTCCACATAGTCGGCATCCTCTTTCATTTTCTCTGCCACGGCGGAGATTATCTCCCCGTCATAGTAGTCAAAGCCCAGAATGTCGGCAAGGCGCTTTCCCAGCTCTCTTCCTCCCGAGCCAAACTCGCGGCTGATGGTTATGATTTTCATTGGCATACCTCCTGAAAGCCTTGTTTATCCGTGACCGAAACTTTCCATATAGATTATAGCACAGGGATGCGCCGGCGCAAATCTTTTGTTGACGGATTTTACCATGCAAAATATAATAAAGTATATATATTCAGCCTGAATGTTTCTTTCCGCCCCACAAAGGAGAATACCCATGAAAAAAATACTTGAAATATGCGTTGACTCTCTGGCCTCCGCCCGCCATGCCATTGCCGAGGGGGCGGATCGGCTGGAGCTTTGCTCTGCTCTGTCCGTAGGCGGCCTGACCCCTTACACCGCCCTTTTGCGGCAGATACGGAAGGAGTCGGACATACCCATCCGCTGCCTCATGCGCCCGCGCCCCGGGGATTTTCTTTACACTGATGCGGAGCTTGAAATGCTCTCGGAGCAGATCAGGGAGCTTAAATGCGCCGGAGCGGACGGCTTTGTGATAGGCTGTCTCAAGCCCGACGGCACACTGGACAAAAAGGCCATGGGCGCTTTGATAGCTGCCTGCGGTGGCAGCGGTTTAACTTTGCACCGCTGCATCGACGTGTCCTGCGACCTTGAGCAAACCTATCTGGACGCGGGGGAACTTGGCATAGATACGGTGCTCACCAGCGGCGGCGCTCCCTCTTGCCTTGCGGGAGAGGAAAACATAAGAAAGCTTCTTGAACTTAAAAAGGCTTCAGGCGGCCCGGAAGTGCTCATAGGTGCCGGGGTCAAGGCCGCCGTTATCGCCCATTTTCTCGCGCGGCTGCCTGAGGCTGCGGCCTTTCATATGAGCGGCAAGCGGGATATTGAAAGCGGCATGCTTTTCCGCCGGGAGGGTATACCCATGGGTGTCCCCGGCTTTGACGAGTGGCACATCCCCGAAACCGACCCCATGGCCGTGAGAGCCGCAAGAGCGGCCTTGGACACATAATGAAAAGCAGGAGCTCAGGGCATTGACCATGCCCTGAGCTCTCGTGATCATCTTGATGCGCTTGGCCGATATTATGCGGATACAAGCGCAATAGTTCGCATTTTTATCTCAGCTGACGACCTGATACTTATTGCGGTTTCCATATTTTATGGAGCGCAGCAGTCCCAGTTCCTCAAACTTCATAACAAAGCCCCGAATGGTGGCGTAGGCAGCATTGCCGAAATCCTTTTCCAGCTGCTTGGTGGAGAATTCTGTTTTGCCATAAGCGGAGAGGACAAAGTGCCAAAGGGCGGACTCCTTCTCAGTAATCCTGCCACGGGCAAGGGCCTCATCGAAAGCAGCGGTGGTGGCGGGCACAGGCAAGGCATTGTCCAGCTTGTGATAGACATTTTCAATGAAATACACCAAAAACGGCGTCACATCCAGAAGTCCGCTGATTTGCGCATTATCCTCTGCCAGTGTGTAAGCATCATAATAGCCCTTCCTGCTCTTGCTCACATATTCGGAGAGTGGGATAAACAGTGCCGAGGAATAGCCCTGCTGAACCAAATACCACAGGTGTAAAAGCCGTGCCATTCTCCCGTTGCCGTCAAAGTAAGGGTGAAGATAGGCAATATAAAAGTGGATCAGGGCAGCCTTGAGCAGATCGTTCATGGGGGTCTTCTCCTGTATGAATCGGATCAAATCGCCCATGTAATCCTTCAGCTTCTCCCAGCCAATACCGGTGTGCTCCACCCTCTCGCCCACGATATAGACCGCGTCATGCCGGTAATAATTTCCCGGCAGCAGACTGTCCTCCTCCGGCAGAAATTCACCTACGGCAGTATCGTAGAGCCTGAAGATATTCTCCTCGGTAATCGCATGGGCGGGATCGCTGATAAACTCCAGTCCCTTTTTCATTCCGTAGATGCGGTTTTCACTCTCATCTCCGGGGGCATATCCGGCCATGATTTTCCGGACGCTGTCCCTTGAAAAGTCAATATTTTCAATCGTAAAGGTGGAAATGATCTCCTCCTCCATGGCCTTTGTGCCATAAAGCTGAGCGCTGTTTTGCGGTGTCAGCAGGATCTTTGCCGCAGAGAGATGCACCTGCGTGGTGCCCTCCAGATAAACAAGCTTATTTCCGCGAAAGTCTTTCAAGGGGACGGGCTTATAAAACCCGTTTTTCAACAGCGCAATAAATTCGGGAATATCTGCCTGGGGGTATTTATAGCCCAACTTTTTCAAATCAGTAACTTTCTTGTCTGAAAGCAACTGTGTGAACAGTGCAGCATCCATGAGATAGCCTCCTGCGATCATAATTAGTATCAATTTGTATCAGTATAGCATTATGATTTGCAGAATGCAATAGTAAAGCCTCGACACGATCCGACATACTGCTGCCGGCAGCTGGCTTTCCGCAAGCCAATATATAAGGCAAGGGCTGCAACGGGGCAAGTTTTGATCCATAATTGATATGGTTTTCTCGTTTTGTCGCTGCTACCCGCGTTAGAATAACACCGCAGGGTCATATGTTCCGGCAAGCCGAAACATATCGACCGGCGGTATTATTCTTCCTCTCCAAAACAAAACCGCTTCGCTGGGTTTTGTTTTGGTTATCTGAGTTGTACCATTTCCAAACAAAAAAGCCAGTCCTTTCGGACTGGCTTTTTGTTTGGAGCTGCTACCCAGATTCGAACTGGGGACCTCATCCTTACCAAGGATGCGCTCTACCTGCTGAGCTATAGCAGCAAAGTTCATGCCCCTTAAATAAGGGGCATGATGGCGACCGCGAAGGGACTTGAACCCTCGACCTCCGGCGTGACAGGCCGGCGTTCTAACCGACTGAACCACGCGGCCACGCTTAACAGCTTAGTCATAATACCAGAGTAATTGAATTTTGTCAATAGTTTTTTTAAAAGAGAAAAATTTTTTTGAAAAAGCAAACTAAAGGGGAAATTGCAGCAAAGAAGAAAAAGCATCAAAACAACTTAATATGTTGAATTTGTCCGGTGACTTTGGTATACTACGTAACAGAATTGTCTGTTTGGAGGCCGAGGAATACGTGAAGAAGCTTGCTCTTTTTGTGTTGGTGCTGTATCTTTTGGTCCTTGTTCTTTGCTCATGTACTCTTTTCTGGCAGGGGCCTGTACCGGCACTGATGGAAAAGCTTACGAAAACCGTCAGCTTTGAGGAAAAGGTACTGAAAACCACCAGCAGCAGTATCACCGTCAACCTGCAGCCGGGAGAGACTGAGCTTCTTGCCAGATTTCCCAATCTCAAGGCGGCGGATTTCCGCGGCAGCGAGGCTCTCGAGGAAATAATCGCATGGTCAAGGGCCAACCCCCAGGTCAGCGTGGTGTACAGCGTGCCGCTGCCTGACGGGGCTATGGTGGACAGCACCGTGGCTGAGCTTGACCTGTCCGGCATATCCACGACAAACTTTGCCCAGTATGAGGCGGTGCTTGAATATCTGCCAAAGCTTCAAAGGGTGAATCTTGGCAGCGCCGCAAGTGCGGCGGATGGCCTCAGCACCGAGCAGATAAAGCATCTGATAGACAATTTCCCGGCAGTCACCTTTGACTACCGCATGGAGCTTTTGGGCAGGCATGTGTCTCTCTACGATGAGAGCATTGATTTAAGCGGCCTTACAGCGGACATGGCAGAGCAGGCAAGGCAAACCTTGCTTCTCATGAAAAACCTCAAATCCGTCAATCTGGGCGATCAGAACAGCACGCCCCTGAGCTGGGCTGACATCAAGAATCTCGTGGATGCCAGACCCGAGGCCAGCTTTACATATTCCTTCCAGCTCTACGGCAAGCCCTTTGACCTGTCCTCCGAGGTCATCGACCTGAGCCACACCCCCGTCAGCGACGAGGGCCAGGCGGTGCGGGAGGCTCTGCGCTGCATGAAAAACTGTAAGACGCTGGACATGGACTCCTGCGGCGTTTCCGATGACAGGATGGCTGAGATAAGGCAGGAGTTTCCCGATGTTGATGTCATCTGGCGTATCTGGTTCGGCCAGCTTTACTCCGTGCGTACAGATGTGGAGCGTATTTTAGCCTCCAAGCCCACGGTTGGCGGTATGCTGGACGACAATGAGACTGCCAAGCTCCGGCACTGCACCAAGGTCAAGTATCTTGATCTGGGCCACAACGACTACATGACCAACATCAACTTTGTCAGCAGTATGCCGGACCTTGAAGTGCTCATTATCGCAATGAACCATATATATGACCTCTCTCCGCTGGCAAACTGCCCCAAGCTTGAGTATATGGAAGTGAGCACCACAGCCATAAGCGATCTCAGCCCTCTGGCAAACGCGAAGGCGCTGAGGCATCTGAACATAAGCTGCTGTCCTCTGCTCTATGATATTTCTCCCCTCTACGCTCTTACGGAGCTGGAGCGTCTTTGGATAAGCAACCAGACCCCCATCCCCATCGAGCAGGTGCAGCAGATGCAGGCCGCCGCACCCAACTGCAAGATAAGCACTATATCCGACGACCCCCACGGCGACAGCTGGCGTTATACCAACTACGACGTGAACTACCATATCTGGACATGGACGCCCCGCTATGAGCTTTTGCGTGAACAGCTGGGCTACGACTATCAGGAGTACAGCTTCTACTGGCTGGACCCCAAGTCCGGCCTGAGCGCACCTCCCGAGTATGCCAGCACCTATTACATCCACGAAAGCCAGCTGACCGGGCAGTAAACCAAAAGGGACTGTTGCAGACAATGCAGCAGTCCCTTTTCCTTACTTATCCAGATACACGCTGTTATCCGGTGTCCAGGGCGGGGCGCAGACGGCGATAAACTCAAGGTCACAGTCCCCGTCATTGAATATCTGGTGGATTTCCGGGGGCTGGATAAGAAGCGCATCCCCGGGGACAAGCTCCAGTTCCCTCTCATCCACCAACATTCTGCCCTTGCCGGAGAGGATATAATATGTCTCCTCCGCCACCGGATGATAGTGAGGCCGGGAATGGCAGCCGGCAGGAATGACCACATGGCTGAAGCTGTGGCCTTTTGCCCCGCCTAAATGCTCCGGCGCACCCAGCATCTCATAGACCCGCTCGCCGGTGGTATTCACGAAAGGTCTTTCGACCTTGTCTTTCCTTGTAAGCTTCATTTTTTTACAGCCTTTCGTCTTTTTTTCCATTTTAGCACAGGCTTCAGGAGAAGAAAAGAGGCCGATTTTGCCCTTCTTGACCGCTATCGGCTTTGATGGTATTCTATAAAAAGTGTTTGAATCGGACAGTCCGAAAGGCAGGTGACAGCGTGGACATTGAAGAGATACGCGGCGAGCTTCTGGATCGCTTTCCCCAGTGGTCAGACAGGATACGTATGCTGCGCTTTATGCCCTCTGACAAGGTGCACCCGGTGGACAATGACGGCTCTGCCATTTTCTATAATGACACGCTGATGAACCACCGTTCCCGGGAAAGCCGCCTTTTCTACATGGCTCAGCAGCTTGTGCACATACAGCTTGCCCACAAAGCGAGACGGGGTGAGCGCGATGCGCGGCTTTGGAGAAAGGCCAGCGATGCGGTGGTAAACTCCATGCTCCGGGATGAGGGCTTTCAGCCGCCTCAGGAAGTGGAGCTTTTGAGGCAGGCCGGCAGTGAGAGCGCCGAGAAGATGTATGCGGTGCTCTATGCCCTTGGCGACAATGAAGCCGCTGTGGAGCAGGAGATGGAAGAGGTCGCAGCCAGGGAGAGCAAGCCCCTTTCCAAAAAAGCCGGAGATGAGAGCGGCGCCAAGAGCATTGAGCTGGATGACCCCGGCCTTGCCGCTGCCGTTGCAGGTCTGGCGGAGCTGCTGGAGCCCAGTATGCAGCTGGACTTCGACTGGTTTCCGGGCAGCACCATAAGAGACGGTATGCTCCGCTACGATTTTCGCGCCTATCCGGTGGCTCAGGCAGAGATACTGCTGGACACCAGCGCCTCCGTGGATGCAGACCTTCTGCGCTACTTTGTGCGCGGTGTAAAAGCCCTATTGCGGGAGGACGCAATAGTCCGCGTGGGCTGCTTTGACACAAAATTTTACGGTTTTCAGGATGTATTCACCGAGGAAGACATAGAAAATCTGCAATTCCACGGCTCCGGCGGTACGGATTTCACCGCTGCCGTCAACGCCTTTACGGGAGATGCTGAAAACCAGATAATATTTACCGACGGCTACGCACCCATGCCCGAGCAAAGCTGCAACTGCGTATGGGTGGTATACGGCAGCATGGTCATCCACCCCATAGGCGGGCGCGTGATCTACGCAAAGCACAATGAGGAGAAAGAGAAACATGAGATCGATTTTCTTATCACATGACGAGGTTTTTGTAAAGCCCCTGAGCGTTTTTGACAGCATTGCCCCTGCCGCCCCCGCATCTGACCTTGCAAAGCTCACCGCCGTGGACGACGGTTTTCTGATGGACGGGATATCCATAAACTATTTCCTTGCGGACTTTGCCTATGTGGACCGCTTCGGTCGGGGCGAGGACTGCGTCAACTGCGCTGTGCGCCCGGTGCTTATGCTGGATGAGGGTGACACGGAGCTTTTTATGCGCAGAACTGAGGACGAGGGGCTTGTGACCGTGGAGTTTGGCCGCTACCCCTATCAGATTCTGGATGAGAGCCTGAGAGAGCTTGCCGGGCGGGAATACAGGCGCGGCGCTCTGCCCGGGGCAGGCTTCAGCATCACTGTGGCAGGAAAGCCCTGTCCCGTCTACCGCCTTGGCGCAAAGGAGATAATCTGCCTTAATTTTGCCGATGGCGGCGTAAATGGCTTTGTGCGTCTTTCCGATGGCACTGTTGCTGCCGAGGGAGAAGATGTTTTCCTTGAAATGCGCCCTGTGCGCTGGCTCTATGACGAAAAGGCCGGGCTTATCATAAGCTGCACCGCCCTTTTCGCAGGCTATGAGCGTGAGGCGGCAGAGGAATATTTAGGCGGCGCTTTCCTTAATGAGCTTTGCTTCCTCTCCGAGGCCGAGCCTGCCATTGCCGCGGGCTTTTCCCTCCGTGAGCATGATGAGCTGTCCCTCATCCGCGCCTATGTGGAGGCGGACATTCCCGTTTTCCTCCACGGTCTCTCCGGCGACGGCAAGAGTGACCGCGTCCGTCAGGTCGACCCGCAGGCGCTGGACATAGAGCTTGTGAACGAAACCCCCGAAACCATAAACGGCAGAGCTGTCTACAACGAGACCAAGGATCAGATCGTGGACATCAAGCCCGTGTGGCTTATAAAGCTTGAAAAGCTCTGCGAGGACAGCAAACTCCACATTCTCTTCTTCGATGAGCTTACAAACGCCACAAAGCAGACCCAGTCCGTCATCTTCAAGATAGTGCTGGAGCGCTTCGTCAACAACCGCTGGCCCCTGCCCCCCAATGCCCGCATCGTTGCCGCCGGCAACGACAGAAGTGAGTCCAGCGCCGCCCACGATCTGGCAGAGCCGCTTTTTGGCCGCTTTGCCCACATCTACATCCGCACCACCGTGGAAAACTGGATGCCCTGGGCCGTGGAGCACCGGCTCAACCCCTACGTTATGGAGTTTATCGCCAACAACGACCTCTATATGCGCACCCCCTATACCGGCACCGAGGGCAATGCTGACCCACGCCGCTGGGAGATGGTCAGCAAGGTGCTGGACAAGTCCGGCAACGACTTTTCCCTGCTGGCCCCTATCGTGGGCCACGAGACGGCGGATGCCTTCATCCGCTTCTTCAAGGCCCAGCAGAGCCTTGAAAATCTGGGTGAGTACAGCGATGAGGAGCTTAAAAAGTTCACCGTGGCACAGCGCTATCAGCTCAGCCAGCAGTGTCTCTACCTGTCCTCTGCCAGACCCAGAGAGGCCAGGGCTCTCGTAAAGCGGCTGGGCGAGGAATTTCTGGCCTGGTACGAATATATGCTGCAAAGAAAAAGCGGCATCTGATAAGGGAGGAAAAATATATGCTCAAATACGGAATGGTCGGCGGCGACCTTCAAAGCTTCATAGGCGGCGTACACCGTACCGCCCTGCGTATGGACCCGGGCGTGGAGCTGGTCTGCGGCTCTTTTTCCAGAAACGCGGACAAAAATCTGTCCTGCGGCGATATGTACGGTGTCTCCCGTGAAAGGCTCTATGCCGACTGGCGGGAAATGCTCCGGGCCGAGAGCGCCAGAGAGGACAAGATAGACTTTGTGGCCATCTGCACCCCCAATCATCTCCACTATGAGATGTGCAAAGCCTTTCTTCTGGCTGATATAAACGTGGTATGTGAAAAGCCCCTCTGCTTTGAGATCGCCGAGGCTGAGGAGCTGCACCGCATTGCGACGGAGCGCGGTCTCGTATTCGGCGTGCTCTACACCTATGTGGGCTACAACATGGTAAAGGTCATGCGGGAGATGATAGCCCGGGGCGACATCGGCAAAATCGTGGCTGTCCACGGCAGATACGCCCAGAACTGGCTGCTGGACGAGCTTTCCAAGGCCGACGACAGCAACGAAAAGGTCTGGCGCACCGACCCCAGATTTTCCGGCATCTCCAATGCCATCGGCGATATAGGCACTCATCTTGAGTATATTATCCACTATGTGACAGGGCTGAACATAAAGCGCCTTTGCGCCACGGTGGACTGCTACGGCAAGAAGCTGGACTACAATAACAGCATACTTGTGGAGTACGAAAACGGCGTACACGGCTGCTACTGGGTAAGTCAGGTGGCTGCCGGTCCGGTAAACGGTCTGAAATTCGGTATCTACGGCACGGAGGGCTCTCTGGAGTGGGAGCAGCACTACCCCGACTACCTTGTCTACACCAAGCGCGGTCAGGCTCCGCAGACCCTTATGCGCGGGGCAGGATATCTGGACGCTGATGCCGCCGCCAACAGCCGCATCCCCGCAGGACACCCGGAGGGCTTCTACTGCGCCTTCGCCAATATCTACCGCAACATTGTCCGCACCATTGAGAAAAAGAAAAAGGGCGAGACCCCCAACGAAAACGATCTGGACTTCCCCGGAAGCGAGGCCGGCCTTGAGGGTGTAAAGTTCATCCACGCTGTCATCGAGTCCGGCAAAAAGGACAGTCAGTGGGTGTATATGGACTGAGCGCAGCGAAATCCGCCGAAAAGGAGCTATTATAAGAAGGATATGTTCATATGAGCAGGGAGAATTGCTTTGCGGCAATTCTCCCTGCTTTTTTATTTTACGCCCGGATGCGTGTAAGAAAATATTGCAAATTCGCCCGGCTTTGGTTAATATATTAAGGTAGAAAACTCGTATGGAGGATAAATGCCGTGCGTAATAAGTATTCCGTAAAGCTCAGGACCATAGTGGAGGACAATCAGCTTCGCGCCCTGCATCTGGCAGCGGACTATGAGTCTGCCGTGCTGACCACGGCCGAGGTCAACCGCCCCGCCATGCAGCTGACGGGCTTTTATAACTACTTCGACCCCAGCCGCCTGCAGATAATAGGCCGCGTGGAGAGCACCTATCTGGACACTCTCAGCGTGGAGGAGCGGCGCAACGCCTTTGAGTGCTTCATGCAGTACGATATTGCCGCCCTCGTCATCTGCCACGGGGTAGCCCCCTTCCCCGAATGTCTTGAGATGGCGGAAAAGTACGACCGCAATCTTTTTATCACCAACGAGGATACCTCCGCCTTTCAGGCCAACGTCATAACCTCTCTGGTGCACTATCTCGCTCCCCGCCAGACCTCCCACGGGGTACTGGTTGAGATATACGGCGAGGGCGTGCTTCTGATGGGCGACAGCGGCATAGGCAAGAGCGAGACTGCCCTTGAGCTTATAAAGCGCGGCCACCGTCTTATTGCAGACGATGCCGTGGAGATAAAGCGCATCGACAAAAATACCCTCACAGGCAAAGCCCCTGAGATGATACGCTACTACATGGAGCTTCGCGGCATAGGCGTTATAAACGTGCGCCATATTTACGGCGTGGGTGCTGTAAAGCCTGAGGGCAACATAGACCTTATAGTGAAGATGGAGCCCTGGGTGGAAGGCAAGGCCTATGACCGGCTGGGTCTGAGCAGCGAGTACGACACTATTCTGGGGGTACGCCTGCCTTCAGTGACCGTGCCTGTGCGTCCGGGCCGTAACCTTGCCGTTATCATGGAGCTTGCCGCCATGAACAACCGCCAGAAGAAGCTGGGCTACAATGCCGCAGAGATGCTGGCAGCCGAGCATGACAGCGCCATAGACCACGGAGGATTTTAAAAATCAGGAGACTAATTTAAATGCTTGAAAATCTGGAAAAAGCCATACTTGAGATAAAAGAGGCCTTTCCCTGCATGAAAATGCTGGAAAGAGAAAATATGAGCGCCCACTCATCCATGAAGGTGGGCGGCCCTGTGCGTGCTCTGGCCTATCCTGCGGATGTGATCGGGCTGAGCAAGATATGCTGCATCCTCAAGGAGCATGAGCTTGCGCCCATGATCCTTGGCAACTGCACCAATACGGTGTTCCCTGACGAGGGGCTTGAGGATATTTTTGTAATATCCACGGAAAATCTTACAAAGCTCTTTATGCTGCCTGACGGAGCCATATACGCCGAGGCGGGGGTCTCCCTTGCAAAGCTGGCCCTTTTTGCCCAGCAAAACGGCCTTGCGGGGCTGGAATTTGCCTCCGGTATCCCCGGCAGCGTGGGCGGCGGGCTTATCATGAACGCCGGCGCCTACGGCGGGGAGATGAAGGACTGCGTGGAGAGCGTGGTGTGCTACTACCTGCCCGAGCAGCGGCTTTATGAGCTTGACCGGGAGCAGTGCGCCTTTGAGTACAGAAACAGCCTCTTTAAGAAAATGGGCGGCTGCGTGATACTCAGCGCGGTATTTCGCCTTGAAAAGGGCGACAGCGAGGCCATTGCGGAAAAAATGCGGGACTATAACTCCCGCCGCCGTGAAAAGCAGCCTCTGGATCTGCCCTCCTGCGGCAGCGCCTTCAAGCGGCCCGAGGGCTATTTTGCAGCAGCCCTCATAGAGCAGGCCGGGCTTCGTGGCTTTGGCGTGGGCGGCGCGCAGATAAGCGAAAAGCACTGCGGCTTTGTGGTAAACCGCGGCGGCGCCACCCAGAAGGATATACATGAGCTTTTAAAACAGGTCAGAAACACCGTGTACGAAAAGTTCCAGGTGGAGCTGGAGCCGGAGATGATACTGCTGCCTCCGGATATGCAGCTTCTGGACCGGGGTCCCGCCGTGCCGAGGCACTTAATAAACGTAATTGACCCGACACTGTAGGGGCGGATATCGTCCGCCTGCCGCCCGCACCCGCTGTACGCAAAAAAGGAGAAAGCATGGAATTTCTTATAATAACCGGAATGTCCGGCGCAGGCAAAAGCCGCGCTGCCGACGTATTGGAGGATCTGGACTACTATTGCGTGGACAATATGCCCATGGCTCTGCTGCCCCGCTTTGCCGAGCTCTGCCTTGCCACCAAGGGCCGCTATGAAAAGGTTGCGCTGGTGACGGATGTGCGCGAGAAGGACGGCTTCAAGGAGCTTACCTATGCGGTGGACTATCTTAAAAGCCTTGGCTGCTCCTGCCGTATGCTCTATATGGATGCCGATGTGAAGACCCTTGTGCGCCGCTATAAGGAGACCCGCCGTCCTCACCCCCTGCACGTGAAGGGCAAGTCCATGGAGGAGGCCATAAAGCGGGAGACGGAGCTGCTTGCACCCATCAAGGAAAAGGCCGATTATATCGTAAATACCTCTTCCCTGACTCTGGGAATGCTGCAAAACCGGCTTTTCACCCTCTTCTCCGGCGACGGGCGTAAGCGGGATATAGAAGTGACGGTAATGAGCTTTGGCTACAAGCACGGCCTGCCCATGGACGCGGACCTTGTATTTGACGCAAGATTTCTGCCCAATCCCTTCTATGTGGAGGATCTTCGCCCTCTCTGCGGTCTGGACCGGCCCGTATTCGAGTTTGTTTTCGGCTACCAGCAGACAAGGCAGTTTGTGGAAAAGCTTCAGGACATGGTGGATTTTCTGCTGCCTCTCTACATTGAGGAGGGCAAGCTGGGGCTGACCATTGCCATCGGCTGCACCGGCGGCCACCACAGAAGCGTGGCCATTGCCGCCGCCCTCAACGACTATCTTGCCGCCAAGGGCGTAAACTCCGTGAACGTAAACAGGGACCTTGACAAGTAGGAGCGTATCCATGTCCTTTTCATCGGAAACCAAGGCCGAGCTGTGTTCGGCAAAGATAGATAGAAAATGCTGCGCCGTGGCTGAGTGCTACGGGGTTTTGATGTACTGCAACACTTTCTCCCCCGCGGAAATACGCATCATCACCGCCAGTGACGCCTTTGCTCTGCGGCTGCCGAAGCTGTTCAGAAAGGCCTTTTCCCTGAGCTTTGATGTGCAGCCCTCGGAGGCCGCCTCAGGCAAGCGCAGCTTCATAATAAAAGAGCGGGCAAAGCTCGCCCAGATAATGGAGGCCTTCGGCGCGGACATTGAAAACCATCTGTCCCACCATGTGAACTTCGGCGTGCTGGAGGAGGACTGCTGCCGCACTGCCTTTGTGCGGGGCGCCTTTTTAGCCGGGGGCAGCGTGACGGACCCGGAAAAGCGCTACCACATGGAGCTTGCCACCCCCCACCAGAGCGTCAGCCGGGAGGTCTACTCCCTTTTGCTGGATATGGGCTTTTCCCCCAAGGAGACAAAAAGAGCCTCAAACTCCCTTTTGTATTTCAAGCAGGCCGATGCCATTGCTGACTTTTTCACCACCATCGGCGCATCTACCGCTGCCATGAACGTGATGACCGCCAAGGTGGAAAAGGAGATGCGAAACACCATCACCCGCCAGATAAACTGCGACAGCGCCAATGCGGACAAAACTGTCATGGCCGCTCAGGCCCAGCTGGATGCCATCCGCTACATTGCCCGCGAATTCGGCCTTGACGCCCTGCCCGAGCCTTTGAAGGACGCGGCGCTTCTTCGCATAACAAATCCGGAGGCAAGTCTCTCCGACCTTGCCCAGCTTTCTTATCCCCCGGTCAGCAAAAGCTGCCTCAACCACCGCTTCAAGAAGATAATGAGCTATCTCCCAAAGGAAAAGAGTAAAGAAATATGAGCTTTGTTCATCTGCATCTGCATACCGAGTTTTCCCTGCTGGACGGGGCCTGCCGCATTGACAGGCTCGCCGAGCGCTTGAAGGCACTGGGTCAGGATGCCGTTGCCATCACCGACCACGGCGTTATGTACGGCGCCGTGGCCTTTTATAAGGCCTGCAAGGCGGCGGGCATAAAGCCCATCACCGGCTGCGAGGTGTATGTTGCCCCCAGAGGCATGGCTGAAAAGACCCACGGCACGGACAATGAGTATTCCCACCTTGTGCTTTTGTGCAAAAATGAGACGGGCTACAAAAACCTCTGCTACCTTGTGTCCGCAGGCTATACCGAGGGCTTTTACATGAAGCCCAGAATAGACTGGCAGCTTCTCCATCAGCACGCGGAGGGGCTTGTCTGCCTTTCCGGCTGCCTTGCGGGGGAGATACCCCAGCGCATAGTGCAGGGGGATTACGAGGGTGCCAAGGCCAGAGCGCTGGAGCTTTATGAGCTTTTCGGGGAGGACTTCTATCTTGAGATACAGGACCACAACATTCCCCTTGAGCGGCAGGCCTTTGACGGGGTCATACGCATAAGCCGGGAGACCGGCATCCCCCTTGTGCTCACCAACGATGCCCACTATATAAGCCGGGAGGACGCCTATTATCAGGATGTTTTAATGTGCGTGCAGATGGGCAAGACCGTGGACGAGCCTAACCGCCTGCGCTTTGAGACGGAGGAGTTTTATATAAAGAGCGAGGAGGAGATGCGCGCCATCTTCCCCGAGCAGCAGGAAGCTGCCGACAACACCGCTCTCATCGCCGAAAAATGCAATTTTGACTTTTCCTTCGGTCACTATCACCTGCCCCGCTTCAAGCTGCCTGAGGGCGAAAACGACAGCTTTGAGTATCTCAGAAAGCTCTGTGAACGGGGCTTTGAAAAGCACTACAAGGGCCGGGAGGAAGTACACCGGCAGCTGGATTATGAGCTGGAAATGATACGGAACATGGGCTTTGTGGACTATTTTCTCATCGTTTCCGACTTTATCGGCTACGCCCGCTCGAAGGGTATTCCCGTAGGCCCCGGCCGCGGCAGCGCGGCGGGCAGTGTGGTTTCCTACTGCCTGCATATAACCGACATTGACCCTATCAAATACTCCCTCTTCTTTGAACGCTTCCTGAACCCCGAACGTGTCTCCATGCCGGATATAGACGTGGACTTCTGCGTAAACCGCCGGGGCGAGGTCATAGACTACGTAAACCGACTCTACGGCCACGACCATGTGGCCCAGATAGTCACCTTCGGCACTATGGCCGCCCGCCTTGCGGTGCGTGATGTGGGCCGCGCCCTCTCCATAAGCTATGCCGAGTGCGACACGGTGGCAAAGCAGATACCCTCCGGCCCCGGCGCTCTGAACATGACGCTGGAGGAGGCCCTGCGCCTTTCAAAGCCCCTGCGGGAGCTTTATACCGGGGACGATAAGCTCCACAATCTTATAGACGTGGCCAAAAACCTTGAGGGCATGCCCCGCCACGCCTCCACCCACGCCGCCGGTGTGGTCATAACCGAAAGACCCGTATATGAGTACGTGCCCCTTGCCAAGAACGACGAGTCCGTTGTGTGCCAGTTCCCCATGACCACCCTTGAGGAACTGGGGCTTCTGAAGATGGACTTTCTGGGCCTTCGCAACCTTACGGTTTTAGAGGACGCGGCAAAGCTTGTGCGAAAGAGACTGCCGGACTTTACGGTGGAGAGCATACCCGAGGACGATGCCGCCACCTTTGAGATGATATCCGCCGGACACACCAGCGGTGTTTTCCAGCTTGAAAGCACCGGCATTACCGGGATCTGCACCTCCCTTCGCCCCAAGAGCATTGAGGATATCACCGCAGTTATAGCCCTCTACCGCCCCGGACCTATGGACTCTATCCCAAGGTTTGTGGAGTGCTCCGCCCATCCGGAGAAGATACGCTACAAGCACGAGCTGCTCAGACCTATTCTGGAAGTCACCTACGGCTGCATAGTCTATCAGGAACAGGTCATTGAGATATTCCGCCGCCTTGCGGGCTTCTCACTGGGTCAGGCGGACATGATACGCCGTGCCATGTCCAAGAAAAAGCACGCCGTCATCGACGCTGAGCGCACCGCATTTGTCCACGGCGACGAAAAGCGCGGCATTGAGGGCGCGTTGAAAAAAGGCGTGCCGGAGGCTGTTGCCAACAGCATATACGACGAAATTCTGGACTTTGCCAGCTACGCCTTCAACAAGGCCCACGCCGTATCCTACGCCATCATCACCTACCGCACCGCCTACATGAAGCGCCACTACCCCAGAGAGTACATGGCGGCCCTTCTCACCTCTGTGCTGGATAACTCCGCCAAGGTGGGCGAGTATATTGCCGAGTGCCGGGAGATGGGCATAAAGCTTCTGCCCCCGGACGTGAACGAGTCGGACGCAAACTTCACCGTGGCGGGTGAAAACCTGCGCTACGGCCTTGTGGCAATAAAGGGCATCGGCTGGGGCGCAATAAACGGCATGGTGAAAGAGCGCACGGAGAATGGCCCATTTACCGGCTTTGAGGATTTCTGCCGCAGAATGGCAGGGCGGGAGCTTAACCGCAGGGCCGTTGAAAACCTAATAAAAGCCGGGGCTTTTGACTCCATGGGCTATCCCCGCCGTGCTCTGGTGCAAATCGCGGGCGCAGTCATGGACAGCATCGCCCAGGCCAACAAGGACAATATCTCCGGTCAGCTTGACCTTTTCGGCCTTGGAGAGGAGCAGGAGGCAAAGCCCGTCAGCATCCCAATTCCGGATATTGACGACTATACGCCCAAAGAGCGTATGGCTCTTGAAAAGGAGACCACCGGCCTTTATCTTACCGGTCACCCCATGGACGAATACCGCCAGCAGGTGCGCAAGCTTGGCGCTGTGCCCATAGGCCAGCTTATGGGTGACTTTGCCTCGGAGGACGGCCCCAGCCGCTTTGCCGACAACCAGTACGTGACCATTGCCGGGGTCATCGCCTCCGTCAAGACCCGCACCACCAAGAATAACTCCCTCATGAGCTATGTGCAGCTGGAGGACGACACGGGGCTTATCGAGATGATAGCCTTCCAGAAGGTGCTGGACGCATCCCAGAAATATATATCTGACAATAATGCCGTAATAGTCCGGGGTCGCATATCCCTCCGGGATGAAAAAGAGCCGCAGCTGATGGTGGAGAACCTCCGTCCCCTTTCGGAGCTGGGCGCGGATATGAGCGAAAAGGAGCTTGAAAAAGATATGCGCCGCTCCGGTGACTATGCCGTCCGCCAGTCACAGCCCCAGCCACAGGCGGAGAAAAAGCTCTACGTGAAGCTGCCCTCCGCCCAGAGTCCGGCCTTGAAGCGCATTGAGCTTATACTCACCATGTTCCCCGGACAGAGGCAGCTTGTCATCTGGTGCGAAAAGGAGAAAAAGCGCATCGGCGCCCGCTGCCTTATCCACGAGGCACTGATTGACGAGCTTTGCGAAATGCTGGGCGAGGAAAACGTTGTGATAAAGTGAGGTCTGTTATGAGCCTTTTGCCCAAATGCCGCAGTATTCCCGTCCACGGCACTGAGCTTGACTGTGTCAGCTTTGGCCGGGGAGATATGCCCCTTGTCATCCTGCCGGGACTGAGCACCCGGAATGTACGCCCGGCAGGACTGATGCTGAGTTTTATGTACCGCAGCTTCACAAAGGATTTTACCGTTTACATCCTTGATAAGCCCCGTCATATCCCTGAGGGCTGCACCGTGGCGGATCTCGCTGATAGCTGCGCCGCCGCAATGGATGCCCTTGGCCTTGAAAAAGCCTGTGTGCTGGGCGTGTCAC
>JAFTXM010000070.1 GCA_017465025.1 Oscillospiraceae bacterium
CTACCGCAACGCTCAGCCCTTTGAGGAATGGAACACCGTTCTCTACGGACACAACATGAAGGACGGGGCGATGTTCGGCTACATGGACGAATACAGCGCCCAGCCCTTTTACGATACCCACCCTGTGCTCTACATCATGACCCCGGAGAAGGACTACAAGGTGGAGATTTGCGCCTCATTTCTCACCAATGTGGACACGGCGGTGTTCCAGTTCCCCCGCACTGAGGGCAATCCCGTAAAGCTCATAGACGATATAGTTAACTATTCCTACATCAATACCGGCATTGTTCCCACCACAGAGGACAGTCTGGTGACCTTTTCCACCTGCTACATGGAGGACTCCCACCGCTTTGTGATAATCGGCGTGCTGAGAGATTTGTACAGGGAATAAAAACACAGAGCGGCCAAAAATAGCCGCTCTGTGTTTTTCAAATTATCACAGCTTCTGCTCTCTGGCGAGGGCGCTGTTTTTGTATTCGGCAAGGCCGGTAACTTCCTTTATAAGCTCAAGCCCGGAAGGAAGCCTCAATTCAGCTTTGTCCTTACCGTAGACAAAGAGGATGGCTTTGTCCTTTGAGAAGGGGTAAATGTCTATCTCCATGCGCCTGTCGTCAAAATTGAAGCGGTACTTGGTCTTGCGTACCGGGTGCATGAGGATGTCACTTTCCATAAGATAGGCAATATACTCTTTCTGGGAAATGGGGCGCTCTGTGACCCAATGCTTTCCGTCCTCGCCGCTGCGCTTTTCCGTGTAGAAATAGAGATAATCCCCGCCGCTGCGCTGCTGGCGAATTCGGCGGACGGTGTTGGGTCTGGTGGAGACAAGGTAATTTTGCATCATATCCACCGCCACAGCGCTGTAAGCCTCTACAAGACTTTCCGCATCGGGCATGGCTATGAGGAATTTGCGCTTTTCATCCTCCGGCGCGCTCTGCCCCACAAGGGAGTATATGGCGGCAATACCTCGGTTGATCTTGTCCTCAAAGTCCTCAGAGTTGTCGATGATGTGAACATTGGGATGGGTACTCCATGCCCTGAGCGTCCTGTCATCCAGTGCCCTTGCGTCCTCCACGCTTTCATAGCGGGCAGCATTTCCGAAATTATAGGCGTACTCCGCCCCCTTGGCGCAGGTCACAAGATGCAGCACCGCATCATAACCGGCGATAAGCTGCTGCTCGGTCTTGCCGAAGTGGGCAAGGGTCTTTTCAAACTGGGCATCTGATATGTATGCCTTGTCATCCAGCACCGCCCTGTCGTAGATAATGAGAATTTTCTCCTCCGGCACTTCCTGAGCCGCTTTAAGGGCAAGCTGCTCCTTATGGAGCTGGTCGGCTATGACGTAATACTGAAACTGCTCCATGGTGACACAGTCCCCAAAGGGCTTTATGCCAAAGCCGGAGATAAGGTCAGTGGCAGTTTCGGGGATGGTTATGACGCGCCAGCCGTCCTCCTGCTTGAATTCCTTGAGGATGCGGCTGATAAGCGTTGTTTTGCCTGCGGCAGGGCCGCCGGTGAGAACGATGCGGGTGATATTTTTCATTTTGCTCACGCTCCTGTCGGACTAAAGAAAAAGATAAAGCACAAAATCCACCCCTATGGCGGCAAGAACGCACAGGATAAGCGGGCATTTGCGCCACGCAAGCGCCAAAGCCGTCAGTCCGCCCAGAATACCGATAAGAGGCTGGGCGGCATCCACGCTGAGAACGCCGGGGAAAATAAGCGCCGCCATTGCAGTATAGGGGATCAGGTTCAAAAAACGCTCCACCCGTGGGCTAAGCTTCATTTTGTCCAGCAAAAGGGCGGGCAGGGCGCGGGGAATATAGGTCACAAGGGTCATGCCCAGCACAAGAAGAGCTATCTCAAGCCTCATTTGTCTGCGCCTCCTCCCCCAGGTCTTCGTCTCTCACGAAGAACACGCCAATGAAAGCGCACAAAAGCGTGGAGACAATAAGCGCCCAGCTTGATTCCATAACAAGGCAGAGCAGCAGATTGCAAAGCCCGGTCAGCACTGCCAGCGCCGTGAGCCGGAGATTGCCGGAAATTTTGGGCACAAGCAGGGAAATGAAAAGCGCATACAGGGCGATGCCCAGACTTGCCGTGATTATCTCCGGCAGGAAGTCCGACAGGACTGCGCCCAGCAGCGTGCCTGCGTTCCACGCAAGATACGTGGTCACCACAACGCCCGCAAAAAAGGGCAGCGTGCAGTTCTCCCTTTTCTCTGTTGTGAAGACTGCAAAGCTTTCGTCCGTGGTGCCGAACATGGCGGCAAGCCGCTTCCACAAGGGCGCTTCGCCCATGCGGTTCAATATACAGGCGCTCATGATGATATGGCGCAGATTGAGAATAAACGTGGCAATGATGATGGCCGCCAGCCCTGCGCCCTGGGCATACATTCCCGCTGCCATCATCTGACTTGCCCCGGCGAAGACAAAGACGGAGAGACTACAGGTCTCCCATATGCCAAAGCCCGCCTGATGGGCCAATATCGCATAGGCTATCCCCACCGGGATATAACCGAGGAGAACCGGCAGCCCCGCGATAACACCGTTTTTAAACTGCTTTGAGGCCACAAAAAAGCCCCCTTCAAAGTTTTAGTTTTCGGGCATAAACTGCTCAATGCGGGCCTTCCACTGATCGTAGCTCGCCCCACCAACTATCTGCTCGCTGAGAAGCTTGCCCTCACCATCGAGAAACACAGTGGTAGGCACAAACTGGGTCTGATACTGGGCAAATGCATCGCACATCTTCAAAATGGGGTAGCTGATGCCCAGCTTCTCAACTATATCGGCAGCGCCGCTGTCCGTAGAATACGCACCTATGAGCAGAAAGCCTTCGTCCTTATACTCCTGATAGAGCTTTTCAAGGTCGGGCATTTCCTGAACGCAGGGGCCGCACCAAGGCTCCCAGAGATTTACCATTACAAGCTTTTTGCCTTCAAAAATACTCTCATCCACTGTGCTGCCGTCAATGGCGGTGGTTGAGAAAGCAAAGCCGCCGGAGGATGCGCTCTCCTCCTGTGCAGGCTGAGGGGCTTCAGCAGAGGCCGCAGTCTCAGAAGCGGGCTTTTCCTCCTGCGGAGCGCTTGCGGGCATAGCGCAGCTGACAAGAACAAGGCACAGGACCAAAGTGAGAACACCGAGAGTATAGACAAGAATTCTGGACTTTTTCATAAATTACCTCCGTTTTTCTGATTTGAGTATATCATAGCCAAGGGGAAAAATAAAGTCCGTGATTTTGTCACGGAGAGCATAAAAAAGGACTTGCTGCTTCGTTTTGCAACAAGTCCTGAGAACTTCAAAGATGATAGGGCTCGTTCTCCCGCTTTCTTATCCAGGCTCTCAGCTTGAGGAAGGGAGAACGGCGCACCTGAAAGACCTGCCCGGTCTTTTTCTCCATGAAATCGCGGAAATCATACTGCCTGTCCCCCAGCTTGTCGCGGGGTATCATGTAGCCGCCGTACTGGTCTCGGAAAATGTAAAAATACTTGAAGTCCTGCCCCATGCGGTAGACCTTCTTGTAGGGCAGAGGGTCGTTTATCTCCCTCTCCTCGGGGAGAGAAATTATGTGCATGGCGTCATTTTTGAACACGAAGCGGGAGGCCGGAAAGGGCATACCCGAATCCTTTATCTGTTTTGCCAGCTTATGGGCAGTATGGTTTGCAGAGGCGTAGGTGCTGGTGGTCAGGTAGCAGCCGTAGGCTATCACCAAAATGCCCCACCATGTGTCATGATTTACAACGCCCAGCAGAATGAAGCCTACGCTCATCAGACTTCTCACTATTCTGTTGGATTTGCAGAAAAGGTCATACTGCATATGAGCCATAGCCTCAAGAGTATCCTCATCATGCTGCATCTTTATCTCAAACTCAGCCATATTTTTATCTCCGTTGTTTTTTCCAAAATATATCATAAAGCCGCGCCGTTGGCAAGTTTCTCAGGCTTTGGATAACATAACATTGGCAAAAAAATAATTATCACAAAAATGCCCGCTGCTTTTTGTTGAAACTCATGAAAGAACTTTAGCAAAGGTCAAATCTGTTGACATTTTGCCCTCTCGCCTGTTATCATTCAACTGTTAATAAAGTGTTAAGCATGGGTTATTTTCCGTTTACATTCCGAAAGGATAATGGGCTGTAGCGTTAGAATATCTTTACTTCTTTATTGCGGAAGTTCCCTTTGCGCCTGACCGCGCAAGGACTTTATACAAAACAATTCTTATGAGGAGAAAAAAGACATGAAAAAATTCCTGGCAATTCTTTTGACTCTGGTCATGGTTCTGGCTCTGGTTCCCATGGCTGCATTCGCTGATGAGGCTGACGACTTCTATCTGGAGATAAAGTTCTCCAACGTCTTCCAGCCCACCGAATGGAACTACAAGGCCTCCGAGAAGCTGGCTGCTATGATCAATGAGAAGACCGAGGGTCACATCAATGTCACCTACTACGGCCAGAACGAGCTGGACTGCTACGGTGACTCCGTTGTCCGTGCAGTTTACGGCGAGGACTGGATGGGTCTTGAAGAGCCCTCCCTGTTCGCTGACTACGCAGGCGATGCAGCAATGGTCATCGCTCCCATGCTCTACTCCAGCAATGCCGAGTACAACTACGTCATGGATTCCGAGTTCGTTGCCAACCTGATTGCTGAGCTGGCCGAGCAGGGCATCCACATTCTGGACACCCACTACTCCTTCGGCTTCCGCAGTGTTGTCACCAACCTTGATGTCTACACTCCCGAAGACCTGAACGGTCACGTTCTGCGCGCTACCTCCTCCGCACTGTTCGCAAAGACCCTTGAGTGCCTTGGCGCAACCGCAAGCCCCATGAGCTTCACCGAGTGTCTCTCCGCAATCTCCTCCGGTGTTGTTGAAGGCTTCGAAGGCTCCGTTTCCACCCTCTCCGGTGCCGGCAACCCCTACGAGCTGGTCAAGAAGGTCGCTGAGACCAACCACCTGATCGCTACCCGTTGGCTGTTCATCTCTGAGGAGTGCTGGAA
>JAFTXM010000071.1 GCA_017465025.1 Oscillospiraceae bacterium
GACAAGAAGTCCGTTGAGCGTGGTCAGGTTCTGGCTGCTCCCAAGTCCATCAACCCCCACACCGCATTCAAGGGCCAGGTCTACGTTCTGTCCAAGGACGAAGGCGGCCGTCACACCCCCTTCTTCAACAACTACCGTCCCCAGTTCTACTTCCGTACCACTGACGTTACCGGCGTCATCTCCCTGCCCGAAGGCGTTGAGATGTGCATGCCCGGCGACAACGTCGACATGGACGTCGAGCTGATCACCCCCATCGCAATCGAGACCGGTCTGCGTTTCGCTATCCGTGAGGGTGGCCGCACTGTCGGTTCCGGTGTTGTTATCGGCATCAACGAGTAATTAACACTTTCCAATAAAAAGCTCTGCTCTCTCGAGCAGAGCTTTTTTTATGCAAAATCTGATCCAACGGAACTTTTTCCTAAATTATCAGTCTTTTTATATGTAACTTATTTCTTAATAAAAGGAAATATTCCTTGTAAAGGCGTATAGTTTGTGTTAAAATATCATGCGCCTTTGTGCGATTATGTAAATTTCAACTGTCAGTTTATATTTTATTTTGAAGGTGTAGCAGTGAATATATTTAAGAAAAAGGAAAAAGCTCAGGAAGAGGCCGCAGAGCTGATGGCTGCTGAAGTTCCTGAGGAAAACAGGGCTGATGCAAAAAAGAGCAAAAAGCTCAAGCGCAGAAAAAGAATGCGCTTCTGGGACCGTGTGGCAGGCTTCATTATCGTGACTGTTTTGGTGGTGGGCTGCTCCTGTCTGGGTCTTGAATATGTCCTTGTGAAGGGCCCCTCTCCCGCACTGGGCGAGCTTTTTATAAATACAATGTATGAAACGCGCAGATTCCGCTTTATCCCCCAGATATTCCTCACTGAGGCCGAGGTAGCAGAGATAAGAAAAACTGAGGAGATAGACAAGAGCACCCAGTCTGATACCTCTCTTATCCATATTGCCCAGGAGGAGACTACTGACGGTACGGACGCCTACGGCCTTGTGGATGAGGATGGCGATGGCATCATTTTCCAGGAGGTCAAAGGCAACGGCTTTATGGGCTACATGACCATAGTGCTGGATCCCACCAGAGTTTTTGTCGGCAAGCCGGAAAACTACGGCGGCGTGGGCCTTACACTTGAGGAGATGGTCGTAAAATATGAGGCTTTGGGCGGTATAAACGCGGGCGGCTTTAAGGATGACGGCGGCAACGGCTTTGGCGGTATGCCCGAGGGCCTGACTATTATTGACGGTGTCTGCTATAACTCTGATATGGGTACCGCTTATCCCATCGCTGGCCTTGACGCGGACGGCATGCTCCACGTGGGCTATTATAACTATGATGACTGCGTTGCCCTCGGCATCGTACATGCGGTGTCCTTTGGCCCCATCCTTATCACCAACGGCGAGCCTGCTCCCGCCGACACTCTTGCCAGCAGCGTCAACCCCAGAACTGCCATCGGCCAGCGCGCTGACGGCGCGATCATTATGCTGGTTATCGACGGCAGACAGGTGCACAGTATCGGCGCCACCTATCAGGACATGGTGGACATGCTTCTCAGCTACGGAGCTGTCAACGCCATAAACATGGACGGCGGCTCTTCCACTGTCATGCACTACGGCGGCGTGTATGTAAATAGCTGCTCTGCTGACAACGGCCAGCCCCGCCCCCTTCCCAACGCTTTCCTTTTCAAATAAGAGAGGTAAGGTTTTATGACCAGATCTGAAAAAAGAAAAAGAAGCTCCAAGATTTACTGGACCTGTCTTTGCATATACACTGTTCTTCTCATAGCTGCGGCAGTTTTTGGCCTGAGCACCATCTGGCGCTATGCCGAGGAGTATGATCTCTCCCGCCCCAACAATACCATGGACGAGTACGTGGCCCAGTTGAGTGAAAACCTCTGGGCTGAGGGCATACAGGACACCGTCTCCAGCATGGCCCACGAGGTGCAGAGCGATGATGAGGTAGCCGTGCATGTGAAGGAGCTGCTCAAGACCGGCATCAGCTATGTGCGCAAGGGCAGCACCGACAGCAGTGGTGCAATCAGCTACAGCCTCCGCTGCAATGGAAACGAGTTCGGCACCGTTAAGCTCGTTGAGGACGACAGCAATGCGGACCAGCTCAAATTCGGCATGCTCCCCTGGAAGGTGGAGAGCGAGGAGTTTGACTTCAACGGTCTTTACGGCTCTGTGGAAATCGTTGTGCCCAGAACATACGAGGTATATCTCAACGGTGTGAAGCTGGGCAGCGAGTATATAGTTGAAGAGGGCATACACTATGATGTTCTCGAGGACTATTATGACGATTTTGAAAGCCTGCCTACCAAGGTCAAGTATCAGTACGACCACGCCATAGGCGAGCTTGAGTTAGAGGTCAGAAATGAGCAGGGCGAGGTCTATGTCATTGACGAGACCAGGGACGACTCCCAGTATATCAATCCCTGCACCGACGCGGAGCTGGAGCGTCTGAGCCAGTTTACCGCGGGCTTTGTGGTAAATTACCTCAAATATACCTCCGGCGTTATTGACCCCATGTATGGTTACGGAATACTCAAGGATTATCTCGTGGAGGGCGCCGACCTTGACCAGCGTATGCTCAACGCACTGGACGGCCTGAGCTGGGCCCACACTGTGTCCATTCAGGTCAATTCCTCCACCCTCAACAGCGCTCTCTCCCTTGGCGACGGATTTTACATGTGTGACATCACTTCCAGCGCCACCACCTTTGCCTATGGCCACGGTGAGGTGGAGAGCATCAGCAACATGCGTGTTATTGTTGTGGATGACGGCGACAGAGTAAGAGCCATCTCTCTTGAACTTTACTGATAAGGTGTGATTTGGATGAGTGAAAATTTTGCTTGTCTTAAAAGGACAGCTATTGTTCTGCCATCTCTGGATCCTGACATAAAGTTTCGCAAAGTGGTAGAGGGCCTGGTTGAAAAAGGTTTTGAGCACATCGTCATCGTCAATGACGGCAGCAAGAAAGAAAATCTGCACTTCTTTGAAGAAGCGGCGGAGCATGAAAGCTGCTTTGTGCTCCACCATGAGGTGAACAAGGGTAAGGGCAGGGCGCTGAAAAACGCCTTCGCCTACGTGGCTGAAAATCTGCCACAGGTGGATGGCGTCATCACCATAGACGGTGACGGCCAGCATCTGCTGGAGGACATAGTCGCCTGCGGTGAGCGTATGCTTCAGGCAGGGGAGGGCGTGGTCCTTGGCTGCCGTGATTTCAGCCAGCCGGGCATCCCCCCAAGAAGCGTGGCGGGCAACAGGACTACATCCCGCTTTTTCAGGCTGCTGTTCAATATCAAGCTTGCCGACACCCAGACCGGTCTCAGGGCCATACCTGCAAAGTATCTTGAAAGCTTCTGCGCCATTGAGGGCGAGCGCTTTGAGTATGAGACCAACATGCTGCTGAACATGAAGCGTATGGGCATCCCCTTTATCGAGCAGCCCATCGCCACGGTCTATGACCCGGATGACTACAGCTCCCACTATAACGCGGTGAAGGACTCCATGCGCATCTTCAAGGTGATGCTCAAGTTTCTGGCCACAGGCTCCGGCTTCAGGTATATTATCAGCGGCATTTGCTCATGGATCGTGGATAACCTGCTGTATTTCCTGTTTATGAGCTCCGGCCTTGGCTCGGGTATCGCGGCGGCCGCGGCATCAGTCAGGTCTCAGATATTTGCCCGGGTCCTGTCCTCCGTGTTCAATTTCAACATGAACACCTTCTATGTTTTCCGCAGCCGGGAAAACTATCTGAAGGCTTTGCTGAAATATTACTGCC
>JAFTXM010000072.1 GCA_017465025.1 Oscillospiraceae bacterium
AGAGCAAAGGTGTATACCGCCACAGCTGCAAGGGGTACAAAGAGCTGGGTGTATACAAAAGCATCCGTGGTGACGAAGGAGTCGGAGCGTCTGTATATAAAGGAGCTGAGCACAAGAAGAACGATGCAGCAAAGCTCAAAGCCAAAGCTCTTTTTCTGGGATACTCTGTTTTCATCCTTTACAAATACCGCGCCCAGACAGCAGCCTACCGTAAAGTCCATCAGTCTGAAAGGCGGGAAAATATAGGTAAACCAGTAGGCAAATTTACCGTCTGCGGGGATAAGCCCGTGACCGAGCAGAATATTCTCCAAAGGCCGGACAACAAAGCCCAGAGAAAACTGCACTATGTATATAAGTACGGCGACAAACAGCAGGGAAGAAGAACTCTTCACTTTTTTGATGCCGCGCAGAATAGCGGGGAAGGCAAAGTAGAGGAACATAGCGGTGGAGAGATACCATGCCACTCCGTTGAAGGCCAGAGCAATGTCGGAATTTGGAAACCAGGACTGGATAAGAAAGACCGTGGCGATTATTTTCTTTACAAAGGCCGTGAGAGCGGCAGCGGAGTATGCCCCCAGCAATGTGACAAGGTCAAGCACAAGGACGGGCAGGGAGCATATAAGATGCAGTATGTAGAGCTTGCTGATTTTTCTCACGGCATAGCGCAGGCTGTCCCCGGCGCCAAAGCCGCAAATTTCGGTCTTTTCCCATGATGACAGGCTCAGTGTAAAGCCGGACAGCATGAAAAATACGCCCACAGCTGCGGCAACCGCGCAGTTGAGCCCGCTGTGGTCAGCAAAAACCACAAGACAGGCCAAGGCCCTCAAAGCCTGTAAGGAGTCGATTTTTTTCTTCATATAGCACCCTTAACGCACATTTTTCTCTATTATACACAGAGATGCGCCAAAGGGCAAGGCGAAAGGCAGGACGGGACAAGAAAACAGTAAATATCCTGCAATCTTTGCCGGAACTTAACTTTTTTGTGCTTGTAAAGCGGGAAAGGCTGTGCTATAATCCTATGCCGTGTGCGAAAAGAATAAAAATATAATCAAATCGGAGATTTTTTCATGATTGCATGGCTTACCAGTACAACTGCAGGCAAGTTTATTGCTACACTTTTTATATCAATGGTTCCCGTAATTGAGCTTCGCGGCGGTCTGCCCTACGGCATAGGCTTCGGGCTGGACTATCCTCTGGCTCTCACGGCGGCGCTCCTTGGCAACATGGTGCCCGTGCCTTTCATCCTTGTCTATATCAGCCGCATTTTTCTCTGGCTTCGCGGCAGACACAAGAAGCTGGATGATTTTATCACCAAGCTTGAGGTGAAAGCTCATCTCAAGAGCGAAACTGTCGAGAAGTACGGGCCTCTTGGACTTCTTCTCTTCGTTGCCATCCCTCTGCCCGGCACCGGCGCATGGACAGGCGCTTTGGTGGCGGCTTTGATGAATATGAAGGTAAAGCACGCTCTGCCCTGCATTTTCCTTGGCGTGTGCATTGCAGCAGCGATCATCACCGCAGTTACCTTCGGCGTTATAAGCATTTTCTGAGAATATAAACCCCTAAAAGCGTTCTGCTGTAAGCAGAATGCTTTTTTGTTATTTTCCCTCTTGGAATTGACAGTAAAAGGATGTATAATACTACTTTAGAGAAATACGCGCTGCTCCAACTGGCATTGAACCCG
Organism: Oscillospiraceae bacterium; assembly: GCA_017465025.1. Lineage (GTDB taxonomy): Bacteria > Bacillota > Clostridia > Oscillospirales > Oscillospiraceae > Limivicinus. The sequence goes on from JAFTXM010000072.1 coordinate 1,682, forward strand.
CAGATGCCGTTGGACAAAGATACGAGCCAAATGGGAGCAAAATAGAACGGAGGAAAAAACGTGAAAAAAGAATTTCGTGACTTACTCAGTGAAAAAGGCAGAAAGGATATGCCTAATGTGCTGCTTGTTTCAGCAGAATGCGCCCCCTTGTCCAAAACCGGCGGCCTTGCCGACGTGGTTGGAACCCTGCCCAAATCTCTTGCCGGACTTTCCGTGGATGCAAGAGTGATAACTCCCTACCATCGCGTTATCAAAGAAAAGTATGCTGACCGTGTGGAGCATATGTTCCATTTCTTCGTGGATCTGGGCTGGCGTCATGAGTATGCCGGTATAGAGAAGCTGGAGCTGGACGGTGTTACCATCTACCTTGTGGACAGTGAGCGCTATTTTGGAGATAAGATATACAGAGGCGGCTATGATGAGCTGGAGCAGTACTGCTTCTTCTGCCGCGCAGTGCTGGATGCGATCCCCAATCTGGGCTTCACTCCCGAAGTGCTCCACTGCAATGACTGGCACACCGCTATGATCCCCATGCTGGCACGCACCCAGTATCGCGGCGCAATGCAGGAAAACCTGCGCTTCCTTCTTACCATACATAATATTGCCTTCCAGGGTAAGTGCGGCTTTGATGTACCCGGCGACCTGCTTGGCATCCACAGCGACTACTTTACCAGCGAGTATATGGAGCTTTACGGCTGCGCCGACTTCCTCAAAGCCGGCTGCGTGTTTGCCCATAAGATAAATACCGTCTCCCCCAGCTACGCATGGGAGATAAGGACGCCCTACTTCTCCGAGGGTCTGGACGGTATTCTCAACGCCAGAGCGGCTGACCTTTCCGGTATCATCAACGGTATCGACAAGAAGGTTTTCAACCCCAGAAATGACCCCCTGCTGCCTGCAAGGTATGACAGGGGCCACCTTAAGGGCAAGGCCGTCTGCAAGGCCAAGCTCCAGAGCGATCTGGGCCTTGAGGTGCGCGAGGATGTGCCCTTGGTGGCAATGGTCACCCGCATGACCGAGCAGAAGGGCTTTGACCTTGTGGCCTGCTGCCTTGATGAGCTTATGAGCCACGAGGATATGCAGTTTGTGCTCCTTGGCAGCGGTGATGAGCGCTTTGAAAACTTCATGCGCGGTGCCGAGTACCGCTACAAGGGCAGACTTGCCGCTTATATCGGATATAATGAAGAGCTTGCCCATCTTGTGTACGCCGGCAGTGACTTCTTCCTTATGCCTTCCCGTTTCGAGCCCTGCGGTCTGAGCCAGATGATAGCCATGCGCTACGGCTCTCTGCCCATTGTCCGCGAGACCGGCGGCCTGCGCGACACTGTCGCACCTTACAACAAATATACCGGCGAGGGCAACGGCTTCTCGTTTGCAAATTACGACGCATGGGAGATGCGCGACACGGTAAAGACTGCTCTGGCCTGCTGGCAGGATAAGGAAGTAATGCGCGGCCTTATCAACAACGCCATGCTGGCGGACTTCGGCTTTGAGCTGTCTGCACAGGAGTACGCGAAGTTATATATATGCATGCTGTAAAAGACAGAATATATACAATCTATTTTGGCGGAAGCTACACTGAAAACTGGTCGGAGGACTATACTCTCTCCATAGCATATAAGGACAGAAAAACTGTTGAGGCGCAGTTTGACGGGGAAAACTGGCAGGCGGTGGGCGGCGATGAAAAGCTGTGCGCGCTCCTTAATTCTCCCGACTGCCCCAAGCTCACAAGGCAGTATTTTGAAGCTGCCTCCAAGGCCTACGGTGCGGCGCAGGAATGTCTGCGCCGTGGCCTGAGTCTGGACAGGCTGGGCGAGTTTTTCTCCTGCAGGGATAACCCCCTCGCCGCGCCGGAGCTTATGCGCCTTCTGATGGATGACTGCGGCTTTTCCATGGGCCTTTCCTATCATGTAGCGGCTCACTGCTGCTCGGACATCCGTGCAAGGGGCATCAGGATAGAGGATGTATATGCCCTCCAGCCCAGAACTGCCCATATAATAAGCCTTATCCGCTCCACGGCCAGCGATATGCTCTCCGTGGCCTATGACGGGAGAAACACCATGTATCGCAGCGTGCCCGGTGCGATCTGCTGCGGCGACGAGCTGACGCTGGGCTTTCGTGTTCTGGGTGGGCGTGTGCTCACGGCGGAGCTTGTGGTTTACGGGGAAAATCTTCGTGAGGAATACCCCATGCAGCGCAAGGGGAATATGTACACGGTCACTTATACCGCCCCTGAGAAGCCCCAGGCCCTCTGGTACAATTTCCGCATAGAAACTGAGAAGAGTACTCACTGGCTCTGCCCCGACCATACCGGCTTTATCGGCAGGCTCTGCGGCAGGGAACAGGCTTCCTTCCGCCTGACCGTGGCCCTGAAGGACTTTGAGACTCCTGCATGGTTTCGCCGCAGCGTCATGTATCAGGTCTTTCCTGACCGCTTTGCTTTCTCCGATGATGATACGGCTGCAAAGGGCGTGGAATACCACCGCGCTCTTGGCCAGTTTGCCGAGCTTCACAAGAGCATCGACGAGCCTGTGCGCTATCAGCCCCGTGATTTTGAGGAAAGCTACAGCCCCGATGATTTCTACGGCGGCACCTTCAAGGGCATTGAGCAGAAGCTGCCCTATCTGAAAAAACTTGGCATAAGCTGCCTCTACCTCAACCCCATCGTGGAGGCTCGCTCAAATCACCGCTACGATACCTCGGATTATATGCGCCCTGACCCCATTCTTGGCAGCATGGCGGACTTTGAGTCCCTTGCTGCAAAGGCCAGAGAGCAGGGGATACGCATAATTCTGGACGGCGTTTTCTCCCACACGGGAGCGGACAGCATCTACTTCAACCGCTACGGCAATTACGGCGATGAAGGCGCCTGTCAGAGTAAGGATTCTCCCTATTTCCCATGGTATGATTTCGGCAGCTACCCGGATGAATACCGCAGCTGGTGGGGCTTTGAGGATCTGCCGGAGGTGGATGAGAGAAACGATGCATGGCAGGACTTTGTTGTCACGGGTGAAAACAGCGTCGTAAAAAGCTGGCTTCGCCACGGCGCTTCCGGCTGGCGGCTGGACGTGGCGGACGAGCTGCCCGACGATGTGCTGGCCCTTATCCGAAAGGCCGCCAAGGCGGAAAAGTGCGATGCACCCATAATCGGTGAGGTCTGGGAGGATGCGGTCATAAAGGAAAGCTACGGCAGCCGCAGAAACTACGCCCTTGGCTACTCGCTGGATTCGGTGATGAACTATCCTTTCAGAAATGCTGTTCTGGATTTTATGCGCCGATATACCGATGCTTATTCGATCAGAGACTTTCTCATATCCCAGCAGTACAACTACCCCAAGCCCATGTACTACTCTCTCATGAATCTGCTGGGCTCTCACGATGTGGACAGAATACGTTCCGCCCTCAGTGTGGATTTCAATATCCGCTCTCTTTCAAGGGAGGAGCAGCTTAAAATTAAGTTCTCCCAGCCCTCTCTGGACAATGCTCTCAAAATGGAGAAGCTTGCGGCGGCAATTCAGTTTGCCATCCCCGGCGTGCCCTCTGTCTATTATGGGGACGAGCAGGGAATGTGCGGCGTGTGCGATCCTTTCAACCGCCAGCCCTTCAGGGAAGGGGAACAGGAGCTTTACGATTATTACTGCGCCCTTGCAAAGCAGCGCAACAGCGCCCAGGCAATGAGTACCGGCGAGGCGGAGTTTATGGCCTGCTCTTCCGATGTGCTGCTTATTTTGCGTTATGTAAACCAAAATAAGGATGCTTTCGGGTTGGAAGCCGAGAACGGCGCATATCTCACCGTGGTCAACCGCGGCGGGGAGACTGAGTATCATGCCGATTGCACCAAAGCCGGCTGCGGTCATGTCACAGGCAAAATTGCCGCCTGCACAGCTCAGACCATAAAACTCAGATAATAAAACACAAGTCAGCTTTGCATATACTGCAAAGCTGACTTACGGAAAGGCAGAAGTATGAACAATGTTTCACCTCTGGAGAGGTCTTTTTCAAAACTGAATAAGGTCTTTTCTGCATACGCCCTGCCATTTTTCACCTGCATAGCCCTGGGGCTTGCAGCATATTTCTTCGTTTTTACCAACAAGCTTTTGAACCTTGACGAGATAAGCGGTCTTTTCGGAAAAGGGGAGTCCATAAGCTCCGGCAGATGGGCGCTGTGGCTTTCCGGCTTTATCTTCCCGGATGTGTCCATGCCCTGGATAAACGGTATTCTCTCCCTTTTGATGCTTGCCGTGTCCTCGTGCATCATAATCCGCGTTTTTGAGATCAGAAACACGATGCTTCGGGTGCTTTTATGCGCTCTGCTGACGGTTTTTCCCTCTCAGATTTTGACCTTTACCTATATATTTACCTGTGCACCCTATGCCCTGTCTTTGCTGATGGGCGTGGCCTCTGTGTATTTCACGCTGCGCGGCGGCAGATGGTATTTTGCGCTGGGCGCACTTATGCTGGCCTTCTCCCTCGGCATATATCAGGCCTATATCTCCGTAGCGGCTGCTCTCTATGTGGTTTACATAATTAAACTTATAATAGATGGGGAGCAGAGCGAAAAGAAGATAGTCCGTCAGGGCCTTGCCTGTATAGGCGCGCTGGCGGCGGGGCTTGTGCTTTACTTTGTCATCAACGCTCTTTTTATGCTCATAAGCGGCACAGAGTATAATTCCTATGCTGATTCAAGCATGAATAAGGATATTATCTCGCTGCTGGGCGGTGTGCGTGTGGCTTATACGGCCTTTGCGGGCTACTTCATAAAAGGCTACTATCACCTCTGCGCCACCGGCTTTTCGCAGATTTTGCATATTGTCTGCGCCATTATTGTGGGCATAGAGCTTCTTATATTTATTTCAAGAGCCCCAAAGGGCAAGGCTGCCCTGCTTTTATTGTGCCTTGTGCTTTTGCCGCTGGCGGTGAATTGCCTGTACGTGGCCTCATCCCTGCGCCATACCCTCATGCTCTACAGCTTCACAGCTGTGTATGTGCTCTCGGCGGTCTGCGCGGAGAAGCTTATGGGCGGTAAGCGCATTGTTTTCAAGGATGTTCTGAGCCTGTCAATGGCGCTTATCGTATGCTGCAATCTTGTGTACGCCAATAAGCTCTATCTTAAAATGAAGCTTGAGTATGAAAGCGCCTACGGCTTTTATCAGGGGCTTGTCTCCGCCATCAAGACGGCGGAGGGCTTTGACAGCGAGA
>JAFTXM010000073.1 GCA_017465025.1 Oscillospiraceae bacterium
AAACAATTTCCTTATCCGGCCTTTCCTTTGCCAGCTCCAGCGCGTCCATGGGGGAGTAGACAATGCGCACATCCGCACCCAGAGCGCGCCGTCTCTGCAAAGAGTCACCCCGCACAGTGCCGGGGACGCGGAGCATATCGCCGTAGCTTGTGATTATCACGTCCGGGCGCATGGCAAGCTCCAATACCGCGTCGATCTCCCTTGCGGGGGTCACGCACACGGGGCAGCCCGGGCCGCTCAAAAGCTTCACATTTTCCGGCAGCATGGACTTTATGCCCGCCTTTGCGATGGACATGGTGTGAGTGCCGCAGACCTCCATTATCCGCACCTGACCCAAGGGCAGAGCGGCAATGGCGGCAAGGATGCGGGCGGTTTCAGCAGTCTGAGAGGGCATCGCGCACCTCCTCCCAGGCGCCTATATCCTCAAGGGCCTGAGCTTCGGAAAGCTTTTCAATGGCAAAACCGGCGTGCACCATCACGTAGTCCCCAAGCCGGGGATCCTCGATAAAATCCACCCGGAGCTTGCGGCGCATGCCCATAGCTTCACCCACGGCATTCTTTCCGTCTATCTCTATTAACTTCAAAGGAACAGCAAGACACATAGTAAAATCCCTTTGTGCGAGAAAATTGTTTAATTTCGGACAATATAGTCCTATCCAAATTCGACATTATATCATTTCAGCGCCGCTTGTGCAAGCATAATCTGCCCCAAAGAGAGGCCTTCATCGTTGCTTGAGACACGGCTGTGAGTCCATACCTGAAAGCCTTCGCGCCTTAATGCCTCAGGCAGCCTTTCCATAATGTACATATTCTGAAAGCTGCCGCCGGAGAGGCACACATCGTTCAGGCCGCTCTTTTCCCTTGCGGCAAGACACATTTGCCTTGCCATTTCTATAAGAGTGTTGAGAAAACGGGCGCAGATTTCCCCCCTGGGGATGCCCTCATCGCGCTCTTTGACCATGGCGCGGATCATCTCCCGCCAGTCAAAGCGCAGGGGCGCGCCGGAAAGCTCAAAGGGGTAGAAGCCCCCGGCCTCGCTGGCGGCGGCCTCAAGAAGCACAGCCCCCTGACCCTCGTAGGAGGCCTTGGCTTTTATGCCGAGAATAGCAGACACGCCGTCAAAAAGCCGACCCATGCCCGAGGAGAGAGGACAGTTGAAGCCCTTTTCCAGCATTGTTTTATACATGGGGGCGTTTTTGATGTGCTCGGTTTCAAGCCCCGCTGCATCCAGAAGGGCAAAGCCCGTCCGCTCCAGCTCCTTTGCGGCCCTGTCCCCGCCGATAAGGGGGATGGGCAGGATGCTGCCAAAGCGCTCAAAGCCCTCAAAGTCACCTATAAAGCACTCGCCGCCCCAGATGCTGCCGTCCGTGCCGTAGCCTGTCCCGTCCCAGATAAGGCCGATGACAGGCCGGTCTATGCCGTTGTCCGCCATGCAGGCGGCCATGTGGGCATGGTGGTGCTGCACCTGAATGAGGGGGATGCCCTCTGCCTCGCTGCGCTCCGTGGCGTAGCGGGTGGACATATAGTCCGGGTGCATATCGCAGACGATCGCCTTTGGTTTTACATCGAAAAGCCGCTGGAAGTGGTGTATCTGGCCTTCGTAGTTTTCAAGGGTCTCCAGATTTTTAAGGTCGCCTATGTGGGCGCTGGGGAAAACGTAATTCCCCCTTGAAAGGCAGAAGCTGGCCTTCTGCTCGGCCCCGCAGGCGAGAATTTCATCCACTGAGCTCTCAAGGCGCACAGGATAGGGCACATAGCCCCTTGAGCGGCGCAGCGGGTATTCCCTGCCGTTCAGCACATAAATAAGAGAGTCGTCACAGCGGGACTGGATTTCACGGTTATTCAAGAGAAAGCCGTCGGCAATGCCGGTGAGCTTTTCCACAGCCTCGGCGTTTTTGAAGATTATGGGGCAGTCGGAGAGGTTGGCGCTGGTCATTATGAGTGCGTCAATATCCTCGCCCATGATAAGATAGTGCAGGGGAGTATAGGGCAGCATAACGCCCACAAAGCCGTTTTCGCTCACATGGGAAAGTGCGCCGGAAACGCGCTTTTTAAGCAAAACTATGGGCCTTTTGTGGGATAAAAGAGCCTTTTCCTCGTCCTCGCTCACGTGGCAGAGTCCACGCACAGCCTCCATATCCCGGCACATGAGAGCAAAGGGCTTTTCGTCTCTGTGCTTTCTCCGGCGAAGCTCCCCTGTCAAGGCCGCATCGTCACAGCGGCAGGCCAGATGCACCCCGCCAAGGCCCTTTATGGCCAGGATTTTTCCCTCTTTCAAGGCACTCCGCGCAAGCTCTATGGCGTCGCCGGGCAGCTCCCTGCCCTCTCTGTCCAGATAAAATACCCTCGGTCCGCAATCGCCGCAGCAGTCCGGCTGGGCGTGGTAGCGGCGGTTTTCAATATCGCCGTACTCCTTTTCACAGTCAGGGCACATGGGAAACTCACTCATGGAGGTCTTGGCCCTGTCGTAGGGGATGTCCTTTACGATGGTGAAGCGGGGGCCGCAGTTGGTGCAGTTTATAAAGGGGTAGCGGTAACGCCGGTCGGCAGGGTCAAAAAGCTCTCTCAGGCAGTCGGGGCAGATGCACACATCCGGGGAGATAAGAGTATTTCGCTTGTCCTCCACCAGACTTTTTCGTATCTCAAAGCCCCTGTAACCCACAGGCTCCGAAAGAAATTCAAGCTCTATCTTCTCTATAAGGGCAAGTCCGGGCGCTTTTTCCGGGATGTCCGCAACAAAACGCTTCAGATCCTCCCTGCTGCCCTCCAGCTCCATCACAACTCCGGAGGAGCTGTTCTTTATATATCCGGCAAGGGCGTAGTCCCCCACAAGCTTGTGGATAAAAGGGCGAAAGCCCACTCCCTGTACAATGCCGTGTATTTTTATAAAAGCTCTTTCCAAAGGGCACAGCTCTCCATAGTCTAAAAGTTATCAGCTTATTATATGCCCAATATAGACAAAATTCAAGTAAAGTATGGGAAAATATTGTACAAAATAATGGATGTGCTTTTGAGATAAAAGACAAAAAACCGGCGGCCGAAAGGCCGCCGGTGGGGTTTTGCTGTATTTTAAGGAGTGAATAGATGTACAGGAGATTCTCAGCTCTTCTTCTTTGCACCGGCAAATGCGTATGCATAGCCTGCAACCAGAATGACTGCTGCCACTATGTAGCACACCATGGAAACGGTGGAACCATTGCTGCCGTCAACATTGGTGATGAAGGAGATCATCTGACCGGCCAGAACGAAGGCCATGATGACGGGAGCGATGATGGTGATGCAGATGCGGTAGAAGGAGGCAAAGAAGCCGGGCTTGTTGCCGTTTACTTCCTCAAGCACATAGTCGGGCTTGAGCTCGATAGCGACCATAACTGCCATCAGCATTGCGCCAAGAGGCATTGCCAGACCCTCAGACCAGAAGTCCATGAAGTCAAGCCAGCAATCCATGAACACGGGGCTGCTCATTACGTCTCTGCCCAGCAGGGTGGCCGGGTCGATGCCGTTGGAGCCAAGGCCGCAGTATGCAACCAGAAGTGCCTCGATGGTGATTGCGATGCCGACCCAGATGGTGACCTTTGTACGGTCGACCTTCTTGCCCTTTTCTGCTGCGTTGTCCAGCACCAGAGTAGCAATAACTTCCATCAGGGAGATGGCGGAGGTGATAGCTGCGATGGTTACCAGCAGGTAGAAGATGACACCGAAGACGGGGCCGGCAGCGCCCATGTTGGAGAAAACGTCCTGCAGGGTGATGAACAGGAGCTTGGGGCCGCCCAGAACCATGTCGCCGTTGGCGATGCCTGCTGCCATGGAGTTGGCAACGGCTGCGGGGATAACGGCGAGACCGGCCATCAGAGCGATGACGGTGTCGGAGACAACGATGATGAGAGAGTTCTTGGTCAGGCTCTCTTCCTTGCTCAGGTAGGAACCATAGGTGACCATGGCGCCCATTGCCAGGGACAGGGAGAAGAACATCTGACCGCCGGCAGAGCCGAGAACGTTGATGAACTTGGGAGCTTCGGCGATGAAGCCAGCCTCAACAGCGTAGCCGGGAACGAACATGAACTTGAGGCCTTCAACTGCGCCGGGGAGAGTGAGAGCGCGGACGATAACGATGATGAGCATCACGAACAGAGCGGGCATACCCACTTTGTTGAACTTCTCAATACCGCCGGAAACGCCGCCCCTGACGATCATGATGCAGACGACCATGAACAGCAGGGTAAATGCAAAGCAGCCCCAGGGGTTGGTCAGCATTGCGCCGAAGGTGGAAGCGCCGGAGATGGACTCACCGAAGATTCCGGAGAGACCGAAGCTCAGCTCGGCAAGGTTGAGGGACATGTACTGCAGGCAGTAGCCGCCCAGAACAGAGTAGAAGCTCATGATGAGGAAGGGAGCGATGACGCCCAGCCAGCCCAGCCACTTGAACTTCTTGGTGGCCTTTTTGTATGCGCCCACGACGCCAAGGCCGGTCTTACGGCCCAGTGCAAGCTCGGACACCATGATGGGCATGCCCACGAAGATAGCCAGTGCAAGATAAATCATAAGGAAAGTGAAGCCGCCGCCCTGACCCATCTTGTTGGGGAAGCCCCAGATATTGCCGAGGCCGACAGCGGAGCCTATTGCAGCCAGCAGAAAGCCTAAGTTACTGGCCCATGAACCGCGATTGTTTTCCATTTTACTACCTCTCTTTCATTTTGTTTAGTTCCCGTTAATATTTTTCCCAGAAACATAAAGTCTACGTTAAGGATTATAGCATCTGACTTGTAAATTGCATAACACAACATTATGATGAGGGTAATAAGAAACTTTCATGGATAAAATTAAGCATAAGAAAGAGAAATGATTAACAATATGGACACCAAAAAGACGAAAGCTCTGCTTCTGGCGCTTGAGAAGGGCAGTCTTACCGCGGCGGCGGAGGAGCTGGGCTATACCCAGTCAGGGCTTACGCACATGATGAATTCTCTGGAGGATGAAGCCGGGATAAGGCTTCTTGTAAGGAGCAAGGGCGGTGTGAGACTGTCCCCGGCGGGAGAAGCCCTGCTGCCCCGCCTCCGGGAGCTGACCGAGTGCGCCGAGGAGCTGGAACGGGAGATAGAGGTCCTCCGGGAGCAAAAGAAAATAAGCCTGCGCCTTGGCACCTATTCCAGCATCGCCCGCCGCTGGATGCCCGCCATACTTACCCAACTGAGAGACACCATTCCGGAACTGGATGTATCCATCACGGTCCAATCCATTCAGGACACCTACAGCGCGGTAAAGCAGGAGCTTCTGGACTGCGCCATCGTCAGCTATCAGAAGACCCTCTCCCAGGGGCTTGTGTGGATACCTTTGAGGGATGACAGGATGGTGGCGGTGCTGCCGGAGGATTATGATTGCGAGGGCGACAGCTTCGCGGTGGAGCGCTTCACGGGAGAAAAATTCCTCATGCCCTCAGCAGGCTTTGAACTGGATGTACTGCCGGTGCTCAACCGGGCCGGACGGCGGGCCAATCCCCAGATACGCTACACCAATCTGGACGACGCAGCCACGGCCTCTATGGTTTCCCACGGGCTGGGCGTGAGCATAATGAGCGACCTTATAATGGAGTGTATCGACGAGGATGTGAAGGTCATGCCCCTTGACCCGCCCGCATGGAGACAGCTGGGCATAATCGTCAGCCAGCGCAGGAAAAGCGACAGGAGCATAAAGCTGCTTATAAGATGCGCCCAGAGCAAAGTCGGCCCCAGGCAGACCGGGTGACGATATCGGCGTGCTGAGTTTCAGCACGCCGATTTTGTTGACTTTTTTTATTTAGATGCTATTCTTTAGTAAACATCAAATCTCAGCAAGGAGAATAATTATGGCGACAGACACCAATATTGCCCTGAGAGGGCAGATAATCTACTCGATCTACGTGAGAAATCATACCGAGGAAGGCACTTTCAAGGCCCTTATCCCCGACCTTGACAGGATAAAGGCTCTGGGCACGGATATAATCTGGCTCATGCCCATCCATCCCATCGGCCTTGAGGGGAAAAAGGGCAGTCTGGGCTGCCCCTATGCAAACCGGGACTACAGGGATGTAAACCCTGAATACGGCAATATGATGGACTTTATGGCACTGGTCGACGCTATCCATCAAAAGGGTATGAAGTGCATTATAGATGTGGTGTATAACCACACTTCTCCCGATGCCGTGCTCACAAAGGAGCATCCGGAGTTTTACTATTACAATGAAAACGGCTGCCGAGGCAACCGCTTCGGCGACTGGGCGGACGTGGTGGATCTGGACTATGGCTGCAAGGGGCTGTGGGATTATCAGATAGCCTCCCTTGTGATGTGGGCAAGGATAGTGGACGGCTTCCGCTGCGACGTGGCAAGCTTTGTACCGGTGGAGTTCTGGCAGCAGGCCAGAGCGGAGGTTGAAAAGCTGCGCCACGGCTGCATCTGGCTGGGCGAGACGGTCCACGGCAGCTTCGGCCAGCTGGCAAGAAAAAACGGCATAAACTCCGGCTATGACCACGATATGTTCAAGGCCTTTGATATGGAGTATGACTATGATATCCGTGAGGTCTTCGACCGCTATCTGGAAGGAAAAGCCAGCCTTTCACACTATCTGGATATGCTTAATTTCCAGGAGTGGGTGTACCCGGAAAACCATATCAAGATGCGCTGCCTTGAAAACCACGACCAGAAGCGTATCTGCCACTATATAAAGGATGATGCTGCCCTTGAAAATTTCACCGCCTTTCTCTATTTCCTCAAGGGTACTACCCTCATCTACGCCGGGCAGGAGTACAAAAACGAGCATACTCCCAGCCTTTTTGACAAGGATGTTTTTGAGCGGGACAGCTCAAAGGACATAAGCGGCCTTCTGAAGAAGCTGGCGGAGATAAAAAAGAATGTTCTTTCTGCGGAGGACTACTTCAAAGGCAGGGCCGATGATGAAAAGCATATCGCCGTTCTCAAAAGGGATGACAATAAGAAGCTCAAAACCGGCGTGTTCTCCCTTCGCGGCCTGAGCGGAGAGGTGGCGGTGGAGCTGCCTGACGGTGAGTACGAAAATGTTTATGACGGGAAGAAAGTTGCCGTAAAGGACGGAAAGCTCAAAAGCGAGGGCAGACCCATCATAATAGTCAGCGAAAGCACGGAAATGTTCTGAAACAAAGACTCAAGCCCCATCGGGATTTGCCGATGGGGCTTATTTCAGGAGTGATATGTGAACTTGTGAATAGCTCCTATTACAGGCCAACGTAGCTCAGTGCCAGGGAGATGAGAACGAAGGTCATCATTGCGGGGGTGATGTACTTTACGCAGACGGTGAAGAAGCCGCGGGTGACAAACTTGTTGCCCTGAGTCTCTATCTCATCCGCCATCCAGTCCATACCCTTGCCCCAGCCGACGATAAGGCACATGAGCACAGCGCCCAGAGGCATCATGATGCCCTCAGACACAAAGTCGTACAGGTCCAGAAGGTCCTTGGAGCCTTCGCCAAGGAACTGGTAGATACCCCAGCCGGCGCCGCCCAGCTTGTCGATGCAGACGGGAATGGCCAGAACCATCATGATACCGGCGATGATGCCGACAGCCTTTTTGCGGCTCATGGGCTTGCCCTTGGCAGCGGAGGAGTCGATAAGGTGTGCGGAGGAAACTTCCATCAGGGAGATTGCGGAAGAAACACCGGCGAAGATGACCAGCAGGTAGAACAGAGCGCCCACGATATTGCCGGCAAAGCCCATGGAGGTGAAGGTGTTGTGCATGGTGATAAAGAGAAGGCCGGGGCCTGCGTTGGGGGACTGACCCTGTGCAAAGACTGCGGGGAAGATGGCGATACCGGCCAGAATTGCAGCGGTGGTATCGGCAGCGGGGATTATCCATGCGTTCTTGGAGATGTTCTCCTTCTTGTCAAGGTAGGAGCCGTAGGTGATCATTGCGCCCATACCAAGGGAGCAGGAGAAGAGCATCTGACCTGCTGCGGTGCGGCAGGCGTTGAGGAAGTTGAACTCGGTGCCGGCGATCTCCATGCCCTTGGAGGTGAACATGAATACCAGACCCTGCTCGGAGCCTTCAAGAGTGAAGTTATAGATTATGATGGCTATGAGGATGACGAAAAGTGCGGGGATGCCGATGGCGTTGAACTTCTCAATGCCTTTTTCAATGCCGCCTGCAACTATGAAGTAGCAGAGCACGAAGGTGAGGATGGTGTAGCCCACAACAGCGCCCACGTTGCCGGTGTATGCGCCGAAGAATGCGCCGCCGTCCATGCCGCCAAAGCCGGATGCACCAAAGATCTGGATAAGGAAGCCGAACATGTAGCGGAAGGAGTAGCCGATGAGCACAGAGTAGAAGCCCATGATAAGGGTGGCGGAGAGAACACCGAACCAGCCTACAAAGGCATACTTCTTGCCAAGCTGGCTCATTGCAAGAACGGGGCTCTTGCCGGTCTTGCGGCCGATGACCATTTCAATGCCCATCACAACAACGCCGCAGAAGATAACAAATGCCAGATAGATCACAAGGAAGGGGAAGCCGCCGTTGGCACCCATCTTATAGGGGAAGCCCCAGAGGTTGCCAAGGCCGATGGCAGAACCCATGGCTGCAAGCACAAAGCCAAGGTTGCTGCTGAATGAACCGCGATTGTTTTCCATTTCATTACCTCTCTTCACATAAAAATTTTGGATGCCAGAGTTTTATGTTTGATGGGGAAATTATAACATTGCTCTTGCATTTTACCTAACTCCACATTATTATATTAAGTATTAGGTATTCTAATTTATGACTCTAAATATAAGAAAGAGAAATATTTAACAATGGATACTAAAAAACTCAGGGCGCTGCTGACAGCCCTGAATAAAGGCAGCCTGACGGCTGCGGCAGAGGAACTGGGCTATACCCAGTCCGGCCTTACACATATGATGAATTCCCTCGAAGAGGAGCTGGGCGTAAAGCTCCTTGTGAGAAGCAAAAGCGGCGTTCTCCTCTCCACGGCAGGGCAGGAGCTTCTGCCCCTTATGCGCACCGTGGCGGAGAGCGTGGAAAACCTTGAGCAGAGCGCGGAGAAAATTCGCCTGAGAAGCGTGACCAATCTGAGACTGGGCGCTTTTTCCAGCGTTGCAGGACATTGGCTGCCCGAAATTATTTCTGCCATGAGGAAGATAAACCCGGAGCTGGGCGTGAGCATTCAGGTAAAGCCCATTGACGAGATATACGAGGCTGTGAGAAGAGACGAGCTGGACTGCGCGCTTATAAGCTATCAGGCCAGCCTTTGCAGCGGGCTTTGCTGGGTGCCGCTGAAGGATGACCCGCTGATGGCGGTGCTGCCTGAAAGCTTTGACGAGGATATGGAAGCCTATCCTGTGAAAAACTTCGAGGGGCAGGAATTTCTCATGCCCTCCTACCGCTTCGATATGGACATTATCCCCCTCTTCGGCGGCAACGGCAGCAAGATAAACCCCATCGTCCGCTACACCAATCTGGACGATGCGGCCATTGCCTCCATGGTGGCTCACGGGCTGGGGCTGAGCATTCTTTCCGACCTTATTATCCAGAACGTGAAGGAAGAGCACATAAAGGCCATGCCTCTCGATCCGCCCGCCTACCGGAGCATGGGCATAATCTACAGCGAGCACAGGAAAAACGACAGGCTCATAAAGCAGTTTGTAAAGTGCGCCATGGCCGTTGTGGAAAAGCTGTGAGAAAATAATTAAAGGGCTTGCTGCAAATTTTGCAGCAAGCCCTTTTGTCAGCTCCAGTTGCCGGAGACCCCGTCGGGGGCATCCGAGCCGCCCCGGCGGTCACGGAAGCTGTGGTTGACACTTTCCTTTGCCCTCTCGTCCTTCTGAGTGGGTACGGGGGAGGGCAGGATTATCTTTTCGTTCTTTTTAGATTTTTTGGACATAGTAAAGCTCCTTTTCCGGTGATGGGGATAGTTTGCGCCGGAAAGGGAGCTTTATACTGTTTTAAATTTTATGAGCGGGGCGGAGCAGCATGGAGACAAGCTCTCCTATGCTGCCTTTTTTGTTTTTCCACCTTCTGCCCTCGTAATAGGTGCAGCGGGGACGGAAGGAGCTGAGCCTTTGGGGGGAGACATGGAAAAGATGCTCGTCCGCCACAAAGAAGTTTGCAATTTTGCCCTCTTCCAGTGTGCCAAGCTCCGCATCCTCGCCCAGGGCCTTTGCGCGTTTACAGAGCAGCAGCGGAAAGCCTCGAACACGCTTATGGACTCGTCCTCGTGGTAAAAGTCCACCATGCCGGTCATCTGGAGATAGGGGTCAATGGCCTGCACCGGCGAGTCGCTGGAGCCGCAGACGCAGACCCCGGCCTTGTAAAGGGAGCCGAATTTCAGCCTTTTTATTATCTCATCGGGCAAAAACTGCTCGTAGGAGCGAAGATAGCGCTTGTCTATCCAGGCGTAGCCCGGCTGCATTACCACGGCAAAGCGCCCGCTTTTATAGCGCTCAAAGGCGGCATCGTCGAAAAATTCCCCATGCTCCACCCGGTGGAAGCGGCCGGAAGTGGTTTCAAGCAGGGCTTTTGTTATCCTGTCAATGGCGCACTCGCCAATGGCGTGGCTTGCTATCTGATATCCCAGCGCGTCGGCCTTCTGCACATTTTCGTCCACCTGCGCCTGCGTATAGTAGCAGGGGGCTGTGCGCCCTGTGTCCCTGAAGGGTACATTGAAGGCCGAGGAATGAGCGCCGGTGGCCCCGTCCATCTCCCACTGGCCGCAGCCGCCGATACGGGGGATTTTCAGATATTTTCTGAACTTTTCCACCCGATTTATATCAAAATATTGCAGATAAAGCCGCACCTGAATGTCCATGTGCCGGGCAAGGTGGAGCATCAAAAGTGTGGTCAGATCCTTTTTGGAGTCTCCGTTGCCCTCCAGTGCGCCGATGTGGGAAACGCCCATGGCGGCGCAGTTATTTTCCACCTTGGCTATGCCCTTTGCCAGAACGGCAGGCGTGACCATGGAGGATATGGCATCTGTTATCCGGCCCTGCACAGTCTCGTGCTCCTCGCCCATGAGTACGCCGGAGTGGCCCTCAGGATCAAGACCGATCTTTTGGAGCATGGCGGTGGAAAGGGCGCTGGCGTGGCCGTCGATGGTGTACACCACCGCTGCCCTGCCGCCGCACCAGTCGTCCAGCTCCTCTTTGGTGGGCAGGCGGCGCTGGTCTATGGCGGAGAGGATGTAGTTATTTGCCACCACCGGCTCATTTGGTTTTTTTGTGGCGGCAAAGGCACAGAGCAGCTCTTTTATGCCGTCCATAGTGTCCGGCGTGACTTTGGCGTTTTCAATGGTGCACAGGTCAAAACCCATGGCGGAGAGGACGATGGTGTAGAGAAGATGCACATGGGGGTCTATCATGCAGGGGTAGGCATTGCCGCCTTCAAGGTCTACGGCCTTTGCGTAGGTGTTTTTTGCCGGTCGGGTATGGGAAAGGGCCCTTATGCGCCCTTTTTCCACCAGCATATACTCAAAATATTCGTTTTCTTCCCTGCCCGTGTAGAAGCGGGCATTTTCAAATAATGTGGCTTTCATACTATCAAAGGCTTACAAGATTGCCCACGGCCATGAGGACATAGCCGATGACCACAAAAATCTGCCCTGCCTTGCCGGAGAGCCTGCCCAGCATGGAGCCGGGCAGCTCCTTTAGGGAGTTACGGTAGGTGGGCACCACCAGCACCGCGATTATAATGGCGATAGCGCCGCCCGCCAGCTCCAGAAAGTCCAGAAATCCGCCCAGATTGAAAAGGGCCAGCAGCAGCGAGGGTGCCGCTGCCAGAAGCCAGCAGAGCTTTTCGCCCATGCCGGTCTGCTCTCTCACGATGCCGGAGAGGGCAAGGGATATGGACCAGTAGGTGGTTATCATGGCAAGGAGCGTGAAGATACCGCCGGCGTAAATGGCCCAGGTGCCTATGCCTGCGGCCCAGCCGGTCATGGCCACCTCGGTCACTTCCTTTGAGGCAAGAAGGGCGCAGAGGGAAATGACCACGATCATCACAAAATTGTTGCCAAGACCTAAGAAAACAGCCTTTTTTATCTTCTTCTCGTCACCCTCAAGCCCCTCGACTGCCTGCGGGATGGAGAAGAAAGCGGAGAAGGCCAGCATTGCCATGCCAAAGTAGGCAAGCATCGCCTTGCCGGAGCCGACAGCGGTGGGCAGGGGCTGAAGCTCGGCCCCAAAGGAGCTGACAGCCAGAATGGCGATAATGCCGAAGATGAGGGCGACCATTATCTTCTCACTGACAGCCACGGCCTTGAGCCCGAAGAGCACCACGGAGGCCGCCAGCACGTAGAAGATGAGCTTTGCGGCAAGCTCCCCTACGGGCAGCATTTCCACAAGAAGCTCGGAAGCGCCCGCTATGTAGGCGGCCAGATTGGAGCAGAGCACCACAGCCATCAGCACAAAGAATATGGCGGTCAGCACATTTTTCCACCTGCCCCGGAAAAGAAAGCGGGAGAAAACGGAGACTATCTGGGTGCCGCTGCCGCATTTCATGACCGTGTCCGCTATCATCAAGTGCAGCACAAGGCTCACCGCAAAAGCGGCAATAAGCAGCAAAAAGGCGGCAATAATGCCGTTTTGCGCCGTCAGATAGGGCATAGCCAGCACGCCGCCGCCGATGCCGTAGCCGGTGATTATACAGGCGGCTTCCCACACGGAAAGCCGGGTCTTTTTAGTTTCCATGGCGAAAAACCTCGATTCTTTGACAGTCTGAAAGCACAGCAGCTTAAGCTGCTGTGCTTTAAACTTTTATTCTTTTACTATAACCGAAATGCCGTTGGGTATCACTGTCATGCTCTCCTTGCCCCAGCTTCTGGCCAGAGCCACTGCCTCGTCAAGAGAAGCAGCGTAGACCATTTTCATGTCCTCTATCATCTGGCGCATCTCAGGCCGGGAGACGAAGATGACCCTGTGCTTTATAAGTATGCGGGCTAAAATCTGGCTTTCCCACTGGTCGGGGACAGTTTTGCCCTGCGGTGTGGCCATCTGCTCGGCATAGAGGGCTGCCGGGCTTTCGCAGTCGGTCAGGGCTCTGTAGAAGCCCTCGCCGCCGTGGCCATCGGCGCACTCGGCGCAGAGGATTATAACGCCGCCTTCCTTGCAGCTTGCCTCCGCCGCTGTCATGGACTTTACGCACTGGTAGATGTTCTGGTCCAGCGGTGCGCCGCCGTTGGAGGTGATGACGATATCCGCATAGGCGGGGGCCACCTTGCAGTAATCCAGAAGAAAGTCGCAGCCTTTCCTGTGGGCGGTGAGGTAATTGCCCGCAAAGGCCGCCACGGTCTTTTTGTCCTCGTCAATGACTACATTCACGATATAGGCAAGCTTCGCCATCTCTGCCGCGGCTATCATGTCGGCGTGGATGGGGTTGCCATCCAGAATACCGGTGCGGGAAAACTGGCTGTCAATAAACTTTGAGCAGTGATTGCCCAGCACTGTCACCTGATCGCAGACACCGGGCAGCACGCTCTTTCTGCCGCCGGAGAAGCCGGCAAAGAAGTGAGGCTCAATAAAGCCCTCGGCGATCAAAAGCTCGGTCTCAGCGGCGACCCTGTCAATGACCAGCGGCGCGCCGGAGGGGAGAGTGCCTATGCACACATTGTCCTTTTCGCTGCGGCAGTCGTGGATGACGATGGGGCACTTTGCCATTATCTCCCCGCCCAGCTTGTCGCAAAGCTCGGCACTGGTCGTGGGCCGGTGAAAGCCGGTGGCAACAAGAAGCGTCACCTTGATATCCGGATTGCCCTCGTAAAGCTCTCTGAGCATATTGGGCAGAATATCCCGGCTGGGCACGGGGCGGGTATGGTCGGAGATTATGATGGTGCAGGTCTTTTTGCCCTTCGCAAGCTCTGAAAGCTTCGGAGAGTCAATGGGGGCTGCCATGGCGGCGGCAACTATATCGCTGCCGCTGCCCTCGCTCTTAAGCTCACCAATGGCGGAAGAGAGCACTGCCGCGCCCTTTTCCTCAAATTCTATATGGCCTTTGCCATAGGGTATTTTCAGCATATCATGCCCTCGCAGCGGTGATCTTCTCGATCATAAGCTCGCATACCTCGTCCATATCGCCCACGATGCCGTAGTCGCAGTAGTTGAAAATGGCGGCATCCGGGTCTTTATTGACGACTATCACCTTGTCGGCATCGGAAAATCCGGTTACATGGTTCACAGCGCCGGAAATGCCAAAGCCTATGTATATCTTGGGCTTTACCACAACGCCGGACTGGCCGATAACCAGCTTGAAGGGCAGCACACCTCTGTCAAAGAGGGGTCTGGTGCAGGCGAGCTTGCCGCCTAAAAGCTCGGCAAGCTTTCTGTAGCGGGGCAAAGCGTCGGCACCCTTGAGACCGTTGCCAAGGCAGACGATGACCTCAGCGTCTGCAATGTTGAGACTTTCGTCCATCTCGTCGGCCTTGAAGTCGAGAATTTTGGTGCGTATCTTCTCCACGGGGAAGTCCACAGTTTCATGGATAATGGTATATTCCTTCTTCCCGGTGGGGGCGTACTTGAAGGTGCCGGGGCGGATGGTACCCACCTGGGG
>JAFTXM010000074.1 GCA_017465025.1 Oscillospiraceae bacterium
CAAGCTCTTCACCGTCCACCTCAATGACCAGAACTCCATCCGCTACGACCAGGACAAGTCCTTCGGCGTTGAGAATATCCGCGCCGCCTTCAATCAGGTGAAGGTGCTGGTTGAAAATAACTACGGCAGCAAGGGCGAGTATGTGGGTCTGGACGTGAAGGCCATGCGCACCACCTCCGACGAGGACAGCTACGAGCATCTCAAGAACAGCCTTGACATTTTCAAGGCCCTTGAGGAAAAGGTCGCCCGCTACGACTACGAGTACGCAAACAAGCTCATTGAAGAGCGCAAGTTTGAGCAGCTTGAAATGTACACCATGAACCTTATCATGGGTCTGGTGTGATATAATACCGTGTGACTTCGGGCACGCCTTTTATCTAAGGCGTGCCCTTCTCCGCAGGAGGCTTTGATGAAAAAGATTATTACCGCAGGACATATCTGCATTGATATAACCCCTGTTTTCCCCGCAAACCGGGATTACGGCAGCATTGCCGAGCTTCTGGTGCCGGGTAAGCTTATAAATATGGAAGCTGCCGATGTGCACACCGGGGGCAGCGTTGCCAACGTCGGTCTGGCCCTCAAAAAACTGGGCTGTGATGTGCGCCTTATGGGCAAGGTGGGCAACGACGCCTTTGCCGCCATGATAGAAGGCATCCTTGCAAAGCACGGTGTCGGCGGACTGCTGGTGGACGAGGACAGCTCCACCTCCTATTCCGTGGTGCTGGCTGTGCCGGGGATCGACAGGGTATTTCTCCATAACCCCGGCGCAAACGACAGCTTTTCCAACGCCGATATCCCGGAAGAGGCGCTGGAGGATGCGGCGCTTTTCCACTTCGGCTATCCCCCCATCATGCGGAAAATGTTTGAAAATGACGGGGCTGAGCTTGAGGCCATCTTCCGCCGGGTGAAGGCCAAGGGCATTGCCACAAGCCTTGACCTTGCCGCCGTTGACCCGGACTCCGCCGCAGGCAGGGCCGACTGGGAAAAGATAATCGCGCGGGTGCTGCCCTATGTGGACTTCTTTGTGCCAAGCTTTGAGGAGCTTTGCTTCATGCTGGACAGGCCCCGCTATGAGCAGCTTTGCAGCATGGGCGGCGATATGACCGAAAATCTGGATATTGAAAAGCACGTAAAGCCCCTGGCCGACAGGCTCATGGAGATGGGGGCAAAGGCGCTTCTTATAAAGTGCGGTACTTCCGGCATCTACTACCGCACAGGGGACAAGGCGCGGCTTTCTCAGATCGGCTCAAGACTTGGACTGGATACTGAGCTGTGGGCGGACAAAGAGGGCCACGAAAAGTGCTTCGTGCCTGAAATCGTGCGCTCCGCCACCGGTGCGGGCGACACCAGTATAGCCGCATTTCTGACGGCAGTTATAAGCGGCAAGGGGGCAAAGGAGAGCGTTACACTTGCCTGTGCCGAGGGAGCCTGCTGCGTGACCGCCTATGACGCGCTCAGCGGTCTTAAAGGGCTTGAGGAGCTTGAAGGGCTCATCGGCTCATGGCAGAGAAAGTGAGGACTGACCATGCTTGTTACTATGAATGATGTGCTGCTTCCCGCAAAGGAAGGGCAATACTGTGTAGGCTTTTTCAACGCCGTCAACGTGGAGATGGCACGGGCGGTCATAGAGACCGCAGAGGAGCTGCGCGCCCCGGTCATGGTGGGTACGGCGGAGATACTGCTTTGCGCCAATCCCCTTGAGCGTGTGGCGGAGTATCTCATACCCATGGCAAAAAAGGCCAGCGTGCCTGTGTGCGTACACTATGACCACGCCCTGACCTTTGAAAAGTGCATGGAGGCTTTGAAGCTGGGCTTCAGCTCCGTGATGTATGACTGCTCCACCGAGGACTATGAGACGAACCTTGAAAAGGTGCGTGAGGTGGTGAAAATCTGTCACAGCATGGGTGTCACCGTTGAGGGTGAGCTGGGCCATGTGGGCGACAATGAGGGCGCGGGAATGCTTGAAAATCCCAGCGACTATTTCACAGACCCCGTAATGGCGGCGGACTTTGTTCAGCGCACAGGGATAGACTCTCTGGCTGTGGCTGTGGGCAATGCCCACGGGGATTATAAGTTCCCGCCCAAGCTGGACTTTGAGCGCATTGAGACAATCGCAAAAAGCACGGGACTGCCTCTTGTACTCCACGGCGGCAGCGGCCTTTCCGACGACGATTTCCGAATTGCCATTGAAAAGGGCATATGCAAGGTGAATATATTCACCGACATTGACAAGGCGGGCAAGGCCGGTATAGAAGATGGGCTGCAAGCAGGTGCAAAGACCATGATGGGCCTTATCCCCTATGAGATAGAGGCCATGAAGAAGGTCGTGCGGAACAAGATAGAGCTTTTCGGCTCTGTGGGAAGGGCCTGAGCATGAAGTCTTTTCAGACCTTGCCTGAGGGCTACGCCCAGATTTTCCGGGTAGACCTGCAAAAGAACAAAAAGCAGGCCTATCTTGTAAACGGTGCGGCTGTCGGCATTACTCTTGTGATGTTTCTTTTAGGGCGGGCCTTGGTGCCATTTGCCGTGTTTTTCGATATTTCAGGCGGAATGAAGCCATTTTTTATCCGGGTGCTGGCGCTTGTGGGCGGCACGGTGGGATATGTGCTGCTCCATGAGCTTATCCACGCCATTGTGATGAAGCTTTGCGGCACCGAAAAGGTGAAGCTGGGCTTTTCCGGCGGCTATTTCTACGCAGGCAGCCGGGATTATTACCCGAAAGCGCCCTACTTCTGCATCGCTCTCGCACCGGTGGTCATTCTGGGAGTGATTTTGCTTGCAGCATGCTTTGCCGTCAGCGTACAGTGGTTCTGGGTGCTGTACTTTATCCAGATAAGCAACATATCCGGCGCGGCGGGGGATATCTACGTGGTGCTTCGCTTTGCGCCCATGCCGGCGGATATTCTCATACGCGACCACGGCACATCCATGCGGGTATATTCTAAAGAGGAATTGCCGCAATAAGAAGCAAAAGACAGCCTTTTACAGGCTGTCTTTTACTTTTTTTGTCCGGGGATGCCGCCGCGGCTGCGAATATTTCAAACAGCACTTATCTGTCATTATTTTTAAATTCTGCGGCGCTCTTTGCGGTATCTGAACGGATTTTTTGGCATTTTGCAGGATTGTAAAATAAGCCGGTGTAGGGTATTATTTCATTGGTATTGTAAATTTTTACGCAGTCGGTCGAGGCCTTGAAGTCTCTCACCGGCTGTGACTGATAAGCCGCCTAAGCCAATATCTTCACGGAGGTACACAAGGTATGAATACAGCCGCCAGTTCTGTTGCAGCTGCACAGCCGGATTACATCGCAATAGCCATGGTCGCGGTCATGGCCCTTATAGTTGTGGTTCTGGTCATACGCAAGCATCTGGCTCTGAAAAAAGCCGCGCAGCTTCGCGCCGCTGAGGAAAGCACAGTTTCAGAAAGCGTGGAGGCCGCTCCCGCTCAGCTGGCCCCCGGTTCCGCAGGTGAGATGAAGATGTACGACGTGGACCCCAGAACCGCCGCAATGCTTATGGCTATTGTCGCTGACCAGACCGGTATACCGCTCAACGAGCTTCGTTTTATCTCCGTTAGGGAAATCAAGTAAGGGAGGCTGATTATATGGATATTCTCTACAAGAATTTGCTGGCATTTTCCTGGCAGGATCTGGTCATGATAATGATAGGCTGCATGCTCATATACCTCGCCATCGGCAAGGAAATGGAGCCTTCCCTGCTGCTTCCCATGGGCTTTGGTACTATCCTTGTCAACATTCCTTTTTCTGATGCGCTCCACGGCCCTATTCAGTCCCTCTATAACGCAGGCATCGCAAACGAGCTTTTCCCACTGCTGCTGTTTATCGGCATCGGCGCAATGATAGACTTTGGCCCGCTGCTCACAAACCCCAAGCTGATGTTCTTCGGCGCGGCGGCACAGTTTGGCATATTCTTCACCCTGTGCATGGCCAGCGTCTTCTTCCCCACCATTGACGCGGCCTCCATCGCCATCATCGGCGCGGCGGACGGCCCCACCTCCATCGCCGTGGCAAACACCCTCGGTTCAAGGTACGTGGGCGCTATCACGGTGGCGGCCTACTCGTACATGGCCCTTGTGCCAATTATCCAGCCACCGGTGATAAAGCTCCTGACCACCAAGAAGGAGCGCATGATAAAAATGCCCTATGAGCAGAAGTCCGTCAGCAAGATGACGAGAATAATGTTCCCCATCATCATCACCATCGTGGCCTCTGCCATAGTTCCTCAGGCAACCGCACTGATAGGCTTTCTCATGTTCGGCAACCTTATCCGCGAATGTGGCGTGCTGGACTCCCTGTCCGAAACCGCCCAGAAGGTGCTTGCAAACCTCATCACCATATTCCTCGGTATCTCCGTCGCTTTCAACATGACCTCCGAGCAGTTTCTTAAAGTCGATACCCTGCTTATTCTGGGTCTGGGTCTTATCGCCTTCATCGTGGACACCGCAGGCGGCGTGCTGTTTGCAAAGTTCATAAACCTCTTCTCAAAGAAGAAGATAAACCCCATGATCGGCGCTGCCGGTATCTCGGCCTTCCCCATGTCCGGGCGCATCGTGCACAAGATGGGTCTGGAGGAAGACCCCCAGAATTTCCTTTTGATGCACTCTATCGGCGTCAATGTCTCCGGTCAGATCGCATCGGTCATCGCAGGCGGCATTATTCTGAACCTGTTTTCATAACTGAGAAAAAGGAGATAAGAGTATGAATTTATCGTCTTTTGCTTTGATTTTATCCGCTGCCACAGCCGCTCCCGATTTGTTCTTCAATCTGGGCAATTTTGTTCACAACCTGAAGTATATGGGCATCGGCATGCTGGTTATCTTCGTGGTTATCGGCATTATCATCTTCGCCATCAATATTATTAATTATCTTTTTTCAAAGTAATGCTTTCATAGTCAGGGCTGTCCGTATAAGGGCTGGTCTGCACTGATTGGAAAATTTATAGGCAAAGCCTTTTGAAACCACGGGCGCAGCCCGTGTTTTCCTGCTGCCAGACGAAAAATCAGCCTGTTCATATGAACAGGCTGATTTTCAATACTCAATTATCGTTATCCCAGCAGGACATCGCTTATAAGCATCACGCAAAAGCCTACCAGCAGGGCATAGGTAACTCCGCCCTCACCGCTATGGTGCGTTTCGGGGATCATCTCATCACTTATAACATAAAGCATGGTGCCGCCCGCAAAAGCAAGGGCAAAAGGCAGTATCGCCGATGCCAGTGATACGGCAAAGTAACCCAGAAGCGTTCCGAGCACTTCAACAAGGCCGGTAATAAGGGCGCATATAAAGGTCTTGCGCGGACTTACCCCGGCAGAGAGCATAGGCCCGATGATGACCATGCCTTCGGGGATGTTCTGCAATGCGATACCGCCTGCGATCAGGAGCGCTTTTGCGTTGTCACCTGCACCGAAGCTGACTCCGGCAGCGATGCCCTCGGGCAGATTGTGTATCGCAATGGCGGTAACAAAAAGCAGGACCTTGCTGAGGTTTGAGTTGTGGTGTGGCTCGATATCGGAACCTACCAGCTTATGCAGATGCGGAACAAGCTTATCAATAAGGTTAAGGCTCAGAGCGCCGGCAAAGATGCCCGCAATCGTGATTACAATGCCATACTTTCCGCCGTAGTCTATGGACGGCAGAATAAGGCCGAGGACAGCCGCCGAAAGCATTACGCCGGCAGCAAAGGACAGTACAGTGTCCGAAAATCTGTGAGAAATATTTTTGAATGCAAAGCCGATAAGAGAGCCAAAAATAGTCGCCCCGCCCACACCAAGTGCAGTAAGCAAAACCATCTGCATATATTCTTTGCTCCTTTTAAATTAGTCATTTGTCTGCATTATAACTCTGTGAAATATTGAGGTCAAGTATTAGCCATTACGAAAGAGAGCGTCCCTGCATTTGTTTGGTCGAACACACAAAAACTTGCTGAGAAATTCCAGTTCGGATCTCTCGGCAAGTTTTTTGCACATTTTAAATTGAAATGAATAATGCCGCACCATTTACTTATTGGCAAGGTACAGTACTATAGCAAGTATAATAAGCGCCGCTGACCACAAAACGCGGGAAATGCGTTTGTTTTTCGCCTTTTTCTCCGGAGTGAGCGTGCCTTCGTGCTCCCGCAGGCTTATCTTTCCGGCTTTGAAGCTGATGGCCTTGGTAGGGCAAAGGTCGATACACTCGCCGCAGTGGATACACTCATGGTCGCCCACATGCCGGACATCCATGCCGCAATCCCTCACGCATTTACCGCAGTCCACACACTTGCTCTGCTCCACCTTGACGCCGATGAAGTTCACCCTGGCAAAAAGGCCGTATATCGCCCCCAGAGGGCAGACAAAGCGGCAAAATGCCCTGTAGCAGAATACGCAGAGGGCGCAGATCAGGGCAAGGATAACAAACTTCCGGGTAAAGAGCAGCCCCAGCATGGAAAACATATAGCTGTTTGCAGGATTTGAAAGAAGCCCCACTGCCCCTTCGAAAGTTCCCGCCGGACACACATATTTGCAAAAGGCAGGCACAGGCAGATATTGCCGGGCATACCACAGGGGCAAAGCCACCACAAGCACCACGAGGAAAACATATTTAAGGCCGCTCAGCACCCTTGTTACACGGCTCTTTTTTATTTTGGGCGTGGGTATCTTATGGAGAAGCTCCTGCAAAAGCCCCATCGGGCAAAGGTAGCCGCAGATGGTACGACCGAAAATCAGCCCGTAGAGCATGAGTATTCCCAAAACATAGCTGGGGGCACGGGTATTGCTGGCCGCAAGGGCATTTTGAAGCGCACCCAGAGGGCAGGCCCCCACCGCACCGGGACAGGAATAGCAGTTGAAGCCGGGAACACAGATAATCTTACTGCCGCCGGTGAAGATTTCGCCGCTTATATAGCCCTTCACATGGGCATTGTAGAGCAAGGCCGCATAAAGCTGGATAAGCCTGCGCCGACTGGGCAGACGGGCCTTTATTTTATTTATAACATCAGCCAAGTCCTATACACTCCGTACATATATTTACAGCCTTTATCAGCACGTCTCCTGCGCCTCCATTCGCCACACCCATCAGCACAAGCAGCACCGCCGCCACAGCAAGGCAAAGGCGAAGAGCGGAAAGGGATATCTTAGGCGCGTCCATTTTCTTATACTCAGCAGGCCTTGCCGCATGAGGGCGGCCTTTGCCTGAGGCTGCCCCCTGTTCTTTCGCTGCTGTCTGAATGACAGAAGTGACGGCGACCAGCACGGCATAGCCCAAGACCCATGGCAGCAGGGGCGAAAGTCGCTCTGCCGCGATTTCCCTTGTAAACACAGGGGCAATATGCACGCCGCCGTCAGCCATATTGGCGGCGCTGTTGCCAACAAGGTACACATCAATACAGCTCCAGCCCAGATAAATCACCAGCAGCAGCGTTGCCGCAGCGGTAATAATTTTTAATAATCTGCTTATTTTCTGCATTGGCATCCTTCCAGTAAGAATTTTGGGAGTATTATATCACAGCGTCACAGTAAAAGAAAGTATTGCTTTACAGCGCAAAAAGCACCGGGAAGCTAAACTACCCGGTGCTTTTATGAAATTACATTTCTGGATAAAGGGGGAAGCGGCGGCAAAGCGCAATGCTCTGCTCCTTTACCTCATTGACGGCAGCCTCGCCCTCGGCGAGAAGGCGGACGATCATGTCGCCTATCTGGCGCATCTCGGTTTCCTTCATGCCCCGGGTGGTGACGGCGGGAGAGCCGAAGCGCATGCCGGAGGTGAGCTTGACGGACATCTTGTCAAAGGGGATGGCGTTTTTATTGGCGGTGATGTTGGCTCTGTCCAGAAGCTCCTGCACTTCCATACCGGTCTTGCCCATGCTCATGACATCGGCCAGCATCAGGTGGTTGTCGGTGCCGCCGGAGACAAGGCGCACACCGCCCTTCTGGAGCTGGTCTGCAAGAGCCGCGGCGTTGAGCACGATCTGGTGCTGATAGGCTTTGAATTCGGGAGTGAGTGCCTCGCCGAAGCACACAGCCTTGGCGGCAATGGTGTGCATGAGAGGGCCGCCCTGAGTACCGGGGAATACGGCGCTGTTTATCTTCTTTTTAAGCTCCTCAGTGCAGAGGATAAGTGCGCCGCGGGGGCCGCGAAGGGTCTTATGCGTGGTGGTTGTGACCACGTGGGCATAGGGTACGGGATTGGGGTGCTCCCCCGCTGCCACAAGGCCCGCAATATGAGCCATATCCACCATCAGATATGCGCCTACGCTGTCCGCGATCTGACGCATACGGGCAAAGTCAATGACTCTGGAATAGGCGCTGGCACCGGCGATAATGAGCTTGGGCTGAGTTTCCTCAGCTGTGCGCTGCACCGCATCATAGTCCAGCATTTCGGTAGTTTCATCAACACCGTAGAAGCAGGCGTTGAAATACTTGCCGGAGATGGAAGCCTTTGAGCCGTGGGTCAGATGACCGCCGTGGTCAAGGTTCATGCCGAGAATGGTGTCACCCGGCTTCAAAAGGGCAAGGTAGACCGCCACATTGGCCTGAGAGCCGGAGTGGGGCTGTACATTGGCGTGTTCCGCGCCGAAAAGAGTCTTTGCCCGCTCGATTGCCAGATTTTCCACCTCGTCCACGTACTGGCAGCCGCCGTAATATCTGGCGGCGGGATAACCCTCGGCGTACTTGTTGGTCAGGTGGCTGCCCATGGCCTCAAGCACGGCGGGGCTTACAAAGTTTTCGGAGGCGATAAGCTCAATATGGTCCCGCTGGCGCTCCAGCTCCCGCATCATGGCCTCGTAAACGGCTGCATCCTGTTTTCTGACTGTATCGTAGCTCATTTTATCCTCCATATATTTTTCTACAAAATCCTTTGCATTATATCTTTATCGCCTATTTTCGTCAAGGAAAGTAAAAAAATATTACAGTTTATTTATATTGTGACAAATAATTTTCCACTGCCTGCTCAACGGTGGCGGCGGTTGCCTCTGCGCCGCGCCGGCCCTCAAAGTAAAGCCGGGATGCATTCACCACTATATCCGCAAGCTCTGTATTGCTGTACTTTATCTTTTCGCAGCCGGTGAGCAGCTGGCGAAGCTGCCCGGCCTGCTCTTCGCTTATAGAGCGAAAGCTGCGTACACCCAGCACCGTTCCCATGTGACCCTGAGGAAGCTCGGTGCTGTTTCCCTCCTCATCGACTATCAGTTCCCCTTCTTCATCCTTAAGATAGTCCGGGGTCATGGCTTTTTCAAGGGCCGCTTCAAAGGCGTTTATATTGCTTGGAAAAGCCCATTGGCTCTGCTGGGTCTCCCCGGTGAGAAAGCTTCTCACAAAGCTCCAGGCGCCGTCCTTATCTGCGCAGCTGCGGCTTATGGCGAGGCCGCCGTACACATTCAGCGCATTGCCGGATGAGCCGTCCCATGTGGGATAGCCGATGTAGCTTACATCGCCCTGAAAATAGATGCTGTTGTAAAATATCTCCTCTATGCTGAAAAGAGAGGTGCGAAGGAGCATTTGCCTTTCCTGAAGGATACGGTTTTCCACTATATCCGCATCAGACCAGTCGTATGTATCCCAATTGAATTCATCCGGGAAGCCGTCTGCAAACTCCAGAAGGGAGATGAAATTCTCGTTTTCAAAGTCTGCCGTCAGCTCTGTCCAGTTTACATAATTATCAAGTTCCATTGCCAGACCGCTGCGGAGAAGCTCCTCGGATGTGACATACACTTCAAAGGGCTGACATCCGGCAGGCATGAGGGCAAGGGCTTCATTGAAGTCCTTATAGCTCCAGCCGGGAGTATAGCCGTGGCGTTGGGCAGAGCCGATGACCGTGTCCACTGAAAAGCTGCTGCCGATGGCGCAAAGCTCGCCTTCGCAGTCATAGGCCGAGAGCACATTGGGGAAAAAGCTGTCCCGGCTCAGCTCACCGTCCTTGTCAAGATAGGCATAGAGGTCCTCAAGATAGCCTTTTCTGTGGAGAAGCTGGTGATTGAAGCCGCTGATATCCAGAATATCCGGCACATTGCCGGAGAGCAGCTCTATCATGGCTCTCCCCTTCTGCCCCTCGGTTTCAAAGTCAAAGCTGCGGGAGTAATCCAGCAGCTTTATACAGCAGGAGGCATCGCTGCGGTTGAAGCGGACAATATTTTCAAGAAGCCGGCTGTCCGGGGCGGCGCTGCCGAGGGTGAGAGTTTCTTTTTCAGCCGTGCCGGTATAAGGCGCAAGACGCACCGAGAACGTTCTGAAGCGTTCATTTTCCCCGTCATACTCATTGACGATGCACTGCACCGTGCCGTCAGCCTCAAGGCGAATATCTGAGATGCCGGCAGGGTCAAGGCCGCAGACTATCCAGTCAAACAGCTCGCAGCTGCGGCCCGTTTCAAAGTCATAAAGATAAAAGCTGCTGTTCCATGTGTAGCCTGCGTCCAGCTCTCCGCCGGCAAGGCTGAAGTGCATGGTGTCTCCGGGAACGGGGACTGTGCGCTCTATCTGCATTTTTCCGGTGTCCACAAAATGGAGAAGCTGACTGTTGTCCCCGGCATAGCAGAGCACAGCGGCGCTGCCGTTTTCTCCGCCATGGACAGAGCGCACATAGCCCTCAAACTCCAGTCTGCCCAGTTCCTCGCCTTGGGGAGAATAAAGTCGGAGCTGCTTTTGCTCTGTCATGAGGAGATTGCCATGCTCATCCAAAACCAGGTCATCCGCATAGATATTTTCGCCCTCATTGAGGGAAAGCTCACTTATTGAAAGCTCTTTACCGTTTTTATCCAGAGTACGGATATAAATTTTCCGCATATGGTCGTCAAAGGCGGTGCCGTATTCATCACGGCGCTGACCTGCCCCCGCATACCATGACATATAGACGCTCTCCACACTCACAAGGCCGCCCTTTTCTGACGGGGCAAGCCCCAAAATCTCATGCGTGGCATAAAATGAGGGCAGGGCAAGCATTTCCTCCGGTATCTCCACCGGATTATACTTTGAAAGCGCTTTGACAGAACCGTCCGTGCAGTTTACATAATATATGGCAGTAGAGTATTCACCGCCTTCTCCAATGCTGTGGCCTACACTGTAGTAGCCCTCTTCGGTACTGACCCTGCTGCTCAGATGCTGAGTTTCGTCCTTTGCAAGCTCTGTAAACTCAGCCAGATAGAACACTTCCTCCGGCGGCAAAGTTTCAAGCGGCTCAGCTTCGATTGCTTCCGGCTTTGACGCACAGCCCCAAAGCCCCGCAGCAAGCACAAGGCAAAAAAGCAGGGCCAGATATTTTTTTGTTATTTTCATAAACATTCCTCCAATATCCAGCCCTTCATCTTATTTAGTTAGTCTCCCCGGTATTACTTGTCGGAGAATTTAAAGCTTGCCCAGCCATGGAATTTTTCACCGGCTCTGAGGGTGGTAGAGGGGAAGTGAGGCTGGTTGGGGCTGTCGGGATAAAACTCCGGTTCAATGGCAAGGCCCTCGTTTACGCTGAGGGGCGCAGGGAGAGCGGAGCCGGTATAAAGCTGCATGGCAGGAAAGTCGGTATAAAGATCCATACGGATACTGCCGGCCTCCACGGTGCAGGCGTGCTCGCCGTTGAGAACGAAGCAGTCATCAAAATTGCAGCCTACCTTGCGCATTGCAGAAAAATCAAAGTCGCCGGTGGCGGGGAGCAGGGTGCCGGTGGGAATAAGGCCTGCGTCCACTTCAAGATGAGCGCCGCTGTTTATCCACATATCATGCTCCAGAACGTTGCCGCCGTCCAGATTGAAGTAGAGATGGGAGGTGGGAGCATAGACGGTATCCTCGTCGCATACGCCGTCAAAATCCATACGGAAGCTGCTGCCCTCCACGGTGTAGGTAACACCGGCAGTCAGGTTGCCGGGGAAGCCGTTGTCCCCGTCGGGGGAGAAGATATACATTCTCAGGGAGTTTTCGCTGAGGACTTCTGCCGTCCACTTGCGCTTATCATAGGAAAGAGGTCCGCCGTGGAGCTGGTTTACGCCCTCATTTGCGGGGAGAATATATTCCTTGCCGTTGAGAGTGAAGCGGGAATTGCCAATGCGGTTTGCGTAGCGGCCTATGGCAGCATTCACAAAGGCAGTACTGTCCAGATAGCTCTGGGCATCGGCATAGTTGAGAACTGTCTCCCGGCCTTTGTATTTGAGGCTGTAAACCGTGGCGCCAAGCGTTATGACGCAAACTTCAAGTTCTTCGTTCCCGAAGGTATAGGCTTCATAGCCGAAAAAGTTTTCCATTTTCATAGCAATCTCTCCCTTTGTGTAACTTTATTTTGCCTTAACGAACAAAGTATATCGCCAAAACGGCGGAAAATCAAGTGCAGTATACTGTAAATGGCTCAAAAGATGCTCCTTTCTGCGTTTATGGCAGACAAAAATTCTGTGCATATTTACTATTGTAACAGTTTTTATCAATGTAGTATAATCTTACCATAAAAAGGTATATTAGCGGTAGTCCCACGAAATATGCACTGATAAAAAATCTTTTATCTTATCAGGAGGGTTAAAATGCTTACAAACGAGTATCTTAAGAGAGTATACGCAGAGGTAGAAAAACGTGACGGTCACGAGAGTGAATTCCTGCAGGCAGTACGCGAGGTTTTTGAGTCTTTGGAGCTTATTGTCGATAAGCATCCGGAGTGGGAGAAGGCAGGTCTTATAGAGCGTTTTGTTGAGCCTGAGCGCGTTATTGAGTTTCGCGTTCCCTGGGTGGATGACAATGGCTGCACCCGTGTCAACCGCGGCTACCGTGTCCAGTTCAACTCCGCCATCGGCCCCTACAAGGGCGGCCTTCGTTTCCATCCCTCTGTAAATCTGTCCGTCATCAAGTTCCTGGGCTTTGAGCAGATTCTGAAAAACTCCCTTACCACCCTGCCCATGGGCGGCGGCAAGGGCGGAAGCGACTTTGACCCCAAGGGCAAGTCCGACGGGGAGATCATGCGCTTCTGCCAGAGCTTCATGACCGAGCTTTACCGCCACATCGGTCAGTTTACCGACGTGCCCGCTGGCGATATCGGCGTAGGCGGCCGCGAAGTGGCATATATGTTCGGTCAGTACAAGAAGATCGTCAACCGCTTTGACGGCGGCGTTATCACCGGCAAGGGTCTGACCTTCGGCGGCTCTCTGGCCCGTACTCAGGCCACCGGCTACGGTCTTTGCTACTATGCAGCCGAGGCCCTCAAGCACCTGAAGAACGATAGCTTCGAGGGCAAGACCGTTGTAGTGTCCGGCTCCGGCAACGTGGCTCAGTACGCCGCTGAAAAGTGCACTCAGCTGGGCGGCAAGGTAGTTGCCATGAGCGACTCTCAGGGCTATGTATATGACCCCAAGGGCATAGACCTTCCCAAGCTCTTCGACATCAAGCAGAAGAGAAGAGCACGCATCAGCGTATATGCCGACGAAGTTCCCGGCGCCGAGTATGTTGAGGGCTGCAAGAACATCTGGAACGTCAAGTGCGACATTGCAATGCCCTGCGCATCCCAGAACGAGATGGACGAGAAGGGCGCACAGGCACTGGTCAACTGCGGCTGCATCGGCGTATTCGAGGGTGCAAACATGCCTCTCACTCCCGAAGCAATTGAGGTAGTCAAGTCCAACGGCCTGCTCTACTCCCCCGGCAAGGCTTCCAACGCAGGCGGCGTGGCCACCTCCGGTCTGGAAATGAGCCAGAACTACATCCGCATGATCTGGAGCTTTGAAGAAGTGGACGAAAAGCTTCAGGGTATCATGAAGAACATCTA
>JAFTXM010000075.1 GCA_017465025.1 Oscillospiraceae bacterium
CTTTTCCTTGTGGATGTGCGGCTTTACAGAACGTTCCGGAAGCTATGGTTGAAGTTTAAGAAGTCTGCATTTTGACGGAATTATCAGAACTTTTATTCCCCGGAGAACACAGCACAGTATGAAATCCCCATCTTT
Source organism: Oscillospiraceae bacterium (assembly GCA_017465025.1). Taxonomy (GTDB): domain Bacteria; phylum Bacillota; class Clostridia; order Oscillospirales; family Oscillospiraceae; genus Limivicinus. The sequence continues at coordinate 136 of JAFTXM010000075.1, forward strand.
AAAGAAAAACTTCATATTTAACGCCATATTGAATATGTCGGGCTTCCTGTTCCCGCTGATAACCTTTCCCTATGTGGCAAGGATAATTTTCCCTGTTGGAACAGGAAAGGTGGCCTTTGCCACGTCCTTTGTGGCCTATTTCAATCTTCTTGCAAGGCTGGGCATACCCACCTACGGTGTGCGGGTCTGCGCAAAAGTGCGGGATGACAAGCTCGCCCTTTCCCGGACAGCCCACGAGCTTTTGTTCATCAATCTTGTGATGAGCCTTGTTGCCTACGGCTTGCTGGCAATATGTATGTACTTCATCCCTCAGGTACGTGAAGAAAAGCTCCTTTTCGCCGTCATAAGCCTCACCATCATCCTCAACTCCATCGGCATGGAGTGGCTCTATGTGGCCTTGGAGCAGTACAGCTACATCACTGCCCGCTCTATTGTCTTTAAGGTAGTGGTGCTGGTGTGTACCTTTCTTTTCATCCACGCTGAGGATGACTATATCATCTACGGCGGCATGACCATTCTGGCCTCTTCTGCTTCCAATGTCTTAAACTTTCTTCACGCAAGAAAGCACATTCTCATGAGGCCTCTGGGCGGCTATGACGTGAGACGGCACATGAAAGCCGTTATGATATTTTTTGCCATGACCTGCTCTGTCACAATCTACACCAATCTTGACGCAGTCATGCTGGGCTTTATGACCTCGGATGTGGATGTGGGCTACTACAACGCCGCCGTAAAGATAAAGAATATCCTTGTCAGCATGGTGACGGCTCTGGGGGCGGTGCTGCTGCCCCGGGCGTCCTATTATGTGGAGCACGGTATGATGGACGATTTCTACCGCATATCCAAAAAGGCCCTCAACTTTGTGCTGCTGGCTGCCAGCTCCATAATGCTGTACTTTATATTCTTTGCACGGGAGGGCATCTTCTTCCTGTCCGGCCCTGCCTATGAGGGGGCTGTACTGCCCATGCAGATCATCATGCCCACACTTTTGCTTGTGGGACTTACCAACATTCTTGGCACGCAGATGCTGGTGCCTCTGGGCCGGGAAAAGACCGTTCTTTATGCGGTCATTGCCGGTGCTGTGACCGACATTATACTAAACGCCCTGCTCATCCCCCGATATGCTGCGGCGGGCGCTGCCATCGGCACGGTGGCTGCGGAGCTTGCCGTTTTTCTGGTGGAGCTTTATGCACTGCGGAGGGAAGTATGGTCCGTATTCCGAAGCTTCCCCTATTGGAAGCTTGTTCTGGCGCTTATTTTGGGTTCTGCTGCTTCTCTTTGGGTAAAGCTTCTTTCTTTGGGAAATTTCCCCGTACTTGTGCTTTCCGCTATATGCTTCTTTGCCGTGTATGCCCTTACATTACTTGTCACAAAAGAAAACCTTGCCTGTGAAGTCTGGGCAATGTGCCTTGGAAAGCTTTGCAAACTAATGAAAAAATAGACTGACTGTTGTCTGAAGGAGAAATGATCATGAAGCAGTACGATTATCTCATAGTAGGTGCCGGGCTGTACGGCGCGGTATTTGCTCAGCAGGCCAAAGCAAAGGGCAGGAAGGTGCTGGTCATCGACAAGCGTGAGCACATTGCAGGCAATGTGTACACCGAGAACATCGAGGGTATCCACGTACATAAATACGGCGCCCATATTTTCCACACCAATAATAAAAAGGTATGGGATTATGTGAGCAGCTTTGCCGAATTCAACCGCTTCACCAACTCGCCCGTGGCAAATTACAGGGGCGAGCTGTACAGCCTGCCCTTCAATATGTATACCTTCAATAAAATGTGGGGCGTGGTCACGCCGGAGGAGGCCGCCGCCAAGATAGAGGAGCAGAAAAAAGAGGCCTGTATCTCCCAGCCGCAAAATCTTGAGGAGCAGGCCATCAGTCTGGTGGGCCGGGACATCTTTGAAAAGCTGGTCAAGGGCTACACGGAAAAGCAGTGGGGCCGTGACTGCAAGGAGCTGCCCGCCTTTATCATCAAGCGGCTGCCTGTCCGCTTCACCTTTGACAACAACTACTTCAACGCCCTCTATCAGGGCATCCCCACAGGCGGCTATACAAAAATGCTTGCCAATATGCTCGATGGCATTGAAGTGCGCCTTGGTATCGACTATCTGAAAAATAAGGGCGAGCTGGACGCTCTGGCAGAGAAAATCGTCTACACCGGCCCGGTGGATGCCTATTTTGATTTCAGGCTGGGTGAGCTTGAATACCGCTCGGTGAGATTTGAAAACGAGCTTCTGGATATCCCCAATTTCCAGGGAAATGCCGCCGTGAACTACACCGACCGGGAGACTCCCTGGACGAGGATAATTGAGCACAAATGGTTTCAGTTCGGTCTGGACGATGAGGGCAAGCCCCTGTCCAAGACCTTTATAAGCCGGGAGTATTCCAGCGAGTGGAAGCCCGGAGACGAGCCATACTACCCTGTAAACGATGAGCGGAACACCCGCCTTTATCAGCAGTACAGGGAGCTTACCCTGTCCCAGTCCAAGGTTCTTTTCGGCGGACGGCTTGGCGAGTACAAATACTATGACATGGATGCCGTTATCGATGCCGCTCTGGATGCCGCAGAGCGGGAGCTTTGCTGATTTTTACAAGTCAATGAAAAAGCCTGATGTTTTAAAAACAAAACATCAGGCTTATGTATTTATTGTGTTATTGTGCGCCGTCTCTTTTCAGTACTGCAAGAACAGTCCTGAAAAGGCAGAGAATATCAATGTAGGGCGATACGTGCTTTACGTAGTAGTATTCAAGCTCAAGCCGCTCCCTGTACTCAATGTTCGACCGGCCATTGCAGCCCCACCAGCCGGTGATGCCCGGCTTGACCTTCTGGTAAAGCTTCAGCCCTTCATGGTCCTCAAGCTCTCCCTCCACGAGAGGCCGCGGCCCTACAAGGGACATTTCCCCGATAAGCACATTTATAAGCTGGGGCAGCTCGTCCAGAGAGGTTTTTCTGAGGAATCTGCCCACCTTTGTTATTCTCGGGTCGTTTTCAAGCTTCTGGTTTTTCTGCCACTCTTCCCGGTACTTTTCATCCTTCAAAAGCTCCTTGAGGATTTCACCGGCATTGGGCACCATTGAGCGGTACTTGTATATCCGGATGGGTCTGCCGTTTTTGCCCACGCGCTTTTGCCTGTAGAATATGGGCGCCCTGTCGCCGGAGAGAAGGTACATTATCTTCACGAGCATACTCACAGGGATCAAGACCACTACGCCTATCAATCCGAAAAGCACATCCGCAAGTCTTTTGAATATGAGATAAAGCTCCTGCCGGGAGGAAAATGAAAAGTCACCCACGCTGAGGGTCTTATATACGCCCATGTCGGAAATAAGCTGCTTTTCCGTCTGAAAGCCTATGGCGTTTTCAATTACGATGTTCACGCTCACGCCATTGTCCACCAGACGTCTGTACACCTCCGCCGGAATCCTGTTGGGCGAGGTGGCGACCAGCAGCTCCTGAATATCATTGCTCAGCACAAAGCCCACATAGTCATCCTTTATCACGGGAATATCCATGACTTCCGTGCTCTCATCATCGTCAGCCAGAAAGATGCCCTTTACTTCGTAGGTCTGGAAATCCCCGGTCAGAACATTGGCTACGGTTTTACATATCTCCGCCTTTTCGCCAATGATGAAAACCGGCAGCTTTGCGGCCCGCATCTTTCCCATCATTTTCAGCACTACCCACTTCCACAGGCATCTGAACGCAAAGGAGAGGACAAAGTAGAGCACGTACATGGTCAAAACCAGCTCTCGTGAGTATGTAGCGCCGATTTTGAACAGGAACATCACCGCCGTGACTATCGCCGCGCTGATGAGCGTGTGCTGAATAACACTGTAGGCCTCGCCGTAGTATGCCCTGCGGAGAATACCGCTGTAGGGGTTGATGAGCAGGGAAATCATGACGTTCAGCATGGATATCATCAGCAGGAAAAACACCCAGGCATTGCTGGAGGCAAAATCCAGCTGTCTGAATTTGAGCCAATATGCAATTATGAAGGCCAGAACGATGGACAGCAGATCCACCAGTATAAAGTCGATATGCTTCATCCAGCTGAACTTTTCTTTTGAAACCATTAAAAGCCTCCGTGATTCGGTAATCTCACAGCCAAAGAGCGATCCCTGAGAGCAGACATCAATAAAATTGCACGCTAAATTTAATTATAGCTTAAATTCCGGCATATTTCAAGCAATTGCGCCAATATTTCTCTTTGTA
>JAFTXM010000076.1 GCA_017465025.1 Oscillospiraceae bacterium
ATTTTCGCCCCTTATTGTCACGAAATGTGACAATAAGGGGCGGCAGGAGGCAGTTTGAGACAGCTTAGAGACTCGGAAGCCATACGCCTGGCCCACAGTGTGGGATACCCCGTGGGCGCGGCGGGAGGGCGGCTGGATGCGGGGGCTTGCCCCACCATGCCCCAGTGGCTCTGGAACAAAGGAGGGACTTGCATGGGAAGTCATTTTGTCAGCTATGAAGCACAGTGTCCTTTTTATAAGGCGGAGGACAGAAATATCATCTACTGCGAGGGGGTCAGGGACAACAGCAGCATACACAACGCCTTTCCCGGCAGCGCAGCGGCCTACAAAAAGGAATATTGCTGCGACAACCACAACTGGGGCAACTGCATTATAGCCAAGGCCCTGTGGAGCAAATATGACTGAGCCGGACTTTGCACCCATTATGGACAGAAAGGAGGAGAGCGCTGTGCCGGGGCTTGCCCAGCTTGCCGGTGCGGCGGCGGAGCTTTTACAGCAGACCATAAAAAACACCGACCCCAACACTCTGGATTTCAGGGATGTAAAGCAGCTGACCGGCGCGCTGAAGGATCTGGCGGAGCTGATGGAGCAGGGAGGCGGCGAAGGGGCGGCTGAGGGCGGACTGGTCATCCGCATCGAGGGTGATCCGACTCTATGAGCAAAATCAGAGCCGACAGGTACATAGACATCCCCGCCCCCAACGAAAAGCAGCGGCTTTTTTTCAAGGATGAGCACAAGTATGTGGCCTACGGCGGCGCGAGAGGCGGCGGCAAGAGCTGGGCGGTGCGGGTAAACGCACTTTTGCTTGCGGCAAAGTACCCCGGCATAAGTCAGCTTATTATTCGCCGCAGCTACCCTGAGCTTTACGCAAACCATATAAAGCCCTTTCTGAAGCTTCTGCCCAAGGGCAGCTACCGCTACAACGACACCAAAAAGGAGATTCGCCTGCCAAACGGCAGCACCATCAGCTTCCGCTACTGTGCCTCCGACAAGGACCTTCTCAATTTTCAGGGCACGGAATGTGACGTGATGTACATAGACGAGGCCACCCAGATAACGGAGGAGCAGTTTCGGGTGCTCTCCGCCTGCGTGAGAGGTGCGGCCGGAAATGTGCCAAGGCGCTGCTACATTACCTGCAACCCCGGCGGCGTGGGCCACAGCTGGGTAAAGCGGCTTTTTGTGGACAGGCAGTACAAAAACGGTGAAAAGGCGGAGGAGTACAGCTTCATTCAGGCGGGGGTACGGGACAACAAGGCCCTCATGGAGTCACAGCCTGACTACATAAGCCAGCTTGAGGCCCTGCCGCCAAAACTCCGGGAGGCCTGGCTGGAGGGCAGCTGGGATGTGCATATGGGTCAGTTTTTCGAGGACTTCTACGACAGGGGCGAGCACTATAAGGACCGCCAGTACACCCACGTGATCGAGCCCTTCGAGATACCGGACAGCTGGCGCATATACCGCTCCTTCGACTGGGGCTATAACCGGCCCTTCTCCTGCGGCTGGTGGGCGGTGGACTTTGACGGCGTGGTGTACCGGATACTGGAGATGTACGGCTGCACAGGCACTCCCAACGAGGGTGTGCGCTGGACTCCGGAGCGGGTTTTTTCCGAAATTGCCCGGACAGAGCGGGAGCACCGCTGGCTCAAAGGCAAGAGGATAGGCGGTGTGGCCGACCCTGCCATCTGGGATGCGGAGACAGGCGAGAGCATTGCCGAGTGCGCTGCCCGCCACGGGATCTATTTCTCCAAAGGCGACCATGCCCGCGTCCCCGGATGGATGCAGCTGCATTACAGACTGAGCTTTGACGAAAACGGCTTCCCCATGCTCTATGTGTTCAAAAACTGCAAGGCCTTTATCCGCACCCTGCCCCTTTTGCAGTATGACGGGCAGCGGCCTGAGGACCTGGACAGCTCCGGCGAGGACCACATTGCCGACGAGACGAGGTATTTTCTCATGTCACGGCCCATCAAGCCCCGCACAAAGGGTGCAGAGAGCAGAAACGGCGGACTGCGGCTGCTGCTGGACATAGAAGGCTCTGCCCTGCCGCAGCCTTCCAAACTTAAAAGGATGGAGATAATCGATGAATGAACTGGACTTTGCGCCCTTTGAGGGAGAAAAAGCCCCCCAAGCGGCGCAGGATGAATTGCCCATAGGCGAAAAGGAAATACAGAAGGCCTACAGCACCCTTTTGAAGTACAAGGCTGCCAAGGCCAATCTGGAAAAGCGCATTGTGGACAATCAGCAATGGTACAAGCTCAGACAGTGGGAATGTCTGAGGAAAAACGAAAAGACCCAGATAGAGCCTGTCAGCGGCTGGCTTTTCAACGCCATAGCCAATAAGCACGCCGACGCCATGGACAATTTCCCCTCCGTGAGCATACTTCCCCGGGAAAAGGGGGACGAGCAGGAGGCGAAAATGCTCTCCGCCATAGTTCCGGCAGTGCTGGACGAGTGCGATTTTGAGAGCGTGTACTCGGAGGTGATGGACGATAAGCTCATTGCCGGTACGGGAATATACGGCGTGTTCTGGGATGCAGGCAAGCTCAATGGTCTGGGGGATATCGAAATAAGCCCCGTGGATGTTATAGACCTTTTCTGGGAAAGCGGCATAACCGACATCCAGCAAAGCCGCCAGCTTTTCCACCTGAGTCTTAGAGACAACGACCTTTTGCAGCAGGAATATCCCCAGCTTTCCGGCAAGCTCTCGGGTGCTGCCATGGATGTGGCCCGCTATGTGTACGACGAGGCTGTGGACACCAGCGAAAAGAGCGTGGTTGTGGACTGGTACTACAAAAAGCGGCAGGGCGGGCGCACAGTGCTGCACTACTGCAAATTCATAGCCGGTCACGACCAGCCCCTCTTTGCCAGCGAAAATGAGCGCGAGCCGGTAATGGACGAGTTCGGCGGCGTGCTGAGAGCGCCCATGTGCGAAACCGGCTGGTACGAGCACGGGCTCTACCCCTTTGTGTTCGACCCGCTCTTTCGCACCAAGGGCACGCCCTGCGGCTTTGGCTACATTGATGTGGGCAAGAACACTCAGGAGTACATAGACCGGGGCGATCAGGCCATCATGCAGAATATGCTCTTCAACTGCAAGCCCCGCCATTTCATAAGGAATGACGGCAGCGTCAATGAGGAGGAGTACGCGGATTTGAGCCGGGACTTTGTCCATGTGGACGGAGCACTGGGACAGGACAGCATACTGCCAGTGCGCTCCGGCAGCCTTGACGGCATATATGTGACCGTTATCAACAATAAGATCGACGAGCTCAAGGAGACTACCGGCAACCGTGACGTTTCCTCCGGCGGTGCCACCGGCGGCGTTACCGCGGCCTCTGCCATCGCCGCCATGCAGGAGGCGGGCAGCAAGCTCTCCCGTGACGGCAGCAAGGCCGCCTACAGAGCCTACAAGAAAGTGGTGCTCATGGTCATTGAGCTTATCCGCCAGTTTTACGACAGCCCCCGCTGCTTTCGCATAAGCGGGGACAGAGCGGGCTATGACTATGTGCGCTACTCAAATGCAGGCCTTATCCCCCAGAAGCAGACCGCACTTGCGCCTTTTGCCGGGCTTGAGCTGGACTTGGGCTGCCGCAAGCCCCTTTTCGATGTGGTGGTGGCGGCTGTGAAGGCCTCGCCCTATTCACGCCTCAGCCAGAACGAGCTGGCCATGCAGTTTTACTCCGCGGGCTTTTTCAACCCCGCCTCTGCGGATGCGGCGCTGGCCTGTCTGGACATGATGGACTTTGACAGAAAGGACTTCATTATAGCCAAGATTTCCGAAAACGCCAAACTCCACGAAAAGCTCATGTACACGGGCAAGACCGCTCTTGAGCTGGCAAGGGCGCTGGGGGATGAGGAGCTTATAGCCGGGCTTGAAAGTCAGTTTGGCGCAGGGGATGAGCGCTCTTTCAAAAGGAAGAGTACACCCACGGCGATTGGGGAAAGCCCCCTTATGCGCCGCGCCCGTGAGCGGGCAGCACTGGGGGCAAGCCCAGCATGATAAAGGCGCGGATATACAGCAGCGGCGCGGCAGTGGGAATGGAGCTTGAGGGCCACGCCGGCAGCGGAGAGCCGGGACAGGATCTGGTCTGCGCCGCCGTGTCCACTCTGGTCTTTGCCGTGGACGAACTCTTTTCCCGGATGGAGGCCGACGGCAGACTTGAATTGCGGCAGCCGCCCCTTGTGGAAAAGGGCCGGGCCAGACTGGAAGTAGAGCCTGAGGGGCAGAGCGCAGCCGCCCTTGAGGGGGCTATGGAGCTTGCCTGCTGCTTTTTCAGACTCTTACAGGAAAATTACCCGGAAAATATTGAGTTTTACAGGGAATATGAATAAGGAAACGGAGAAAAACCATGAACAACAAGCTTAGCCATAGCTTCAACATACAGCTTTATGCCGGCAAGGACGAAGCACAGGGCATTACGGGCGATGATAAGGCTCTCGCCGCCGGAGAGCGTACAACGGGCGAAAAGACCACTCCCGCCGCCGGGGAGGATACACAGGCCCAGCGCATGGAGCGCTTTGAGGCACTCATAAAGGGCGAGTACAAGGATGTGTACAAGGCCCATGTGCAGCACATCGTAAAGCAGCGACTGAAGGGCAGCGAGGAGACGACCAGAAAGTATAAGGCCCTCTCCCCGGTCCTGCAGCTTCTTGAAAAGAAGTACGGTGTGCCCGCAGAGGATGCCGCAGCGCTCTATGCTGCGCTGGACAATGAGCGCTCATCCGCACAGCGCAAAACAGACGCTCTCGCCAGAGAGCAGTACGACAGCTGGCTCTCTCAGGCCGGCAAGCTCCGGGAGACTTACCCGGACTTTGACATCAAAGCCGAGCTTTCAAACCAGCGCTTCAAGGAGCTTTTGAAAAGCGGCGTGCCTGTGGGCGATGCCTATGAGCTTATCCACAGGGCCGAGCTTATGGAGAAGGCCGCCGGGGAAATGGAGGAGTGCATAAGCCGCCGCATCCTCTCCGGCACGGCCAGACCCCGTGAAAGCGCCCTGAGAAGCCAGAGCAGCGCCATGATGAAAAGCGATGTGTCCCAGATGAGCAAGAAAGCCCGACAGGATATTATCCGCCGGGTACAGCAGGGTGAGAAAATCTCATTCTGACAAAGGAAAGGAGCAAAGCATATGAACTTTGACATTCAGCTTTTTGCTGAGAACGTACAGACCACCGTTTCCGCAGGTCTTAGCGCGGAAATGAAGACCTTCTACGACATGACCCTCATCGACGAGGCTCAGGCCAACCTGGTCCATGACCAGTTCGGCCAGAAGCGCCCCATCCCCGCCAACGGCGGCAAGGTCATCGAATTTCGCAAGTTTGCGCCCCTTGCCAAGGCCACCACTCCTCTCACCGAGGGCGTGACCCCCGACGGCAAGCAGCTGTCCGTCAGCACCGTTACCGCCACCGTCTCCCAGTACGGAGACTATATCACCCAGTCGGATATGCTGGAGCTGACCGCTCTGGACAACACCATCCTTGAGTCTGCAAAGCTGCTGGGCCGTCAGGCCGGCGCAACTCTGGACACTGTTGTGAGAAATGTGCTCCACAGCGGCACAAACGTCATGTACGCCGAGAAAAAGACCGATGCCGGTACTGAGGAAGTTCTCAGCCGCGCCGCTCTTGACGAAAACTGCGTCATCACCGTGGAGCTTATCCAGCGCGCCGTGGCAAAGCTGCGCGCCCAGAACGCCCCCACCATCAACGGCAAGTACGTGGGTATCGTCCACCCCTATGTGGCCTACGACCTGATGCGCGACCCTGAGTGGATCGACGCGCACAAGTACGCCCAGCCCGAAAATCTCTATGAGGGCGAGATCGGCGAGATCGCCGGTGTCCGCTTCGTGCAGACCACCGAGGCCAAGATATACGGCAATGAGGGCGGCCTTGCAGTCTTCGGTACTCTCATTCTGGGTGACGGTGCTTACGGCGTCACTGAGGTCAACGGCGGCGGTCTTGAGATAATCGTCAAGCAGCGCGGCTCTTCCGGCGCAGCCGATCCTCTGGATCAGCGCTCCAGCGTGGGCTGGAAGGCCATCAAGACCGCAGAGCTGCTCATCGAGAACTATCTTGTGCGTATCGAGTCCGTCTCTCCCCGCTTCTCTGCCTCCGCAAACGAAAACTGATAAACAAAAGGGGCGGTTCGACCGCCCCTGACTGAAAATACATATTGAAGGAGAATTGATATGGCAGCAAAGAAAAATACAGAAAACGGCGAAAAGACCGTGAAGATAAAGCTCCCCAAGGAACGCCGGGATCAGGAGGATGTTTTCGTGGGTGTCAATGAGCGCACCTGGCTTATAAAGCGCGGCGTTGAGGTGGAAGTACCTCAGTGCGTGGCAGAGGTGCTCATCAACCGCGAGCATATGCTTGAGAGCATTATGGCCTTTCAGGATGCCGCAGGCGCGGTGAACTGAGCCATGACTCTGGGTGAAGCCATAGCCCGCATGGACGAGCTTAAACCCAACGGCTTTTCCAGAGGGCAGAAGATATTCTGGCTGTCCGCTCTGGATGCAACGGTGAAAAAGGAGATAATCGACAGCCATGAGGGGGCAGAGCTTGTGGCCTTTGCCCCCTATGACGAGCACAGCGCCGAGGACACGGTTTTGCTTGTGCCCTCTCCCTATGAGGAAGTGTATCTTAGGTATCTGGAAGCTCAGATAGACTACGCAAACGGCGAGTATGACCGCTTCAACAACTCAAACGCCATGTACGCTGCCGCCTACACCGCCTTTTCCAGAGCCTACAACCGCAGCCATATGCCCATAGGCGGCGCAAAGAAATATTACTGAAAGGGGGAGAAAGAAACTGCTGTATCCAAGACTCAATAAAAAGAAGGTATACCGAAGCACCATCAGCAGCTTCTACGGTTATGACAAACGGCTCAAGCCGCCGGAGGGGGCTTTTGTATACACGGAAAATCTCTCCTCCGATGCCTTCCCCCTGCTTACAAACCGCAGACCCCGCGCTCTTGTGGAAAAGCTTGAAGCCCCTGCCGGACTTATTGCAAGGGATGCACTGGCGGTGGTGGACGGAGGCTGCCTTTACTATAACGGCTATCCCACGCCCATTACCGGCATGAAGGAGGGGGAAAAGCAGCTTGTGAGCATGGGCGCATATATCTGCATCTTCCCCGACAAACTCTATTACAATACTCAAAACCCCTCAGACTACGGCTCAATGGAGGCGTATTTTGACTATGAAGGTCAGCTTGAGTACATAATGTGCGACATTGAGGGCAAAGAGTACCCCCAGGCAAGCTTCGGCAATCTTGCCCCGGAGAGCGCGGTCAACGGCGACTTCTGGGTGGACACGGAAAACGGCAGCCTCAACCAGTTTGACGCAGGGAGCAGCATGTGGGTGACTATTGACAGCGTATACACAAAGCTCCGTTTCACCACTCTCGGTCAGCTGCCTGCCGCTTTTTCAAAGTATGACGGAGTGGAGATAGAGGGGGCGGCCTTTGCCTCTCTCAACGGCGCGAAAATTATTCAGGCTGTGGGCGGCAGCGAGACTGAGCCGGACTACATTGTTCTGGCAGGAGAGCCTTTGGAAAACCGCACAGAGTCTGAGGCAAAGCTCAGTGTCAAAAGGACTGTGCCGGACATGGACTATGTCTGCCAGTGCCACAACAGGCTCTGGGGCTGCTTCTACGGAAATAACGGCAAAGAAAACCTCAACGAGCTTTACGCCTCCGCCCTTGGGGACTTTAAAAACTGGAACCAGTTCATGGGCCTTTCCACCGACTCATGGCGCGCCTCCGTCGGTTCGGACGGAGTGTGGACAGGAGCTGTGAGCTTTCTGGGCAGCCCCATTTTCTTCAAGGAGGACAGAATACACAGTATCGGCGTATCCTCCGTGGGCGCCCATCAGGTGGGCGAGCGGGTCTGCCCCGGTGTGCAGCGGGGCAGCCACAAGAGCCTTGCCGTGATAAACGAGATCCTTTTCTACAAAGCCCCGTCCCAGGTCTGCGCCTATCAAGGCGGCTTCCCGGAAAAAATCTCCGCACCTCTGGGGGATGAGCGCTACCACGATGCCGTAGCCTGCGGCCTTGGCGGGAAGTACTACATCTCCATGTGTGATGCAAAGGGCGAATGTAATCTTTTCGTCTACGACTGCGAAAAAGGCATATGGATGAGGGAGGACGGACTGAAGGCGGACTTTTTTGCCACGGTGGATGACGAGCTCTACTGCATCAGCGGCAAGGATATGTACGCCATGCTGGGCAGCCGGGGCGAGAGAGAAAAGCATGTGGACTGGCAGTGCGAAAGTGGGCTTTTGTCCTGCTCTGAGCCGGACAAGAAATATATAAGCCGCATAAGCCTCCGCGCCGCCATGGAGCAGGGCAGCCGGCTTGAGCTTTTCATCGAGTACGATTCTGCCGGCACATGGGAGCGGGCGGGGCAGGTGCAACTTCTGAAAGCGGGCACTGCCCAGCTGCCCCTGCGCCTTCGCCGCTGTGACCATTTCCGCCTGAAGCTTTGCGGCAGGGGAGATATAAAGCTTTTGTCCCTGACAAGGGAAGAGTGCAGAGGATAGGGGGGATTTTAAATGTTTGATCTTCCTCCCATACTCTCCGGCAGCTCTGCCGACAAGCTGACGGCGCTGAGAAACTATCTTGTGCGTCTGGCGCAGGAGCTGAACCAGGTGGAAAATCAGGCCCTTGTCCAGTCTGCCCATGTAAGCGCCGACGGGAAGCGAAACTTCAGCGGCGGCAGTGGAGCGGAAGGAGACATTGAAGCGGTGCAGAAAAATGCCGCCGCTCTCCGGCAGCTCATCATCAAAACCGGCGACAGACTCAGCGATGACATTGAAGCCAGCCAGCAAGACAGCATGCACTATGCAGACGGGCAGATAGACGCTCTCAGCCAGACCTATCTTGCAAAAAGCGAGTTCGGCTCATTTACCGAGAACATAGAAAGGCAGATCACCAGCACTGCCAAGGGCGTTGTGGAAAGCTACGACTATGAAAGCCGCATCCTCTCAAATCAGGAGAGTCTTGAGCTTTTGCAGTACTACGTCAGGAATATGGACGGGCAGATACGCCGCGGCATTGTCACCGATCCGGAAACCGGCCTTGAGGTCACGGGTATCGCCATATCCCAGAATTTGCAGTTTACCGGCGGCGTGGTGCACGGTGAGGACGGGGCGGACTACTATCAGCTGGCCTCCGGACAGACCTTCGGCCTGTATACCTCCACCGGCTGGCAGTTTTGGATAAACGGCTGGAAAAAGGGCTGGTACGACTCGGTTGACGGGATGCTGCACATCGCCAATGTGGCGGTGGAAAATGCATTGCAGCTGGGCGGACAGTGGCAGCTGGTCAACTCCAACGGCCTCGGCATCATATACACAGGGGGTTAATTATGTCTGCTTTATTTTTCCAAAACGGCGTGAGCATAGGTGCAAGCGCCGGCTGGTGCGGCTACACCGGCAGCAATAACTATGTGGTGCGCTATCAGTTTACAACACCGCCTCAGGGGGCAAGCGCCGTATCCATCGCCCTCAGCGGCATTTACTACGGCAACGGCGCGTCCTCTCAGGGCTTTGGCTTCAAAATTTCCACAAGCTCTGTAGCCTACGCCAACGCCAGAAACACCACGCCCGACTCAGACTACGGCGTGATGAGCTATTCCTCCACCTCCGGCTACAGCTGCATCATGAGCGCAAGCGGCCTCAATCTTACGCCCTCCACGGTGTACTATCTCTTCGTATTCGTGGCCACGGCCGGGGCAGAGTATTACACCGGCTGGAACTGCGTCAACCCATCCATTGTATGTTCGGGCGCATACGCCCAGCCTGAGGGCAGCATAAGCTCCATAAGCTCCCAGGTGAATACCCAGAGCCCCCTGTCCCTCATCGTCGGCGGCAGCCCCCACCCCTGGCACAGGGCCAGCTTCAGCCACGAGGGCAATGTCCTTGGCGCTTCCGCGCCCTTTGCCGCCTCCCTTTCCCATGTCTGCCCCAGAGACTGGATGAGCGCCGACACAAATGCCCAGTCCATTCAGGTGGATGTGAGCGTGCAGGGCTATGCTGATGCCGCCTGTCAAAGCCCCGTGGGAAATCCCATGTCGGCGGCCTTTCTTCTCAAAGCCGATGCGGGTATGCGCCCGGTGCTGCCTCAGGAGGCGGTGACGGTAGCGGCGGTCAACGAGGGCGCGGCGGCAGCCTTTACAGAGCTTATCTCCGGCATAAGCCGTGCCGGGATAAGCTTTGACAGCGGGAAAATTGACCTTGGCAGCTGCGCCGGGGCAGGCATAGAAAGCTTTGCCCTTTCCTACAAGGACAGCTACGAGCTGAGCGCTGAGCCTTATGTGGAAACGGCTGTTCTGGGCGGAGAGACGGTCATAAACTGCATTGTCATCGACTCAAGGGGCAGGGAGGGCAGCCTGACCATAAGCGTAAAGCCTGTACCCTATGTGCCGCCCTCCCTCTCCTCCATAGAGCTTCAGCGCTGTGACCTTCGTGGAAATGACAGCGAAAAGGGCTGGTACTTCAAAATAAAGGCGGACAGCTCCTACACCTCCCTTGACGGGAAAAACAGCATAAGCATCAGCCTGAAAAGGCAGCCTGTAGGCGGCTCATGGGGCAGCCCAACTGCGCTTACCAACTTTGAAAGCGGCGTATGGTCACACCAGTGGCAGAAGTTTTTGCTTCTGGGCGGCATAAACCCCAATCAGAGCTTCAGAATATCCATCACCATAAGCGATGCTTTGGGCTGCAGCGCCACATATATCAAGGGGCTCTACCTTAAAAGCTGGGCCATGAAGTTCAACAGCACAGGTACGGCAGTGGGCTTTGGCATGGAGCCTACGGTGGAAAACGCCGTGCAGATGCCGGATATCTGGCGCTTCTATCCGGGGGCTATTGTCCTTGCGGACACCTCCTACGGCTTTACAGAGCCGGAACAGACCGTGGCAGACCCTGTTGAGGGGCAGCTGTATTTTCTTTTGAGCCAGTGAGGTGGATATATGGGCTATTTCACAAGACTGCGGGCCAGAGCCAGAAATCTGGACGGCTGGTCCGGATATAAGTATACAGGCAGCGCCTCGGCGGGGGCAGACCTTGTAAGCGAGGACACATGGTGCGTGGTATACGCGGCGGATGTGAACTATCAGGGCACGGAGGAGAATATCAAATCCCTCAGCCTTTCCACAAACTTTGTAAATCCCCTATCCAGCGGAAACCCCTGCACCGTCAGCTGCTATATGTATACCTTCGACCCTACCGGCAACGGAAACGCATCGGTGGACGCGCCCCCGGCGGGCTTTTACTCCGCTGTCAGCAAGAGCTTTGAGGCCAGCACCGTGGGCGACTATGTGACCTTCAGCTTCGGCACTACCGGTATACGTCCGGCGCAGGTATATTTCTGGTTCACCTCCACCGTCAGCTACGAAAGCCACGGCAGCAACAGCGTCTACCACTACGCCACCGGCAACTACGACAGCAGCCTTGCCACCGGCACCAAAACCCCGCAGCTTACGGCGGGCTTTGAGGGTACGGACACGGGCGCAGGCGGCGGAACGGGCGGCAGCGGCGGTGCTCAGACCGGCACATACAGGGCCGTGGCCTCCGGAAGCTATGCCGACCTATATACAAAGTGGGATTTTGCCTACACCAGAACCCAAAGGGATGCAAGCTACACGGCTCTCTCCTTCAAAAGCGGCGGCAGTGTAAGCTTTGCCTGCAAGCACAGCGGCGGCGGGGACAGCTACCTGCAAATGCGCTGCTATCTCAGCACAGGCAGCGGCCTTGACACTGCCAGCGGCACACCTGCGGACAGCATCATAGCCTCTGTTTCCGGTGGCGACTCGCTGAGCTTTTCCGCCACGGTGGCAAGCGGACAGACCTATTATCTATGGACAGTCATAGACTACTGCGGCACAAGCAGCGTCCCTCTCAGCGTTGAAATAGATCCGGGCAGCTGGAGCTACAACATAGCCGACAAGGGCTCTCAGCTGAACCTTGACCGGGCCGAGAAGAACTTCACCATGAGCATGGGCCAGTTTCAGACCGGGCGTATGCACTTAAGCTTTGCCTACTCTGCCGGGGTGGATATCTCCGTCAGCGCCTCTGACGGGGCTTTTGCGGGCGTGCTGTATGTCTCCGATAAGCCGGATATAGACAGCAGCACCGGCATGCCCATGAGCATCCTTTCAAGCTTCAATGCGGGCTCTTCCAGCTTCCTCAATGTGGTCAAGGGGAAAAGCTATTATTTCTTCGCCATCTTCAACGGCGGCAGCTCCTCCGGCAGCATAAGCTTCAGAATAACTGCGCCGCCGGTGCTGTGGTATCTGGGCGGACTTGGCAATTTCTCGCTTCTTGCGGCAAACAAGAGCGTTTCCGTGTCCCTTTCGTCCTTTCGCTACTATCAGCTGCAAGTGAGCTTTGCCCACACGGGGAAAATGCGGATAAGCTGCTCCAACGCCTCCGTGGGCGACGGGGAAATCTGGCTTTACTACGGCGAGGGCGTGGATATCGACAGCAGCAACGGCCTTGCCATCGACTGGGAGGATACCTATTCAGGCAAGAGCATCGACGTGAGCATAGATGTAATTGCCGGGAAAAGCTACCGGTTTATTATCCGAAACTCCATGCCCTCCAGCAGCCTTACAGGCACATTCACCGTAATTCCGCCAAGCTTCAGCCAGAGCTATACCAAAGCTCTTGAAGGCTACAGCTACGTGGAAGGGGATGTGTCCGAGGGACAGAGCCTTTTAAGGTACAGCTACAGCGAGAAAAGACTGCGCTTCAAGTACCGGGGCGAGGCCATTATAAGCGTGAGCCGGGCGGCGGGCGAGGGCGGAACAATGCACCTGAGAGCCTATCTCGCCGGGAGCAGCGGCATCAACACCCAAAGCGGCGTTGCCACCGGTACGCTTCTTGCCTCCTACACCGGCGAGGGTGAGAGCTTCACACTCAGCTGTACGGTGGAAAGTGAGCGGGATTATTACCTCTACATTGTGTCGTCGGAGGTATACTCCGCTACGGAAGGGCGCATCTATCTCACACTTGACGGCCCGGAACAGCGATTTTTCAGCCTCAGCGAGACGGGAGAGTACTACGGCATAAGCGGTAGCCTTTCCCACAGCGCCGCCCCCGGCGAGAGCGGGGTACTGCGCCTTGAGCTGAACTTTGCCGCAGGCGGTATCGCCAAAATAAGCATCAAGCCTAAAAACAGCGCTTCCCTGCTCTGCGCTTACCTTGCCCACACCCCCTATCTGGACAGCCGCAGCGGCGCACCCTATGAGTTTTTTGCCAGCGCGGAGGGCAGCGGGACGGACAGCACCCTCAGCACCAACCTGTCCGTCAGCAAAAACGGCAGCTATTACCTTTTTGTCCGCTGTGCGGGAGTGTACGACAGCGCAGAGTTTGATGTGGACTTAAACTGCGTTGCGGCGGCAGTGAACATATATATGCAGGGAAAGTTTCTGAGAGCCCAGCCTTTCGTCTACCACGAGGGGATATGGTACGCCGCCTCGCCCATGTGCAGAAAGGAAAACGCATGGAACAGCGGCGCATGAAATATTATCCGTAAGGAGGAAAACCATTGGCACAGACTATAAAAAAGCCCGGTGAGCTCTACCCCGCCTACCGGGAAAAACCTGAATACAAGGCAAGCTACGAAGCTGAGCTTCTGGACACCTACGACAAAATACAGTCAAGGCCCCAGTTCAGCTATGACCCCGAAGACGATGCCCTCTACCGAAAGTACAAAAGCGACTATGTCCGTCAGGGTCAGCGGGCCATGAAAGACAGCATGGGACAGGCCTCCGCTCTCACCGGCGGCTACGGCTCAAGCTATGCCCAGCAGGTGGGTCAGCAGCAGTATGACGCCTACCTTGAAAAGCTGGGCGACATTGTGCCCGAACTTTACCAGCTGGCCTACAGCAGATACAGCGACGAGGGCGACAGACTTGCCGGACAGTACCAGCGGCTTCAGCAGCTGAGGGATGACGAGTACCGCAGCTACACCGATGCACTGGAAAAATACGAGGATGAGCAGCAGCTTCTCTATGAGCGGGAAAAAGAGGCGCAGGCAGAAAAGGAAAAGCAGGCGCAGCTTGAGTACTCAAGAAAAATGGATGAGGCTGCGACCCTTGCAAGGTATGGGGATTTCAGCGGCTACGCCGCCATCTACGGCGAGGACACCGCCAGAAGCATGAGAGAATACTGGATAGCTGCAAACCCGCAGGCGGCCTACAACATGGGTCTTGTGGACGCAGGGCGCTACTTTGCCCTCACCGGCAGCTACGCCCCCGGACAGGCACCTGCCGCATCCGGCGGCTCAGGCTCCCGCAGCTCCACCTATTACCCCGGCACAGCTCCCGACGGCAGAGATGCCAGAGAAGTGCAGAGAGAACTTCGAAACATGGGCTACAACATCGCCGTGGACGGGGCATGGGGACCCAAGAGTCAGGCGGCATGGGAGAAAGCCTATGGCGGCAGCTCCAAAAGCAATGGCAGCGGCGCTCTGTCCGCTCTTGGCGGCAATGCCGATTACCTTGTGCGCGTATAAGGGGAGATACTATGCAGCAGGCAGTATTTTACATTGATCTGGATATTGACGATGCCTTCTCCCAAGCCACCGTAAATGCCAGACAGGGAGAGAGCGGCAGAAAAATATCTGTAAGCCTCAGCCAGAGCGGAAAACCCTTTTCCGTGGCCGAGAGCTGCCACGGGGTGTTTGCCGGTACAAGACCCGATGGCCAGAGCTTTTTTGACGACTGCACAGTTGTGGGCGAGAGCCTTGTGTGCACCCTTTCAAGCCGCATAACCGCAGTACCGGGCGCTGTGAAAGCTGAACTGCGGCTTTACGGCGGGGAGGATCTGCTCATCACCACGCCAAGCTTTGCCATTCAGGTCTGCGAAAGCGCCTTTGATGAAGGGGAGATCGCCCAGGGCGAGGAGGCAAGTACCCTCACCCGGCTTATAAACCAGGCGCAGGAGCTTATTGATACCTACGGCTCTGCTCAGTCTCCCGAAAATATAAGCTGAAAGGGGGCGCGGATATGAGCATACAGGGCATATATGTGCGCCTTGTGCAGGCGGGTATGTCACCCGTAGCGGCCTGCGCCATGCTGGGAAATATGCAGGCTGAGAGCGCAATGAGGGCGGACAACGTTCAAAACGGCATGGGCTATGCTGATGCTGACTACACTGCCGCCGTGGATGCCGGAGCCATTGACTTTGTCTCCGACCAGCGGGGCTACGGTCTATGCCAGTGGACATATCCTGCCAGAAAGCGAAATCTTCTGGACTTTGCCCGAAGTCGGGGCGTGAGCGTGGGCGATGAGAAAATGCAGGTGGACTTCTGCATTAAGGAGCTACAGACCGAGTACGCCTCCCTCTGGCGGTATCTGACCACGGCTACAGGGGTATACGAGGCGGCGGGGCGCATCTGCCGGGAGTATGAAAGACCGGCTGTGAACAATGTGGATGCGCGAGCCGGATTTGCCAACCAGTTTTATATGAGCTTGGGCAGCATGGATGTATCACAGCCGTGCAGCCCCGACAACAGCCCCACCGGAGAGCCGGAGGATGCCATATTCCACACTCCGGCGGGGGAAGCCTCTCAGTCAGCTATGCTGACAGCGCCCCCAGAGGGGGAGCCAAGTTACTGGCCGCCCCGTGTGCTGGCCTACGGTATGTTTGGCGGCGATGTGGTGGCCCTGCAGGGGCTTTTGACCGCCCACGGCAGCTTCGTGCCTGTCAGCAGCCAGTTTGACAATAAGACGAGGGCGATGGTACTGGCCTTTCAGGCAGAAATGGGCCTTGATACTGACGGCATAGTCGGGGAGCGGACCTGGACCGCCCTTTTGAGGAGGGAACCGGCATGAGCGAGACGATAATCGTGGCGCTGCTGGGCTTTCTGGGCACGCTCTGCGGGGCTTATATGGCAAATAAAAAAACCAGCGCCCTCATCGTGTACAGACTGGAGCAGCTGGAAAACAAGGTAAACAAACACAATCAGGTCATCGAGCGCACCTATGAGCTGGAAAAGCACGCGGAGGTCATAGACGAGCAGATACGTGTTGCCAACCACCGAATCGGTGATCTGGAACATATCATAGTATAGGAGGAATAGGATTGAACTGGAAGAATATTCTGGAGAGAGCTGCATGGACCTTTCTTGAGGGCTTTCTTGTGGCGCTGCCCGCTGCATCCGGGCTGGGGCTGGATGCAGCCGCATGGAAGGCAGCGCTTCTGGGCGCGCTGATGGCAGGGCTGAGCGCAGTCAAGACCCTTGCCATAGAGCTTTTGCAGGCAAGAAACTGAGGAGATTTGGTAAAATATTGGATATTTTCAATAATTTACCATGTCGAAATTTGTGTAGCATAACGATAAAACTGAAAACGGGGAAAAAGGGTTGAAATAAAAGGGGATTTCGGGGTATTATGTAAAGGAAAGTAAAATAGTGAAGCTATCGTTTATGGAGATATAAGCATGAAAAAATTCGCGATACTGATCCTTGCTGTGCTGCTGTGCCTTGGCCTTTGCTCCTGCAAAGGCGGCTTTTTCGGCTCTGACAGCGCCCCAGTGGTGCTGCCCACCGAGCCGCCATATACAGTTCCGGCAGTCCAGAGCAGCACCGCTCCTGCGCCATACTCTTCGCAGCCGGCACAGGCTCCTGAGATTGAAGGCAATTTCCAGCCTGATATGTCCATGTCCGGCGGCAATAATACTTCAAATCCCCCTGTGGGCACCATGATTTTCGACCCCTCCGCCGTAACGCCCACTCCTGCGCCTACTCCCGTTCCCACTCCTGTACCCACGCCGCCTCCCACTCCCGTGCCCACCCCTGTGCCCACTCCCGCGCCTGCCAAGGTATACGCCACCAAGAGCCCTACCAGTGAGCTTGTCGTGCAGGGCGGCAGCGCCCAGTTTGTGGCCTACGCGGAAAACAGCACCTCGGTTATCTGGTTTATGGCCTCACCCGACGGCGGCACTGTCCTGACCGCCGCTGAAGCGCCCCGGCTTTTCCCCGGACTTCAGGTCAGCGGTTCCAATACCACAAGGCTGACCCTCAGCAACATCCCCCTCAACATGAGCGGCTGGAAGGTTCAGGCCAGATTTGAAGGCTACGGCGGACCGGTACATACCAATATGGCTACTGTATGGAGCGTGACCCTGCAGGAGGCCATTGCCAACGGCTGGGTGGCAGCGCCTACCCCCACACCCAACTATTACTACCCCAACGGGCAGTATAACGGCTATCCCAACGGTGCCTTTTACCCCAACGTATTTCAATAATAAAACAGTAAAGACCGGAGATTTTTCTCCGGTCTTTTTCAGTTCTGGATATTCAGATTTTTTATACAGCCGACCCACGCATCAAGGCTTTCCATGTCTGACTCACGCAGGGCTTTGTCGTACAGGGCAAAGACTGCCGGGTGTTCTTTTTCCATCCATTTCAAAGCCTTTTTAGGCCCCATGTACGGATGCTGCACCGCATTGCAGAATATCTCAAGGCTGTCCGTCAGCAGCCAGTGCCATCGAAACATTCCTTCAGTGTTGCCCCTTTTTACCCTTTGGCACATTTTAAGACACCAGTCAATATCTGCCCGGATATCTGAAACAGACTTTGGCGGAAGGCTTTCAAGATACTTTAAAACACGATGCTGCAATGAGCTTCCCTTGTCATTTGTGTCCATGATGATTTTGCCATCCAAGAGCTGAACAAAGTCCTTGCAGTCAAATTCGCCATCAAAGCGGTCTGCCGGGTATATAAATACATCCAGCTGAAGACCGTCTACAAAGGAGGTGTCATGGCTTTGACCGTGGCAGGAGGATATGACAAGCGCGTCAAAATCGCTGAATGGGCCGTTTGTCCCATCTGCGTATGAGCCGTACACGATAATGGAAAGCGGGGAATATTTTTCTTTTAAATAAGCAATGATATTATCCATGGTGATTTATATTCCGCGTATTGTGTCTTTCAGACAGTTTTCGGTTGGGCAAATTACACTGCATGAAGCTCCACATTCTACATAATTAAACTCCTTGCCACACCGAGGGCAAAACACTTTTTTGTCGGGCTGACTAAACTTCGCATCCAATGCAGCAAGCTCTGTTTTATTGTAATTATCGACCAAATAAAATCCTCCTAGCCGTTAAACTTCCCTGCTTCGCATAATGAAAGTATTTCAGAAAGTTGACACATATACTATAACATAGGCGGACTAATTGCACAAGAACGCATGCAAAAGGCCCCTCATGGAAGGAGGGATTTGATCCGCCTTGCGGTTGCCCGAAAAATACATCGCGCTTACGCTATGCTCGTATTTTTCGACCGCTGCGGAACAGAGCCTCACCCTTCATCTGCCACCGGCAGCGGGTGAGGCTCTGTCCCTCTCGCGCTTACAGCGCGCTCGGAAGTCAACTCCTTCGTTCTATGCCAACGAAAAAACCACCCTTATGGGTGGTTTTTCCGTTGGCGCAGAAGGAGGGATTTGAACCCTCGCGCGCTTTATACACGCCTACTCCCTTAGCAGGGGAGCCCCTTCGGCCTCTTGGGTACTTCTGCACATTGCTAAAGGATGATATCACAAATCAAGGTCCGTGTCAAGCCGTTTTTTGCTCAGTACTTGGCTGTGAAGGGCTGTTTTGTCATTTGCCGACACAAAAACGCTGGAAAATACGGTTTGTTACATCCTCCCGCACAGTGCGTCCGCTCAGCTCGCCCAGCGCATTCATTGCGCCCTCGCTCTCCGTGAGCACGATGTCCGGAGTCATGCCTGCGCCCATTGCCTCAAAGGCCGCATCCATATACTCAAGAGCCCTGCCGATAGCCTCGGCCTGCCGGGCATTGGTGAGTATCTCACCTGCCGGTACCTGGGGCAGGGGGAAAAGCTCCTTTATAAGCCTGCCAAGTCTGTCAAGCCCATCCCCTGTGCGTGCACTGAGGGAGACGGTGGGCAGACTGCTTTCTATATCCGTATGGGGAATATCCACATCGTTTTTGGAAATGACCAGTATGGCCTTTTCCGCTTTCTCCGCGGCGCGGATGATGGACATATCCTCCTCATCCACGGTGCTGCTGCCGTCCACCACGGCAATTACCAGCATGGCATTGTCCATGGCCTGACGGCTGCGCTCCACGCCCATGCGCTCCACCTTGTCCTCAGTGTCACGGATGCCGGCGGTGTCCGTCAGCCGAAGGCTCACGCCGCCGATGCTGAGCTTCTCCTCAATAGTATCTCTGGTGGTGCCGGGGATATCGGTGACGATAGCCCGCTCATAGCCCAAAAGCGCATTGAGCAGGGAGCTTTTGCCGGCATTGGGCTTGCCTACAATGGCGGCGGGAATACCGCTGTTTATGAGCTTGCCCCGGGAAAAAGTGTCCAGCAGGGCCTTAAGGTCTGCCCTTGCACTTTCCAGCTGACTGAGATACTCCGTCAGCCGGAAGTCCTCAATGTCCTCGTCCGGGTAGTCCAGTACCGCATGGTAGTGGGAGCTTATATCCGCCAGGGCGGAGTAAACCCTCTCAATGCGGCGGCTGACCGCGCCGGACAGCTGCCCTGCGGCATTTCTGGCGCTCTCTGCGCTTTCAGCGTCTATGATATCTGCCACGGCCTCCGCTGCGCTCAGCTCAAGGCGGCCGTTGAGAAAGGCCCTTTTTGTAAACTCGCCGGGGCCTGCCTGCCTTGCGCCCAGAGCGAATATCTGCTTCAAAGCCTCCTGCAGCACCACAGGAGAGCCATGGCACTGAAGCTCGGCGGTGTTTTCGCCGGTATAGCTGTTGGGTGCGCGGCTTATGGTGCAAAGGCACAGATCCAGAAGCTCCCCGTCCACGGTGCAGAGCCTGCCGTACACAAGCTTCCTGTCCTCATTGGCAGACATGAGCCCGCCTTTTGCGGGAAAGAAAAGCCTGTCTATTATATTTATGCTTTCGTCACCGGAAAGGCGGATGATGCCGATGGCGGCGATCTGTGCGCCGGTGGCGATGGCGGCAATGGTGTCACTCATAGTTTTCTCCTGTCATCAGGCTGCAAAGCTCAAGGGGCTTGTTTATCACGGCGAAAGGCTTTTCACATTTTCCAAAGCCATAGGCGGCGTGGATAAAATCGCATCCGGCGCTCTCAGCACTCATCCTGTCGTGTGCCGTGTCACCCACGTAAACAGCTCTGGCTATGCCGTGGCGGCTCATGATAAGCCTTATATTCTCCGCCTTGCTCAGACCCTTTCTGCCCAGGTACTCATAGTCCTTGAAATAGCGGCCAAAGCCGCTGTACGTAAGAAAGGCTTCCACATAGCCGCTTTGGCAGTTGCTGACGATAAAGAGGGGATAAGGGCGGCAAAGAGTGTCCAGCATAGCTTCCACACCCTCATATATTCTGCCCCCGTGAACCGCCACGTATGCAGGCTCCTCACCCATGCACTTTACGCACAGCTCGTGGGCGCGCCCGCCGAAACGGAGAAAAAGGCGGTTTTCTATCTCCCTGTCGGTGCAGCCCATTATGCCTGCAATATCCGCGGCGCTGAAGATGTGCCCCTCGCCCTCTCTCCGGAGGGTGGCAGACCAGCTTTCAGCAACGGTCTCGGTGGAATCCCACAGAGTACCGTCCAGATCAAAAATTATGGCATCGTAATTCATGTTATATCCTTGCCGTAAAAAAAGCTTCCTCATGCAAAGAGGAAGCTTTTTACTTTCACTGATTGTTTTCGGCTTTTTCTGCCCTTGCAACTCTTGCGGCCTTCTCGTCCTGTCTCTCGGAAACGTAGTAGCTCAAAGACAGGAGACTGTCGGAAAAGTGCACGTTTTCCACGATGGTGGTGCTGTTGGGAGCTGTGAGATCCACATTGGTGAAGTTCCAGATGGCTTCAACTCCGTTGGCGGTGAGCATATTGGTCACGGGGATGGCCACATCCTTGGGTACTGCCAGAACTACCATGTCCACCTTGTTTTCGTGCAGATAGTTTTCCAGAACGTCCATCGAATAAACGTTCACGCCGTTTACGTTTGTGCCGATAAGAGCGGGGTTGACATCAAAAGCAGCAACAAGGCTGAAACCCCAGGAGCTGAAGCAGAAATTGTCCATCAGAGCCCTGCCGATGTTGCCAACACCGATAAGCACTGCGGAGTAGCCCCTGTCTGCGCCCAGAATACTGGCGATCTGGTCGCGCAGAGCGGAGACAATGTAGCCGTAGCCCTGCTGACCGAACTCACCAAAGCAGCTGAAATCCTGCCGAATCTGGGAGGGGGTGAGCCCCAGAAGCTGACCCAGCTGGAAAGAGGAGACACGGTTGACACCGTTTTCCATAAGTTCGTCCAACATACGCAGATATCTGGGCATGCGACGAATAACATTGTTGGAAACCTTAACTCGCTTCAAAATAATCTCTCCTTACACACTGAGTCACGGCACAATAAGCTTCTCTATTGTACCGAAGAGACATTATAGCACAGCAATTTTCAGCTTTCAAGTTGCAAAAGAGCCAAATTTGTCACAAATTATTGAGAAAACTTATGGTTTTTTACTCAACTTCGTTAATCGAGAGATAATCTTTGATAAAAGATTCATAATCCTCAATGCTCAATTCAGACACGAAACAAAGCTGCTGACCCTGTCCGTCGTAGCCCAGCACGCATATCTGCTCGCCGAAAAACTCCATCTGCAGGGTGAACTTAAAGCCCTCGTGGGAAAATGCAATGCTCTCAGTCCTGTCGGGCACAAGCTCCTCCGGCAGAGTAACGGGAGTGAGCTGCTCGGTGGCGATAAGCTTATCCATATAGCTCAGGTACGGCTCTGTACCGGCGGCAGCGTCTGTCTGGGCGGACTGACTTTCTTCGGCGGCGTCTTCCTCAAGACCGAATATGGCCTTTATAAAATCGGTGCAGTCCTGCTCGGAAAAGTCGTAGCTGACCGCAGAGACAGCGGTGAAATCTGCCGGAGCTTCCTCAAGTTCAGGAGCGGCAGCAAAGCTCATATCCATTTCGGGAACACCGGTCATGCCCTCGGGGGCAAAGGAATTCTCAGGGATGAAGGCATCGGAAAATACCTCCGGCTGCGCCATGCTGAGCTGCTCGTCAATGAACGGCTGGCTGACGACAGGAGCCTCGGTCACAACGGGAGTTTCGGTCACAACGGGAGTTTCGGTCACAACAGGGGTCTCGGTCACAACGGGGGTCTCGGTGACGACGGGAGCCTCGGTCACAACGGGAGCCTCGGTCACAACGGGAGTCTCGGTCACAATGGGCGTTTCGGTCACAACGGGAGCCTCAGTCA
>JAFTXM010000077.1 GCA_017465025.1 Oscillospiraceae bacterium
TCGCTCAGGGCAGTTTTTTCTTCTCTATGTCCCCGCTTTCGAGGGGTTTTTCGCAACATATGGTATAAGCTTTTCCTGCACAGCCACAAGATAAAGGAGGATTTGTGATGCAGGCATTGCGCAGCCGACCGGGATTGAGAAAGGGCGGCGTGGTATATCTTTGCACCGAGGACATTGATCCCTGTCCGGTGCAGCCAAGAAAGAATTTTGACGAGGAATCTCTTTCGGAGCTGAGCGAGAGCATAAAAAGCTACGGGATATTAAACCCTCTCACTGTCAGGATGAGAGGCGGGAAATACGAATTGGTGGCGGGGGAGCGCAGGCTTCGCGCCGCCCGGCTGGCGGGGCTTAAGGAAGTACCCTGTATGCTGGTGGACGTGAACATGGAGGGAGCAAGCCTTATTGCTCTGGTGGAAAATCTGCAGAGGAAGGATCTGGATTTCATTGAGGAGGCGCTGGGCATAAACCAGCTTATCATCATGTTCGGCATGAGCCAGGAGGAAGCCGCCCGGCGCATCGGAAAGTCCCAGTCCGCCGTGGCAAATAAGCTGAGGCTTTTGAAGCTGCCAAGGGATATTCTGGACTCTCTGCGGGAAAACGGCCTCACCGAGCGCCACGGCAGAGCTCTTTTGCGGCTCTCCTCCCCTGTGGAGCAGCGGCAGGCCCTTGAATACATAGTCGACAACAAGCTGACCGTCGCCGCAACAGACGCATATATTGACGCGCTCCTTACCAAGGATGAAGAGCCGCCGGAGCCGGAAAAAAGCTCCGGCAGACGCAGCTTCATCCTCAAGGACGTGCGCATCTTCTTAAACTCCCTCAGCCGCAGCATTGACCTGATGAAGCAGGGTGGCATAGACGCTGGGGTAAAGCGGCAGGAGACGGAGGACTCACTCATCCTTACCATCTCTATCCCCAAAAGCAAGGCCGCCCAGCAGGAAAAAGAGCCGGTCACCGTGTAGATTTTGAAGAAAAAAGTAATAGTACAGGCCGCCGCCTCCGTATCATATGAGTACGGAGGTGGTATCCTTTATGATAAGCTATTTTTCCGATCTTCGC
Source organism: Oscillospiraceae bacterium (assembly GCA_017465025.1). Lineage (GTDB taxonomy): Bacteria > Bacillota > Clostridia > Oscillospirales > Oscillospiraceae > Limivicinus. The sequence goes on from JAFTXM010000077.1 coordinate 1,060, forward strand.
TATAAAGAGGTCATCGATGTGCATACAGGCTACCGGCTGGGCTACATCTGCGATGCGGAGTTTGACGATGCGGAGGGCCGCTTCATCTCCATCGTCACCCCGGGCAGGCCCAAATTCTTCGGGCTTCTGGGCCGGGAGGACGACGTGGTGCTGCCATGGAGCTCCATTGTGCGGGTGGGCAGCGATATTATTCTGGTAGAGCCCAAGGGGGAGCTTTGCCGGAGGAAGAGAATACGAAAGTCGCTGTTCTGATTTATGCTTTTCAAGCGGGGATAATTGAAGTATAATAAGCTGAGAGATTATGCAAAGGATTGATAAACATAGAAAATACAGTTAAGAAAAAGGAAAGAGCCGTGCTGGCAGGTCTGGCGGCAGCCAGTATGCCCGAGCAGGAGCGCTCCTCCGACATATCCATGGATGAACTGGCGGCGCTGGTGGACACCGCAGGCGGGGAGACCGTGGCCATGCTTATCCAGAACAGGGCCACACCCGAACCCCGCAGCTTCATCGGCGACGGCAAGGTGCAGGAGCTTAAGGAGCTTATCGCCATCAACGAATGTGATCTGGCGGTTTTTGACAATGAGCTGAGCCCCAGCCAGATGCGGGTTCTCAGCGAGGAGCTGGGCGTGAAGGTGCTGGACCGCTCCGGCCTTATTCTGGACATTTTTGCCCAGCGTGCCCAGACAAGGGAAGGTCAGCTGCAGGTGGAGCTGGCTCAGTATAAGTATCTGCTGCCAAGACTCACCGGTATGTGGACCCACCTTGTCCGCCAGACCGCATCCGGCGGCGCCTCCCCCATCGGCACCCGCGGCCCCGGTGAAACCCAGCTTGAGACCGACCGCCGCCACATACGCCGCAAAATACAAAAGCTTGAAGAGGAGCTGGCAGCGGTGCGCAAGGTGCGCTCCACTCAGAGACGGCGCCGTGAGAAAAACGCCATGCCGGTGGTCGCTCTGGTGGGCTACACCAATGCGGGCAAGTCCTCCCTTCTGAACTGCCTGACCGGGGACTCCATCCCCGCCAACAACCGCCTTTTTGACACGCTGGACACCACCACAAGGAGATTGAAGCTCTCAGATGCACAGGAAGTGCTGCTGTCGGACACGGTGGGCTTTATCCGAAAACTGCCCACCCATCTGGTGGAGGCCTTCAAGGCCACCCTTGAGGAGCTTAAATTTGCCGATGTGCTTTTGCACGTTATAGATATCTCAAACCCCGAATGGGAGACACAGGCAGAGGTTGTGGACAAGCTCATCCGTCAGCTGGGCGCAGAGAGCACCCCCTGCATCCGCATTTTCAACAAGTGCGACGCCTATGTGGGCATACTGCCCCACGGCGAGGATGTGGTCTGCCTCTCCGCCAGAACCGGCGAGGGTACGGACGTACTGGTGGAAAAGCTTTCCGCCATGCTGGACCGGGGCAGGCACGATGTGACTGTGGAAATTCCCTATGCCAGAGCCGCCCTCATTGACCTTCTGCAAAGGGAGGGCGCGGTACTTGAAATGGAGTACACGGACAGGGGCATAAGCGCCAAGATAAGCGTCCGGGATGAGCTCTTCGGAAAGGTGAAAGAATTTGTCCCCGGCTATGTTGAGCCGAAAGAGGAGTGGGAAGATGACTGAGTATTATATCCCCACCGGGGCGGGCGAGGCCTCCTTTGTGGAAAAGCGCTCTGAGTTTCTGGGTCATGTGCGGCCTGTGGAAACCGAGGAGGAAGCCAGGGCCTTCATCGCCGAAATGAAAAAGAAATATTACGATGCCCGCCACAACTGCTGGTGCTATATAATAAAGGACGGCCCGGAGCGCTACAGCGACGACGGAGAGCCCCAGGGTACTGCCGGCATCCCCATGCTGGAGGTTTTCCGCCGGGAGGGCATCACAAACTTTGTCTGCGTTGTCACCCGTTATTTCGGCGGCATACTTCTGGGCGCAGGCGGCCTTCTGCGCGCCTACACCAAAAGCGCCAAGGACGCGCTGGACGCGGCAGGTGTCTCCCTTGTGCGCCGCTGGGTGGAGATGGACATACCCTGCTCCTACGCACAGGCGGAAAAGCTCAAGGGCGAGGTGCTGGCCATAAACGGTATCGTGTCCGACATGGAATACGCCGCCAATGTGACCATAAAGGCCATGGTGCCGGAGGAAAAGGCGCAAGAGCTTTCAGCGCGCATTTTCGATGTGAGCGCAGGGAGCGTAAAGTGCACCACCGGCGGCGAAAGCTTCAGGGCTGTGCCGCTCAGATAAAGGATGAAAAATTTTTTCAAAAAAATAGTGGGAAATATTTTTTCACGTCGTATAAGAGTAGTGAGGGACTCCAATCGGGTTCTTCACTGCTCTTTTTTTATTTGGATATTACAGGAGGTGTAAGCCGTGGATTGTCCCCGTAAACAGCGTGAACAACTGGAACACCTTATAATCGGCCCCTACGGGCAGCTGGCAGAAAATTCAAAGGGTCGGCTGCATCCGGAGGAGGAGTGTGAGATACGCACCTGCTACCAGCGGGATATTGACAGAATAACCCACTCCAAGTCCTTCCGCCGCCTGAAGCATAAGACTCAGGTCTTTTTGCAGCCGGAGGGGGACCATTACCGCACCCGCCTTACCCACACCCTTGAGGTCAGCCGCCTTGCCCGCACCGTGGCGAGGGCGCTGGGGCTCAATGAGGATCTGGTGGAGGCCATTGCTCTCGGTCACGACCTGGGTCACACCCCCTTCGGTCACGCGGGGGAGCGGGCCTTGAACAGCATCTACTCCGGGGGCTTCAAGCACTATGAGCAAAGCCTCCGCGTGGCGGACATTCTGGAGCGGGGCGGCAGGGGGCTCAATCTCTGCTATGAGACGAGAATGGGCATACTCAACCACACCAAGGGCGCGCCCGACGACATCCCGGAAGCCACCCTTGTGCGCCTTTGCGACAGGATCGCCTACATAAATCACGACCTGGATGACTCCATACGGGCAGGCATACTCACCGCCCAGTCCGTGCCGGAGCTCATCCGCAATAACTGCGGCGACAAAAACAGCAGCCGCATCAATGCCTTTCTCACGGACCTTATCGCAAACTCCGTGGAAGGGCAGCTCAAAATGAGCGAAAAAATGCAGAAAACCTTTGATTTCTTCCACGCCTTCATGTACTCGGACGTGTACACAAATCCCGTGGCCAAGCGGGAGGAGAGCAAGGTGGAGGGGATTTTGAGCAGGCTTTATGAGCACTATGTGTCCCGCCCGGAGGCTCTGCCGGAGGATCACCGGCTCATCGTTGAGCGTGAGGGCGCGGAGCGGGCCGCAGTGGACTACATCTCCGGCATGACGGACGGCTACGCCATGGAAAAGTACGGCGAGCTTTTCATCCCCTTCGCATGGACCGTCAAGTAACAGCAAAACAAACCAGACCCCGAAAAGCAAGGTGAAGTAAATGGCCTTTCCCGAAAATTTCATAACGGAACTGGCGGAGCGAAACGACATTGTGGATGTGGTGTCCTCCTACGTGCGCCTTGGCAAGAAAAGCGGCTCCAATCTTTTTGGCCTTTGCCCCTTCCACGGGGAAAAGACCCCCTCCTTCTCCGTCTCCGCCGATAAGCAGATTTACCACTGCTTCGGCTGCGGCAAGGGCGGCGGGGTGATAAACTTCGTGATGGAGATCGAAAATCTCAGCTTCCCGGAGGCGGTGGAGTTTCTGGCAAAGCGTGCAGGCATGGCTATCCCTGAGCAGGCTGCCGACAAGGATGCGAAAAGACGCTCCCGGCTTCTGGACGCAAACCGGGATGCTGCCAGATTTTTCCACCAGCAGTTGGGAACAGAGGCGGGAAAAGCTGCGGTGGACTATATGCAAAGGCGCCGCATTAGTCCCAAGGTGGCGAGAAACTTTGGTCTGGGTTACGCCCCCGACACATGGGACAGCCTTCTCCACGCCCTGCGGGACAAGGGCTATACCGACTATGAGCTTCTGGACGCAGGTCTTGTGAAAAGGGGCAAAAACGGCGGCTTCTACGATATGTTCAGAAACCGGCTCATGTTCCCTGTCATTGATGTGCGGGGCAATGTGATAGGCTTTTCCGGGCGTATCCTCGGCGACGGCGAGCCCAAATATCTCAACACCCCGGAAACACTTGTATTCAACAAAAGCCGCAATCTTTTCGCCCTAAATCTGGCTAAAAAATCAAAAAGCGGATATATAATTCTTTCAGAGGGAAATATAGATGTAGTGTCGCTGCATCAGGCGGGCTTTGACTCTGCCGTGGCCTCCCTCGGCACTTCCCTGACCCCTGAGCAGGCGCGGATGATTTCCCGCTACGCAAATGAGGTCATCATCGCCTACGACAGCGACAACGCAGGCATGAAGGCCGCCCAGCGGGCCATATCCATCCTTGAAAAGCTGGATTTGAAGGTAAAGGTGCTGAAAATGCAGGACGCCAAGGACCCGGACGAGTATATAAAGCTCAAAGGGCCGGACGCTTTCAGAAATCTCATTGAGGCCTCCGAACACCAGATAGACTACAGGCTTGGGCAGATAACCGCGAAATACGATCTGAGCTCCGACGAGCAGAAGGTGGAATTTTTAAAGGAAGCCTCCGAGCTTGTGGCGAAATTCCCCGGCAGTGTTGAACGGCAGGTCTACGCCATGCGCGTGGCGCAGATGGCAAATGTGGACGCAAGGATCGTTCAGGACGAGGTGGAGCGGCGGCGAAAGAAGCTTCACTCTCAGGCCAGACGCACGCTGAACCGGGAAAACGCCCGGCCCGAGCAGA